>JBDTOJ010000033.1:0-12615 GCA_039933295.1 Chloroflexota bacterium
CCGGATCCCGAACCCGAGCCGGCGTCGACATTCGAACCGGAACATGAACATGCGGCCATCGCCGTCGATCCTGTCGCACTCGAAGTTGCGGGCGAGTCCGAGCCCGATATCGCCGAGCCCGCAGTCGCGGAAGCCGAGGCGGTGTCTGAACTCGAAGTCGCGCCGGAGCTCGTGTCGGCAGCCGGGCTCGACGTGCCCGTCGAGCCCGAGGTCGCGCCAGACCTCGAAATTGAGGCCGAGCCCGCGATCCAGTCAGAAGCCGTCGAGCCCGAAGCTGAGCCAGAACCGGAAGTCATGCCGGAATCCGTGAGCCCGGTGGTTGAGGCACGCGCCAGGTTCCACGTGGTTGCGGCGCGAGCCGAGGCCGAGGCCCTGATCATTGCCGGCGATCGTCAGCGAGCGCGCCCTTTGCTCCTGAGGATCGCGGAGGCCGAGCGCGAGGCTGGACGTCTGGACGCCGCCATCGACGCCTGTCTGATCCTGGTGACCATCGACCCGGCTGATACGGCGGTGCAGCTCGAACTCGCGACCATTCAGGCGGCCCGCGGCTGGACCGATCTGGCTCGCGACAAGATCACGCTCCTGACCCGGCTTGCGGGCCTCGATGAAGATTCGGATGCTCAGGCCCTCGTCGAGGGATCGTCCGTCGTCCGCGATCTCGCCGGGAGCGGCCGAGACGATCGGGAACCCTCAGCCCGCGCCTGAGTCGCTCCTGCCCCCGCCTCGCGGTTGCCATCAGTTCGCGGCCGCTTCCGTGACGTCTGCTGCACCGGGTTGCGATGCTACACTCGACCCCGATGCCGCAGGTCCTCGCGTCGATCCTCGATCAGGTTCGGCCAACGACATTGCTCGACATCGGGATCACCGCGCTTCTGATCTACTGGCTCTTCAGCCTGATCCGAGGAACGCGTGCGGTGCGCCTTGTGATCGGTGTCAGTGTGTTGTTCGTCGTCTATTTCGCTGCCCAGGCGCTGACCCTTCGACTCCTGACCCAGATCCTCCAGACCGGCGCGGTCGTGGGACTGTTCGCCCTGGTCGTGGTGTTCCAACCCGAACTCCGTCGAGCGCTCGAGCGCATCGGCCGCGTCGGTTCCATGGCCTGGCTCTTCCCGAATGAGAACACCGCAGCCGAACAGGTCGCCGCGATCGTCGCGCGAGCGGCGTCGCTCCTGTCCGGGGACGGGCATGGGGCGCTGATGGTGCTCGAACGGGACACCGGCCTCGAGGAGATCGCCGAGTCCGGCATCATGATTCATGGCGATCTGTCGGTGGATCTCCTGCGCACGATCTTCATGCCCAAGACAGCCCTCCATGACGGAGCCGTCATCATCCGCGGATCGGACATTCTCGCGGCCGGTGCGTTGCTGCCGTTGACCGAGACGACGGTGCCATCGGAGCGCTTTGGTACCCGCCATCGCGCCGCGCTCGGGATCACCGAGCAGACCGATGCCGTCGTGATCGTCGTCTCAGAAGAGAACGGCCAGGTCAGCCTGATCGAGCGCGCCCGCATCGTCAGGAACCTCAATGAGCTGCAACTCGCCCGCGCGATCCGCGGTCACCTCGATCCGACCTCGGACGGAACACGAAGACGGATCCCCGGTACCCATCGCCTGACCACCACCCCAACGCTCGCGGGGATCGGCCGATTCATGCGCGGGGAGGACGCGCCGCGAGTCACGGATGGTCGAGAGTCGGGCCGGACCGGGTCGGTTCGCGCGGGCGCCCAGATAGAGCGCCCATCGACAGAGGCCGGACCGAGTCAAGTCTTCCTCGCGCCTTCCAGGGTCGTCGCCGACGAGGTTCCCGCACGTCCACGGCGGTCCAGCCCTCGGACGGCGACATCGGCTGCCGCGACCCGGCCCACTGCTTCCACGCCGCCGCCGGATGACGGGGTGACGCCGCCCGCCGGCACGTCGTCCGGCGCCGTCAGCGACGAACCGTCGGGGCCGTCTGGATTTGATCAATGAATCGCGCCATGGGGTTGATCTTCCACAACTGGCCGCTCAAGCTCGGGGCCCTCGCATTCGCCACCCTGCTCTATGGCGGGTTGATCCTGTCGTCGAGTGCCCAGCTCTTTGAAGGCGCCGTGCCGATCGAGACGACGGGGCTGTCCTCGAGTGTCACGATCCTGTCGGATCTCGGAGCCGTCCGGCGGATTCGGTACCTCGCACCCGAGGACCTCGGCCTTCGCCTCGACAGCTCGAGTTTTCGCGCGATCGTCGACCTCTCGAAGGTCGCGCCGACCGGCGGCCGAACATCGGTTGCGGTACGAGTGATCGCAGTCGACCCGCGCATCCAGGTTGTTGAATACGAACCAAGGCAGATCACTGTCCAGCTCGACCAGGTCATCTCGAGGACCGTTCCTGTCCGCGCGGTCCTGGGTCCGATCCCGACGGGGCTCGACATCGGCGAACCCATCCTGTCGTCGACCGAGACGACGGTCACCGGGGCAGCTTCGATCGTGAACAAGGTCGCGGAAGCGCAGGCGCGCCTGAACGTCGATGCATCGGGGATCGATATCAATCGCATCGTCGACCTGCTGCCGGTGGATGCGGCCGATCAGGAGCTCTTCCAGATCGACCTGTCCCCGGGCAACGTTCGGGTCCGCCTTGCCATCTTCACGGATCGGCAGACACGCTCGTTGCCGGTGCGTCCGATCGTCGTCGGCACGCCGGCCGTGGGCTTCGAGGTGGCATCAGTGACGGTCGACCCGCTCGTGATCAGCGTGGAAGGCGACGTCGATAACCTCGCGCCCCTCGAATTTGCCGACACCGCGCCGGTTTCGATCAGCGGCGCATCATCCGACATCACCGTCGACACGACGCTCCAGCTGCCCGACGGCGTCCAGGCCCCGGATCTGAAATCGGTTCGGGTCACCATCACCCTTCGGCCCGTCACCGGCACCCGCACGTTCAGCGCGGGGCTCATTCTGTCCGGCGCTCGGGCTGATCTAGCCTATGCCCTGTCGACCGATCGGGTCCTTATCACGATCGGCGGGTCGGTGGCCGACCTTGATCGTCTGTCCGGATCCTCGATCGTCCTGACCGTCGAGGTCGCGGGACTGGATGTCGGCGCCCACCAGGTGACGGTGACGGCCAATCTGCTCACCGGGCTCAGCCTCGTCGGTGCCAGCCCGAATCCGATCACCGTAACCGTGACGCCCGGGGCGTCCGCGACCGGCGCGATACCCTGACCGTCGTCGCGTCAAGTTGAGGAGATCACCCGACCGTGCCCCGATTGTTCGGTACCGACGGCATCCGCGGGATCGCCAACATCGAGTTGAAGCCGACCACCGCATACGCGCTCGGGCGAGCGACCGCGCATCGGCTGGCGGGCGGCCGCGGTGCGATCGTCGTTGGGCAGGACACTCGCCGGTCGGGTGACCTGTTCGTGGCGGCGCTGACGGCCGGCGCGACAAGTCTCGGGACGAACGTCCATCAGGTCGGGGTCGTTCCGACACCGGCCCTCGCCTTTCTCGCCGGCATCGGCGACTTTGCCGCTGGGATCATGGTCTCGGCATCCCACAATCCCGCGGCCGATAACGGCCTGAAGGTTCTCGATGCGCAGGGCCTCAAGCTCGACGACCAGATCGAAGATGAGCTGGAGCAGCTGATCTGGCGGACCGAGGAACTCGGCGGGGCCGGCAATGACGATCTCGGCGTGATGGTCGACGCACGGGACCGCGTTGCGGAGTACATCGAGGCCCGCATGCGGCTTGCATCGACGCTCAAGGGGTCCGGCGTCCGGATCATTCTCGATGCGGCCAACGGATCTGGCGGTGCATTCGCGCCCGGCATCCTCATGGCAACGGGTGCCTCGGTCGAGGTTATCAACGCCGACCCGGATGGCACGAACATCAACCGCGAGTGCGGGGCAACGGATCCGGCCCGGCTGGCGACGCTCGTGGCGGAGCGTGGTGCGGACGTCGGTTTTGCCCTGGACGGTGACGCGGATCGCCTCATCGCCGTCGACGCATCGGGCAGCGTGGTCGATGGCGATCAGGTCCTCGGGATCCTGGCCCTCGAGCGCCTTGGGCACGACACGCTCGCGGGCCGGACCCTCGTCGTTTCGGTCCTGTCGAACGGCGGGCTTCAGCAGGCGGTCGAGGATGTCGGTGGGACGGTTGTCAGGACTCCCGTCGGGGACAAGTACATCCTCGAGGGGATGCAGGTCGCCGGAGCAGGCCTTGGTGGTGAAAAGAGCGGTCACGTGATCATCGCGGACCATACGACGTCGGGCGACGGCATCGTCACCGCGCTCGAGGTCCTGCGCGTGATGATCAGTACGGGCCGATCGCTGGCCGACCTGGCGACGGACATCCCGCTCATGCCCCAGCAACAGCGTGCCGTGCGCGTGCGTCACAAGGACCAGTGGGAAGGGGACCCCGCCATCCAGCGCGCCATCGCAGCGGCACAGGAGCGGCTCGGTGGCGTCGGCAGGATCCTCATCCGGCCCTCCGGAACCGAGCCCGCGCTCAGGGTGATGGTCGAGGGGCCGGATGCGATGGTCGTCTCGGAACTGGCGGACGCGTTGGCGGCTGTTGCAGCCGAGCGTCTACACTGATCGCAGGTGCCCATCCATCGAGCGAGTCAGCGCTCGGCTCTGCCGGCGCGAACGAACTGAGGACTTGATCACGGATGTGCGGCATCGTCGGCTACACCGGACCTCGTGAAGCTGGACCGATCCTGATGGAGGGATTGGGTCGGCTCGAATATCGCGGCTACGATTCGGCCGGCATCGCGCTCGTCGATGAAGAGGGCGCGCTGTTCGTCGAGAAGAAGGCGGGCAAGCTCGGCAACCTGGCCACCGCGCTCGTCGATCGCACGCCGCACGCGGCCATGGGCCTTGCGCATACTCGCTGGGCCACCCACGGGCGCCCGAATGACCTCAATGCCCATCCCCACACGGACTGCTCCGGGAAGATCACGGTCATCCACAACGGAATCATCGAGAACTTCCGTGAGCTCCGGGATGGGCTTGAGCTGCGTGGCCATGAACTCGTGTCGGAAACGGATACCGAAGCGCTCGCCCATCTCATCGAAGAGGAGTACCGAGGAGACCTCGCAGATGCGGTCCGCGCCGCCCTGCTCCGCGTTGATGGGGCCTACGCCATCGTCGTGATGCATCGCGAGGAGCGGGGGCGGTTGGTGGGTGCCCGCCTGAACGTGCCCCTGATCGCCGGACTGAATGGTGAGGAATCGTTCATTGCCAGTGACGTGGCGGCCATCCTGGCCCACACGAAGCGCGTCATCTTCCTCGAGGACGGCGATGTTGTCGACGTGCGCCCGACCAGCGTCGTGATCACTGACCTGGACGGGATCGTTCAGGAACGCGCCGAGACGTTGATCGACTGGTCGCCCGAGATGGCTGAGAAAGGTGGCTTCGAGCATTTCCTCCTCAAGGAAATTCACGAACAGCCGACGGCGTTGCGGCAGGCGTTGGCTGGACGAGTTGACCGGGATGGCCACGTACACGTTCCCGAGATTGACGGTCTCCGCCCCCTGCTCGCGGAGATCACGAGGATCGAGATCGTGGCCTGCGGGACGGCGTCCTATGCCGCCCTGGTCGGTGCTGCGGCGCTCGAGGCATGGACGGGCCTGCCCGCGCGCGTGACGGTCGGCTCCGAGTTCCGCTACAGCCCACCGCCGATGGATCGGAGAACGCTCGTCATCGCGGTCACCCAGTCAGGCGAGACGGCCGACACCATCGCCCCCACCCGTCTTGCCCGGGAGCGTGGCTGCCCGATCATTGCGGTCACGAACACGGTGGGATCTGCGATCACGCGTGAAGCCGGGGCCGTCCTGTTCCTGCAGGCGGGCCCCGAGATCGCGGTCGCGGCATCGAAGACGTTCGTCACCCAGGTCACGACGCTGGTGGTCCTTGCTGCGGCTATTGGCCGGCACCTCGGAACGATGTCCGAGGCTGACGAGACGGCACTCGGGCGCGCGCTTCAGGCTCTGCCGGACGCCGCTCAGCGGGCCATTGATCTGAATGCGCCGGATGCTCCGCGCCTTGCCCGACGCTACGTCAATTCGAGAGGATTCATGTTCGTCGGTCGTGGAGCGACCTATCCCGTGGCCCTTGAGGGAGCCTTGAAGCTCAAGGAGATCAGCTACGTCCACGCCGAGGGCTATCCGGCCGGGGAGCTTAAGCACGGGCCGATCTCCCTGCTCGACGCCGAGTGCCCCCTTGTCGCGATCGCGACCAGTTCTTCGACCTACGACAAGCTCATCAGTAACGTCATGCAGGGCCGAGCGCGGGACGCCCGCGTGATCGCCGTTGCGACCGAGGGCGATCCCCAGATCGAGCGATTCGCCGACGATGTCGCATGGGTACCCGCGACGCACGAGGCTATTTCCTCGGTCCTGGCGATCATCCCACTCCAGTTGTTCGCGTACCACATGGCGATCGCCCGGGGCACGGACGTCGATCAGCCGCGCAACCTGGCCAAGTCCGTCACGGTCGAGTAGGCATTCGGGATGCCTGGTTGCGGCGGCCGCGAGTCGCTCCACGATCGCTCGGAACCCGACGCCGTCCCTCCCGGTTTCGTACCGCCCGGTACGACCGAACTCGGCATCGACATCATCAAGGTTGAACGCATTCGCCACTCCCTGGAGCGCTTCGGCGCCCGGTTCAGCGGCCGGGTCCTGACCCCAGCCGAGCAGCGCTACGTCCGGGATCGGCCCGAGACGTTTGCCGGCCGGTGGGCCGCGAAGGAAGCCGTCAGCAAGGTCCTCGGCCTCGGCGTGCGCGGCATCGGCTGGAAGGACATCGAGATCGAGCGTCTGCCGACAGGCCAGCCGGCGGTCCGTCTCCACGGGCGTGCCGAACGACGGGCGGAGCAGCTCGGCATGGATCGGATTGCCGTGTCGATCTCCCACGAATCGGACTACGCGGTGGCGATTGCCTTCGGCGTGCGCCGGGCCGGTGGTCGATACATCTTTCCGCCCGACATTGACGCTCGGTTGGATGACCGCGAGCGCCAGGTCCTCGCCCGCATGGAACGCATCCGAACCCTCCATGCGGCATCCCTGAAGGACGCCGGCGATGACTGACCGACAGCTGGGCTTTCGCCAGCAGGCCACGCCGCCCACAGTCGCTGCGAGCGAAGAGCCGTCCGTCACGTGTGGCGGTCCGGACGTGCTCGATGACCGATCGATGGCCCGGTTGCTGCCCGAACGTGCGACCCGTGCCCACAAGGGCATGTTCGGCAAACTGCTCGTGGTCGCGGGTTCGCTCGACTATGCCGGCGCGGCTTTGCTCGTGAGCCGAGCCGCCGGTCGGGCGGGTGCGGGCCTGGTGACCCTCGCAGTTCCCGAGTCGCTCCAGCCGCTGTTCGCCGGGAAAGTCATCGAGGCGACGACGATGGCGCTACCCGAAGACGATGTTGAGGAGGTGGACCCGGAGCCCGCGATCGCCCGGATCCTGGATCACGACCACGACGCAATCGTTCTCGGGCCTGGTCTACGGCCTGGTCTGGCGACGATGGAGCTCGTCCGGCACGATCGGCGAGGACACGCCTCCCCCGATCGTCCTCGACGCCGAGGCGTTGCGCTCAATGGCAGCGCTCGGGGAGTGGTGGACCGGCGCGAGTCGACCAGCCGTCCTGACGCCGCATCCGGGCGAGTTTGCACGCCTTCGAGCCGGCGAAGGTGAGCCCGACGATGGTGACGGCGATCTCGTCGGTGATGACAGCGCGCGCGCAACCGCCGCCCGGGCCGCGGCCGCCCGATGGGGCCACGTCGTCGTGCTCAAGGGCGCCCGGACAGTGATCGCCGATCCCGACGGACAGTTGGCTGTTGCGCCGTTCGAGAACCCGGCTCTGGCAACGGGTGGGACCGGCGACGTGCTGGCGGGTGTCATCGGTGCGCTGCTCGCCCAGGGCCTCTCGCCGTTCGTTGCCGCGTGCGTCGGGGTGTATCTCCACGGCATGGCCGGGGACATCGTCAGGGAGCGACTCGGGGATGCGGGCCTGCTCGCCTCGGATCTGTGTGATGCGCTCCCGATCGCTCGGAAGCGCCTGGCGGCCATTGCCGAGCGTGAACGTGGCGGGAAGCGGCTGGGATTCGTCGTCCGGGCCCCGGACCCTGCAGAAAGCTGACCGTGGTGGTGGGGGTGGGTCTGGCGAGCCAGGACGGACATGCGCCGGCTGACGATGCAACCCTGGACGCGCTGCCGAGGACCGCGTGGATCGAAATCGATCTCGGGGCCATCCGCAGGAACCTGGCCATCGTTCGTTCCGTCGCCGGCCCGGACGTGCCCGTGCATCCAGTGGTCAAGGCGGACGCCTACGGGCACGGTGCATTGCCTGTCGCCCGGGAACTCGCCGCCGCCGGGGCGGACGGCCTGTGTGTCGCGACGATCGATGAGGCCGTGGCGCTTCGGGATGGTGGCGTCCGCGCCCCGATCCTGGTCCTGTATCCGATCCCCGTCTCCTGGGTCCCCGTGGCGGCCAGGCGCGGAATTGCCGTCGCCGCCGGCGATCCGGCACTCCTCGCAGCCTCTCTCGCGGTCATGGCGACCGGCTCCGGGCGGCGTCCGCTCCGGATCCACCTCGAGGCCGAGACCGGCCTCGGTCGGGGCGGGTTCCGGGGCGACGCGCTCGTCGCTGCCGCGCGGTCGATTGCCGCTCAGGCGAGGGTGCGGCTCGACGGCCTCTGGACGCACCTGCAGGCACCCGAAGACGGCGCCCTCACCCGCGCTCAGATCGAGGCGTTCGATGCCGAGGCACTGAACCTGCGGGCCTCCGGTGTGCGCCTCCCGCGCCGCCACGTCCGGGCGAGCGGTTCGCTGCTGAGCGATGGTGTCGCGTCGTACGGCGGCGTTCGCCCGGGTCTCTCCATCTACGGGCTCGTGCCGGACGAGCTGGCCGGCCTGGAGCAGGGCGCGGCAGCAGGCGAACTCGCGCCTGCACTCTCGCTCCATGCCCGGCCGGTCCGCGTCACCGATCTTGAAGCCGGTTGGGGCATCAGCTACGGACCGACATTTCGCACCGACCGGGCGTCCCGCATCGCGACCCTTCCGATTGGCTACGGCGATGGCTGGTCACGGGCGCTGTCGAACCGGGCGGAAGCGCTGGTACGCGGCCATCGAGTCCCGCTCGTCGGCAACGTGGCGATGGATGCGGTCATGGCCGACGTCACGGATGTGCCTGGTCCGCCGATCACTGTGCGGGATCGATTCGTGCTCATCGGATCGCAGGAACGCACCACAATTACGGTCGCCGATGTTGCTCGAGCACGCGGCACGAACTCATGGGAGGTGGTCACGGGCATGGCTCGGCGCCTGCCCCGGGTGTACCATGCCGCGTCCGGGCCGACCGTGGTCCGCACGCTCGTCTCCCGAGGTACCGGATGACGCGCCTTGAACTCTGGAACGGGGACATCTGCGTCCTCGAAGTGGATGCCATCGTGAACCCCGCCAGCCCCTCGCTCTGGATGTCGACCGGCGTCGGTGGCGCTATCAAGCGCGCCGGCGGTGACGCCATCGAGTTCGAGGCCGTCCGCCATGCCCCGATCGACGTCGGCTCCGCCATCACGACGCGCGCCGGGATGCTTGCCGCCCGGGCCGTCATCCACGCGGTTTCTCTCGATCAGAACCGCCGGACATCGTCGGTCGCCATCGCGAAGGCGGTCCGGAGCGCGATGGCCAGGGCTCGTGAACTGGGCGTCTCGAGCGTGGCCTTCCCGGCGCTTGGTACCGGACTTGGCGGCTTTCCCCTCAGCGAGGCCGCCGAGGTCACGGTCGCCACGCTCCGCGATGAAATTGCCGAACCATCCACGATCGAGCACGTGATCCTGGCTCTCCGCGGCGCGGAAGCGTATCGGGCGTTCGAGCAGGCGCTGGGGGCCCCGATGGGGGAAGCCGCCCCAGTCGTGAGCGACGGCGGAGTTCATCGATGACCGGCATCGGCCTCGGTGAGCTGCCCGACGATCAGCGTGAGGAACTCGTGGAGGAAGTGGCGCGCGAGATCCAGCTTCGTGGCCTGACCACCTCGGCCGTGCACTTCCTGCACGCCAGCCGGCCGTATCGGCCTCTCGGCGCGAACGCGATGTTGTTCTTCGATCCGGTATTGCGCAGCCTGTTCGGTGGCGAGATGGCCGGTGCTACTGCGATCCTCGCTGACGACGACGGCATCGAGCAACTCATCGATCGCCTCGAGGAACTCGACGACGAGATCACCTGGGACGCGTGACAGCAGGTCCGACCACACGACCAGCGCCCGAGTCTCGTGGCCCGGTAGCATGACGCGGTGACTCGAGCCCCGAGAACCCTCGCCATGATCGATACCGGTGGTGCGACCACCTCCGTCGCCCTCGTCGTGCGGATCGACCGGCGATGGCGCCTCCTCGGTTCGATGGCCGGTCCCGTCGAGATCCCGCATGCCGCCCTGCTCGGCGCTCTCGCGGAGCGTGTTCGCACAGCGGATGCCGAGCTCGCGACGTGGCCTGAACTCCGAGACAGTGACCTCGAGGCCATCCCGCTCCTGACGGCCCGCAGCCGTCCGCCCGGGCTGGTCCTGGTGCTCGGGGCGTCGCGCCGAACAGTCGGCGATCTCGAGGCCGAGGCGCGCCAGACGGGCTGGCGCGTGGCGACCGCCTCGACCGAGACCCACGACCCGCGTGAGATGACCGCCCTTGGGCTCGATCCGACCGTCGATCTCGTCCTCATCGGGATCAGCGATCCGCCCGGCCCGGACGAGCGGGCGGCCCTCGACGATCTCGCGGCTCTCGGTGGCGCCCTGATGCAGCGGCGATCCGACCTCCGGATCATGACCAGCGCGGCCATTCGAAGTCGACGTGCCTGGGTTGACGCGCTTGGGGACGCGGACCCGGAGTCCGAACGCGTGATTGACGTGCCGGCGGGAACGGGCCGCAGGGGAGAGCGGGACGCACTCCGCCGGGCGCTGGACGACCTGCGGCAGGATCCCGAGGACGGTCGGATCGGCATGCGGGCCGTGACAGGGACGCTCGCCGAATTGCTCGACCTTCGCGTCGAATTGCTCGAGGTTGGCTTCGACGGCGGCGTGCGACTCATGGCCGAGCCAGGCATTGCCGGCGCCGAACCGACGGTTCGCGGTGTCATCACGGCGGCTGGTGCGCTCGTGCCGCCGGAGCCTGGAGATGACACCGTCGATGAAGTCCTGGCGTGGACGACCGGCAGCCTGGACCGCCACCGAATGAGTGACCGTCTCCGCGACCTGCGTCGCCGGCCGTGGGTCGATGGGACGGGCGATGGCTCCCGACTTCGGATTGCGGCGGCCAGCGCTGCGCTCACGCGCCTCGCAGCGCTCACGCCGGAGCTCGGCGCTGGGAGCCCGCCGGATCTCACGATCATCGCCGGAGGCGCGTTCGCCGGAGCGCCGGCCCACGCCGTCGCGATGGCCGTGGCCGATACCATCCGCCGAGCCGGATCGACCCAGCTGGCGTGGGATCACGCGCGACTCCTCGGTCCCATCGGAACCATCGAGGATCCGGGCGAGCGCCGCTCCCTGTTGGCCGATCTGGCCCACGACGGCCTCGTCCCACTCGGCAGCCTGGTGATCGTGGGCGGGGCCGGTGGAGCTCGACCTGGCGGCCGCAGGCGCGGCGGCCGCGCGGCGCGCCTGACGCTGAGCGTCGCGGATGACGTCCAACGCCGCGACCTGACGGCCGGCGAGCTGGCGTTCGTGGCCCTGCCGCCCGGGACGCGGGGCGAGGCGCAGCTCGATTTCCCCGATCCGGTGCGATTTGGTCGCCGGACGAAGCGGGCCTCGGTCCAGGTGACGGGCGGGCTTGCTGGCCTGGTCGTCGACCTGCGCGACGTCCCCCTCTTCCTTCCCGAGCGACGCGACCGGCGCCGATCGCGTCTCGCTGAGTGGGCCGCCGAGGCCTGGCCACGGGACGACCGATGAACCGCACCGCCACGGCCGCGGGCCTGGACCTGGTGCGAGCGAGGGCGGTCGTCCTCGATTCTGTCGAAGCGTGGTTCATGCTCCAGCCCGGTGAGCGTCCGGTGCCGGCCGAGGGAGAACCGGTCGTTCGAGGGTCGGCGCTCGCGGACCGTCTGCGAGAGGCGCGGACCGAGGTGAGCGGTGGGCCAGGTAGCTCGGACGGGCTACCTGGAGCGTGGTGGTCCGGTACGCGAGCACGTGGCCGGGGCGCCAATCATGCCGTCGAGGGCGAGTTGCTGTTCCGGAGTGGTGGGCAGTGGCGAATCGCGACCGGTGACCCGTCGGAGCCGCTCGAATCACCGTTTGATGGCGTGATCAGCGAGATTCGACCGGGGGCCGGTATCCGCGTTCAAACGACCATGCGGGGCCTTGCGGCCGCCGATGCCCTGGGCGGCCCGAGCAGCGGCCGCCTCCAGATCGTGGCGACGCGCGATGGGCGTGTCAGGACCTCGGAGATCGACGTCGGAGGATCCGGCGCGATCCTCGTGGCCGGGTCGTCGATCGACGCTGAATCCATCACCCGCGCTCGGGCCGTGGGTGTGCGCGGGATCATCGTCGCGGCTCTCGGGGTCAAGGAGCGGCGCGAGGTCGTGGCCTCCGAGCGGCGGGCGCGTGCCGGCGTCCACGGGTTGCCGCCCTTTGCCGTACTCGTCCTCGACGGCGCGATCAGCCGGCCCATCGCC
>JBDTOJ010000034.1:0-47627 GCA_039933295.1 Chloroflexota bacterium
GACCGACTCCTCGTCCTCGGTGGCGGCAGGAAACTCCTCGACGTCTCGATCGCCGGGGCCCGGGCCATGCACAGGGTGGTCGAGGCAGACGGCGTGGCGACGGGCGCGCCGGGTGCCGGCGTGGCCGAGGGTGGCCGGCTCGTCGGCCGATTCCCCGACTCCGAGGGGCGGCTCATGGCCCTCGTCGAGGGTGAGGCGCTGCCGGGCCAGCCGGCGACGCTCGAGGAGGTGGTGATGGGTCACCTCGCCGCGGGCCGCACGGGTGTCTCGTTGGCCGGGAGCGGGGGCCTGGCGGCATGAAACTCCTGGACTTCCGCCTGGCCTTTCGATTCCACCGCTTCGAGATCCTCGCCTTCGGAATCCTGATCATCCTCGCCGCGGTCGGCGCGGCGTTCGTCGCCGCGAACCTCGATGCAACTGGCTACGCCGCGCACTGCTCACCATATGCGGACAATCCTCCGAGCTGTGAGGCGATGGGCCGCGCCTTCTACGACATCCAGAATGGACAAGTGGGCGCGGTCCAGTCCGTCCTCATGGCCCTCCCCTTCCTCCTCGGGGCGCTCACGGGTGCGGCCGTCATCGGGCGTGAGATCGAGCGCGGCACGAGCCGCCTGGCCTGGTCGCTCGCGCCATCCCGCACTCGGTGGTTCCTGACCCGCGCCCTGCCGGTGCTTGTCGTGGTGTTCGCGCTGTCCTTCCTCGCAGGGGCGGCGCTCGATCGACTGACCGCCTCGATCGACCCGTGGACGGACGCCTCCCAGAACTTCGCCGCATTCGGTGGGCGCGGTGTCGTTCTGGCCGGGCGGGCCACCTTCGTGTTCGCGATCGGCGTGGCCGTTGGCGCGATTCTCGGCCGGGCACTGCCCGCGCTCATCGTCACCGCGGTCATCGCGTCCGTCGCCATCTCCGGTGGCTCATACGTCCACAACCGGATCCTCGCGACGGAGGCCGTATTCGTTGCGAATAACGCCCCGGGAGATCTGTTTGTCGACCAGCGCGTTCGCTTGGCCGACGGTCGCGTCGTGACCTGGGATGAGGCGAACGCGCTCTACCCTGAGCTCCAGAACGGGCCGACGGACGGAGCGATCTGGCCGCCCGAGGGCATGGCGATCGTCAACCTCGTGGTCCCGGCCTCGCGCTATCGGTTCGTGGAGGCGCGTGAGGTCGGCGCCCTCGCGGGGGCGAGCCTGGTCGCGCTCGTTCTCGCGGCCTTCGCGGTCCGGCGGCGCCGCCCCGGATGATCGACGGTGACTGTTCGGGCCTACCGGTGTGGCGCCCCAGCGCCCCTACCTCGTCGTTTGCGCGGCCCCCGCGACGGCGACGATGAGCGTCAGGATGTAGACGTGGCCGAGGGCGCTCCACCAGATGGAGCGGGTGCGCCAGTCGAGCCAGCCGAAGACCATGCCGCCGGCGAGCGTCGAGAAGAGCTCGATCTCCGGCTTGCCCAGATGCACGAACACGAACGGCAGTTGAGCAACGACGACGCCGAGCGGTCCGATCGCGCGGATCAGCGTGAACATGAGGAAGCCGCGGATCACGAACTCGGACGGGACGAGGTCGAGGATGTGGGTCAGCAGCAGGTCGCCGACCGGCGCGGCGGAGACGCCGTAGTAACTACTGAACTGGGCGTTCGACCCGACAGCGAGCACGATTGGCGTCATTAAGGCTCCACCCGCAACGGCCAGGCCGAGCCCCCAGCGCCAATCGCCGATCCCGAGGCCGTAGTTGGCGAGGCGATCCTTGAACGCCAGCAGAACTACGAGTCCCGGGACCAGGCCGAACAGGATCAAGCGTTCGAGGGCCTGGTAGCGCAGCGCCTCGCCGGCCCGTCCGATCGCCTGGATCTCAGCCGGAATCGCCGTTCGCGAGAAGTCGAAGAGGACGACGAGCGTCATCACGAGTGTCGCTACGGTCGCCCGAAGCGGCAGATCCAGCCCGAGGACGCGGACGACGCGACGATCTCCATCGGTCGCCGGGTAGATCGGCCCGGCCGTGAATGCTGCCGCGAGTTGGCTGCGGGCCGACATGGACGACCTCAGCCGCGGGTGACGGTCGCGGTCGAGGGCAAGGCGGCGAATCGATCCGCCCAACCGGTTGCGCCACCAGTGGCCACGAGCTGCACGGGGATACCCGCGGCGTCGAGCATGCTGGCGGCAATCGCCGCGCGCGTCCCAGCCTTGCACAGGACAGTTACCTGACGGTCCGCTGGCAACTCACGGATCCGGTCTGCGAGGTCGGCAACGAAAATGGTCTGGGCCCACGGAATGGCACCGTCGTCGCGCCATTCGATCGGTTGCCTGACATCGAGCAGGGCGCTGCGCTCACCTCGGGCGGCTGCCGCAAAGACCTGCTCAATCGATGTCGTCGGATAGGTCCGTGTCGAGCGGCCGGAAGCTGTCCAGCCATCGATGCCGCCCGCCAAAACGCCCGCGACACGGTCGTACCCGATCCGTAGGAGATGAGTCACCGCGACCGCCGCAGCCTCCGCGATCGGATCGGGAAGCACCAACAGCAGGGGAGCATTGAATCGGACGAGCCAGCCAACGTATGAGGCGAACGAATCGTCGAGCTCGATGTTGAGCGACCCCGCGATGTGCGCTGCCGCGAACGCCTCGCGTGGGCGGGCATCGATGATCTGGGTACCGCCGGATGCCGCGCGATGAAAGCCCGCCGGGTCGAGGCTGGCGACGTGCGGGGGGCCGCCGAGCACAGCCGGGCCTGATCGGTTCAGGGGAGCCATCCGGCCGTAGTACGTCGGATATTGCCCGAGGCCGCCGAGCAGGGTCGCCGAGAAATCGCCGCTTCCGGCGGCCGCGAGGACTGGGTTGGCCCCGAGTTCAGCGCCCACCGTCGTTTCGGATCCCGGGGCAGCATCGCCTGCCGCACAGAAACTGCCCGCTCCGTGGGTCGGCAGGATCCGGACGGACGGTGGAAGCGCGGCCAGCCGTCGAAGGGACGTGGACTGCAGGTTCGTGAGCTCCGCAGTCTGCTCGGGGCCAAGGAGATCGGTGCGTCCGGCCGTACCGACAAGCAGCGATCCGCCGCTGAAGACGGCTTCGGGCGGATGGTGCAGGTCTAAATCGGCGGTCCCCACGGACCACGCCAGGTGCTCAGGTGTGTGACCCGGCGTTGCCATCGCGGTCAGCCGCAGGTTGCCGATTCGGACATCGGTGCCCTCCTCAGCGCCGCGATGGGCAAACCCATACCCACCGAGCGACGGGGCCACGATGGTCGCCCCGGTCCTGCTCCGCGTTTCGAGGGCCCCGGACAGGTAGTCGTTGTGGACGTGGGTTTCGAGGACCTGGGTGACCCGCCATCCCCGGGCCTCTGCGACCTCAAGGAAGCGCCACGCATCGCGCTGGGGATCCACCAGCGCCGCCTCGCCATCACTGGCGATCAGGTACGAGGTGTCACCGAGGCCGGGCGTGGCGAAGCGTTCGATATCCATCGCTCGCCATGGTGGCACGCCCGCGCAACGCGGGCCGGAACTCGCGCCCGCGCCGCGCCAGACGAACCCAAAGGTGCCGATCGCTACAGGCGGTTGCCCTGTGGGGCGGTCAGGCGGAAGGCACCGACGGCGCCAAACCAGCCCCCGATGATCGCGAGCAGGAAGCCAAGGACCACGACCACGCTGGATGCGACAGCCGCGATCGACCCGACGGTCAAGAGCTGGGCAATGGTCGTGCCCATCAGGAACCCGGCGACAGCGCCACCAACGCCCCCGACGGCGCCAGCAACGGCCTGCCGGGTCAATCCGATGTTGAACGATAGCCGGGCGCGGGCCCGCCAGACGTGAATGGCGCCGGCGATCAGCGCGACCACGGCTCCGACGTTGGCGGCCCAGAACGCCGGGAGGATCGAGCCGTTGCCACCCTGGAGCTTGAGCGACCCGAGGTAGATGTTGGCGTCGCCGTTGGCCACGCGAAGGAGCAGGGCGCAAACCAACGCAAGGATGAATGGCCCGGCGACGATGACGGTGATCCGGCTGTGCCATGCCGCCTGGCTCCACGTAAGGATCAGGGCCACCGCGGCGAGTTCGAGCAGAAGGCCGGCGTCGCCTGCCCGCTCGAAGCCGCTGACTTCGAAGAAGCCGTTGTAGGGAAGCCAGACACGCATCCACGGGAGGGCCGACCCAATCAGCAGAAGGACGAGGCCAACGATCAGGGGCGCGCGGACGGGATCACGAAATGTCTCGCGAAGGGAGCGTCGTTTCCGCGGCGTGGGTTCAGGGAAACGGAGGGAATGGTGGGTCACGTGTTCACCTTCGCGGATCGGCGACCGCGCCAAAGGCGCTGTCGGTTCACAGCATGTAGTACGCGGCCCAACGTGCCAAGGTTCCGGCCATCTCCATCATGAGCCATCGATCGTCCTCCCTCGTACCATGAGTCGAACGGCGGATGCCGGGCCGCATCGCCCGGGCGAGCAAGAGGTTCCCTGATATGGCGAAGATCGGCTACGCGGCAATGCTTGAGCAGTTCCACCCAACAGACCTGCTCGACTGGTGCGCCCAGGCCGAGGCAGCCGGCTTCGATGCCGGGTTCATGGTCAGCGAGCACTTCCACCCGTGGACCCCGCAGCAGGGCCAGAGCGCCTTCGCGTGGTCCTTCATGGGTGCGCTCGGCGTTCGGACCTCGCTGCCGTTCGGGACCGCGGTGACGTGTCCTGGGTTCCGCTACCACCCGGCGGTCATTGCCCACGCGGCGGCGACCCTCGGCGCGATGTTTCCGGGCCGGTTCTACCTCGGGCTCGGTGCCGGCGAGGCCCTGAACGAGCACGTCGTCGGGGGCGTCTGGCCGGAGATCGGGGTCCGGAGCGCAATGATGTTCGAGAGCATCGAGATCATCAACAAGCTGTTCACCGGCAACGTGGTCAAGCACAAGGGCGAGTACTTCACCCTCGAGAGCGCCAAGCTCTACACGCGACCCGAGCAGCCTATACCGGTCTACGTGGCGACCGCCGGTCCGATCAACGCCAAGAAGACCGGCAAGTTCGCCGACGGGATCATCACGGTCGGCGCTGCGGACGAGAAGATCGGGATGCTCTGGGCGAAGTTCGAGGAGGGGGCTCGGGAGGTCGGCAAGGACCCGTCCGCGGCCCCGAAGATGCTCCAGATCCACGTCTCGTGGGCTCGGACGGATCAGGAGGCCATCGACCAGGCGGTCCTCGAGTGGCCGAACGGTGGCATGCCCTTCCCGAAGCAGGACATCAAGAACCCCGAGGATTTCGCCGCGATGGCGAAGATGGTCGGGCCAGACAACTTCAAGAACCGCGTCCTCATGACCTCCGATCTCGCCGCCCATGCCGCCCACATCCAGCACTACCTTGACATGGGCTTCGACGAAGTCCACCTCCACAACGTCGGCCGCAACCAGGCCGAGTTCATCGAGGTCTTCGGCAAGGAAGTCCTGCCCCAGCTCAAGCTCGGCTGAATTCGATCAACGGATCGGCGGCGACGTCCAGACCCAGCTGCCGAGGACGGCCTGGATGAGCATCGGAGCGTCTGCGGAATCGGCTCCCCAGCGTGCCTCGATGTACTCGGGCGCTCCGGCGAAACGGATGCGCATCGACATCGCTCCGTCCGACCGAAAGGCAGGTCGTCCACCGACATCGACGCTTCGTTCGCCGGGGCCAGGCGTCTCCGGGGGCAAGGAGACGATCGGACCGAGCCACGCGCCGAATCGGTAGACGAGCACCACACCGTCCGCCGGCACGACCCAGTTCGGGTCGGCCGGGCACGTGGCTGATGTCGCGTCCACAGTGCAGCCAGCATCGAACTCGCCGATGCCAACGGCGCCCATCACGGTCGGGCCGTGCACGCCAACATGCGCGTACTCACTGAGTACCGCCCAGTTCGCAGGGTACGCAAATGTGAATCCTTCACCGACGAACGTCGACGTGCCGGCTGAGGGCAGGGGCGACGACGGCATCGTCGCCTCGGTCGGCGAGGCTACCGGTGCGGTCGCGATCGTGCCGGATGTCCCGCAACCCGCCAGAACTGAGACGACCGTGGCAATCGCGAGGAGTCGCCACGGCCTCGTCCTCCACGGTGCATCGCTCACGCCACGTTCCCCCATCGTTACTCATATCGAACTGTCGCCCTTAACGATCCGGCGTGCCCGCAGCGCGACTCCGATGAACTCGCGGAGGTGGTGGAGCGGTCGAATGTGGCTGCGCTCGTCGCCGTAGATCGTTGAGATCGGGACCCAGCGTATGGGCCAGCCCTCGCGAAGGCAGACGGCGATCATCTCGACCTCGAACGCAAAGCCGGCCTCGTGGCTGTCCAGCATCGCGGCCATCAGTCGCCGGCCAACGAGGCGGAAGCCGGACTGGTTGTCCGGGATCCATTGGCCCACAGCCGCCGACAGGAGGACGGTACCGGCCCAGTTGGAAGCGCGGCGCACAAGCGGCATCCGCGAGAAGTCGCGTCGGCCCACGATCAGCTCGGCGGGCTGCTCTGCCTCCGCCTCGATGAGCCGGGGCAGCTCCGCCGGGTCGTGCTGGCCGTCGGCGTCGAGGGTCACGACGGCGAGCGCGCCCTCAGCGATGGCTCGCGCGAAGCCGGCGCGCAGGGCTGCGCCCTTGCCCTGGTTCGGGTGCTGCGATAGGACCGCGGCACCCGCCGCCGCCGCCTCGACCGCCGTCGAATCGGACGAGCCGTCATCGACCACGAGAACCGGCAGATGCGCGAGCGCGCCGCGGATCACCGGAACGATGCGCGGCGCCTCGTTGTGGGCCGGGATGAGGGCGATGAGCTGACTGCTGGCCCGGGCGGACAAATCCGGTGGAGCGTGGCGGGCCGAACGGGTCGGTCCCTTGGGACACCGTGGCATGAACCCATGGTAGGCGGGCAGGCAAACCGAGGATCAGGGTCAGGCGATCGGCGTGGTCTCTTGCCCGGATCGGGCACCCAGGATCGCCCGGACGGCCAGGATGGCCGCACCCAGCAGCGCGAGGCCAGCAACGACCGTCAGGATCGTGCCTAGCCCGGCCTGGTCCACGAACTGCGTGTACAGCAACAGCACGCCGTACGCCGTGACGATCAGGCTGATGACCGCGAGCGCCCACCGAATTCCCTTGCCCATGCCGAGCACGACCATCACGATTCCGAGCAGCCCGAAGGCGAGGCCGCCGATCGCGAGGATCAGACGAACGCCGCTGAGGGTGATCGCGTTGAGGAATGACAGCCCGAACAGCATGATCGCCGTCAACAACCCGATGCCGGCGCGCAGGGATTCGATTTCGCCGATGCGCCCGAACTGCTGCGCTCCGATCCGGGTCACGGCCCAACGAATGCCGTCAACGAGAAGGAAACCGCCGAAGACCAGACCGGCGAACAGTTCTGCGCGTCCCGAGTCGAGCAGCATGAAGACCCCGAGGGCCGCCAGGACAGCGGCAGCGATGATCTGGATCGGCCAGCTGGCGTTCCAGATTCCGCCGCCTGGAAGTGATGACTTCTGCTCGCTCATGGCTGCTCCTCAGCTGCTGCCGGGACGTTCCGTGATCCTACCGCGCTCGAGACCCGCTGCAATCTGGGATCCAGGACGGCAGACCGGAACGCCGCAGTCGGAACGGGACCCAGTTGACACCTGTTGCGACTCAGTATCAGTATTCGCCCGCCGATGCCACACCACCCCGCCCTGCGCTCTCGATTCCCCCTCGCTTTGCTTGAGGTTGTTGTCGTTGGCGTCGCCCTTGTAACGGCCGCGTGTGCGGGAGCCACAACGTCGCCCGGTCCGTCGGGCGCCGATCGGGGACGGATCCAGGTGGTGACGACGTCGAGTGTCTTCGCAGACATGGCTCGCAACGTCGGCGGGGACCGCGTCACGGTCACGAGTCTCGTCCCGAAAGGCCTCGACATCCACACCTATCAGGTGACGCCCGCCGATCTGCGTGCCGTTGCCTCGGCCGACCTGTTTGTCATGAACGGGCTCGGGCTCGACGACTGGCTCGAGAAGACCATCCGATCCGCCGGTAACGGCGCCCCGATCCTCAAGCTCGCGGTGGACCTGCCCGGGGTGATCCTCCTTCCGGGCGACACACTAGCGACGCAGAACCCGCACCTCTGGATGGATGTCTCGAATGGGATCGCCTACGCGAACCGGATTGCCGACGCCATCAAACTCGCCGATTCTGCCCATGGCGCCGACATCGAGACATCGGCCACGGCCTATGCGGCGAACCTGGCTGATCTCGATGCCTGGGTTCGGGATCAGATCGCGACCATTCCTGAAGCGAACCGTCGTTTTGTACTGTTCCACGATGCACTGCCGTATTTCGCTCGGGCGTATGGACTCACGATCGTCGGCGTGGCTGTGGAGGCGCCTGGCCAAGACCCAAGCGCTGGGGAGATCGCCACGCTCATTGATCGGATCAAGGCGACCGGGGTGAAGGCGATCTTCAGCGAGGCCCAGTTCCCGACCGCCCTCGTGGACCAGATCGCCCGCGAAACAGGCGCTCGCGTGGTCGCGAACCTCTATGACGACACCCTCGGCGACGATCCGGTCACGTCCTACGAGGCGCTGATTCGCTGGGACGTCGACCAGCTCGTGACGGCACTCCGATGAGCGGGTCGTCGGGCGCGGTGATGGCCGGTCCGGACATCAGCATCCAGCTCACCGACGTGTCCGTTGGCTATGACGACCGCACGGTCCTCGAGCACGTCGACCTCACCCTCGAGGCCGGTGCCCTCACCGCGGTCGTCGGGCCGAACGGAGGCGGCAAGAGCACACTCCTGAAGCTCATCGCCGGGCTGCTGAAGCCGTGGACCGGAACGGTGGCCGTCCTGGGAGGGGCACCGGGAGCACACGCCAGATCCGTGGCCTACGTCCCGCAGGCCGAATCCGTGGACTGGGGATTTCCAGTCTGCGCGGCCGATGTCGTGATGATGGGTCGGTACCCGCGCCTCGGACCGCTCCGTCGGCCCGGTGCGGCGGACCACGGCGCCGTCGCCGCGGCGCTCGAGCAGGTGGGGATGGCTGCGTTCGCCCGGCGGCAGATCGGGGCCCTGTCGGGCGGCCAGCGTCGGCGCATCTTCCTCGCCCGAGCGCTCGCGTCCGAGCCCCAGTTGTACCTCCTCGACGAGCCGGTCACCGGTGTCGATGCCGCGACCCAGGAGGACCTCATGCGGATCCTCGACGCCGAGGCGAAGGCCGGCAAGACCGTGATTGCCAGCACGCACGACCTCGCGTCGGCGGCCCAGCATTTCCGCTCGATCGTCGCCGTCAATCGGACGATCGTCGCGCAGGGTGACGCGAGCCTCGTCCTCGACACGGACGTGCTCCTTCGAACCTACGGCGGCCACCTCCTGTTCGTCGGCGATCGCGCCGTCGTCATCGACGACGCCCACCACCACGACGAGGCCGCCGGCGGCGAGATCCACCACCACGACGGCGACGACGCCTCGCCGCGGCGACCGCAATGACCTTCCTCACCGAGCCCCTGGGCTACGAATTCTTCGTGCGGGCGCTCGCGGCATCGGCGATGGTCGGCCTCGTCTGCGCCGTCGTCGGCACGTACATGGTCCTGCGCGGCCTCGCGTTCATGGGCGACGCCCTCAGCCATGCGGCATTCCCGGGTGTCGTGGCCGCCTACCTGATCGGTGCCCCGTTCTACATCGGGGCAACCATCGCCGCCGTGGGCACGTCCCTGGCGATCGGCTGGATCACCCGACGCGGACGGCTCCGAGGCGATACGACGATCGGCGTCCTGTTCGCCGGCATGTTCGCGTTCGGCGTGTTCCTGTTCAGCACGATTCCGAACTACGTCGGGGACCTGTTCGGCTTCCTGTTCGGCGAGGTGCTGGGTATCAGTTCGGCTGATCTCGTCGCGCTCACGATCCTCGGCCTCGTCGTCCTGGCCGTCGTCGCCGTCCTCTGGAAGGAATTTCTCTACTCGACGTTCGATCCGCTCGGCGCCGGGGCGTCGGGATTGCCGGTAGCACTGCTGGAGTATCTGTTCCTTGGCCTCATCGCCATGACGATCGTGATCAGCCTCCAGTCGGTGGGCATCATTCTGGTCGTTGCGATGCTCGTGACCCCCGCCGCCACCGCCCAGTTGCTCACGAACCGGTTCTCCCGACTCATCCTCGTCGCGGCTGGAATCGGCGTCCTCGCGCCCCTCATCGGGCTCTATGTCAGCTACTGGACGAACACCGCGAGCGCGGCACTCATCGTGCTGGTCGAGACGGCGACATTCCTGGGGGCCCTCCTGCTGGGCCCACGAACCGGGCTTCTTCGTCGCCGTCAGCCGCTCCACGGATAGGCCTCCCCGCGTCGCTCCGCGTACGATCGCCATTCCCATGTCTCTCAGCGTCCCTCTGACCCGCTCACGCGTTCTCGCGCTCGCCTGGCCGATCGTGATCGCGCAGGCGGCAACTGCGACCACGGGCATCGTCGATACGGCCGTGATGGGCCGGTTCGGGTCGGCGGTTGACCTCGCGGCGGTCAGCATCGCTGCCGTCTCGTTCAGCTTCATCTACTGGAGCTTCGGGTTCCTGCGGATGTCGACGACCGGTCTGACGGCCCAGGCCCAGGGAGCCGGCGACGCGCTGGAACGTCGCGCCGTCCTGCTCCGGGCGGCGTCCATCGGCCTTGGGCTCGGGATCGGCCTCCTGGTCCTGTTTCCAGTACTGCGCACTGTTGCGCTCGCAGCGTTCCAGGCCGCTCCGGACGTCGAAGCGCGGTCGGTGGGCTACTTCGACGCGCGAATCTGGGGGGCGCCAGCCGCCCTGATCGGTTTCGCGATCAACGGCTGGCTGATCGGCACGGGTCGAACGCGAGCCCTGCTGGTCCTGCAGGTCGTTCTCAATACGGTCAACGCCGTGCTGGATGCGTGGTTCGTCTCCGGGCTGCACCTGGGTCCTGCCGGGATCGGGACGGGCACGGCGATTGCCGAATGGGTGGCGCTGGCCCTGGGCCTGTGGATGGTTCGCGACGAACTGCGACCCGTCACGAACCTTTTTGCCCGTGACCGCATGACGGCCCTGGTCGCAGCCAACCGGGACATCATGGTTCGGACCCTTGCCCTCCTCTTCTCGTTCGCCTGGTTCGTCAACTCCGGGGCTCGCGCCGGGACAGCCGAGCTTGCCGGCAACGAGGTCCTGCTCCAGTTCATCACCGTCGCGGCGTTCGTCCTCGATGCCTTCGCGTTCGTGGCCGAGAAGGAGGTCGGCGAGGCCTTTGGGGCTCGCGATCCCCTCCGGCTCCGGCGCGCCGTCCGCCTGACAACGGAGTTCGCGCTCGGGTTCGGGCTCGCCTTCTCCGCGCTCTACCTTGTCGGCGGGGTCTGGGTCATCGAGGCGGTGGTTGCGGACCCGGCGGCGCGATCGGCGGCCCTGATGTTCCTGCCGTTTTGTGCCGTCGTCCCGCTGTTCGGGATGCCTGCCTGGCAGCTCGACGGCATCTTCCTCGGCACCACGCGCGGTCGCGCGCTGCGGATCGCGGGCGTCGTGGCGGCTGGCTTTTACGTCATCGCGGACCTGATCCTCGCACCGCGTTTCGGCAACACCGGGGTCTGGGTGGCGTTCCTCCTGATGTACGTGTTCCGGGCGGCGTGCCTCGGTGCGTTCTGGCCAGGCCTCCTGCGGGACGCAACAGGTCCGTTGGCGAAGCCCGCGCCCTCCGCCTGAGGCCAACGCCCGCCACCGGGGACGATCAGCGAGGGTCAGGGGGAAACCTTTCTCACTGTGATGTGCCTCATAGGTATGGGACCTTGGCCATGCGCCGATCCCGCAGTCGTTTGGCGGGTGCTGCGCTGCCCGCTTCTCGCAAGGAAGACCTGGAGCACGACCTGGCTGATTTGGAATTCCCGGAGCGACTTCTCGCTGGCCCCTCGCTGCGGGCTGGAAGTGAATCGTTCGACGCGCATCTCGACCGGCTCGGGGCGCTGCCCGACCGCATCGACCCGTCCGCCCTCGTGAGCGAACTCGAAGCCAGTGGGCTGCTCGGACGTGGTGGCGCCGGGTTCCCTGTGGGCAGGAAGTGGCGGGCGATCGCGGAGCGACGCGGAGGTCCAGCGGTCGTCGTCGTCAACGGCGCCGAGGGCGAGCCTGCTAGCGCAAAGGACCGGGTCCTGATGACGGCCCGCCCGCACCTCGTGATCGACGGCGCGATCCTTGCGGCAGACGCGATCGGCGCGGATGAGATCCACGTCTACATCGGCCGGGAGCACGAGGCCGCCGTTGCGTCCATGGCCGCCGCGATCGAACAACGAAGGCTCGGCCAATCCCGCCCGATCCGCCTCTCACGGGCCCCGATCGGCTATGTCGCGGGCGAGGCATCCGCTGCCGTGAACTTCATCAATACGGGCAATGCTCGCCCGACGACATCACCGCCGCGCATCTCCCAGAAGGGTGTCCACGGCTACCCGACGCTCGTCCAGAACGTCGAGAGCCTCGCCTACGCGGCGCTCATCGCCCGATTCGGCGCTCCCTGGTACCGATCGATGGGCCGGCTCGGCTCGCCGGGTACGGCTTTGATCACGGTGACCGGTGCCGCGATGCAGCAGGGCGTCCAGGAGATCGAACTCGGGACGACCGTCGGGGAAATTGCTGGCGCCCTGGGGGCGACGATGTCGCGAGTCCAGGCCGTGGTCATGGGCGGCTACTTCGGAACCTGGGCCACCACTGCCGAGGCCTGGGACACGCCCCTCGACCCGAGCGCGATGAAGGCGCAGGGCCTCGCGTTCGGTTGCGGGATCGTCGGGTTGCTCCCGGCCGGCGTGTGCGGCGTCGCCGCGACCGCCGAAATCATGACGTTCATGGCGGCGGAGAGCGCTGGCCAGTGCGGGCCATGCGTCCACGGCCTTCGAGCGCTCGGGTCGACGACCAGTCGCATCGCTGACGGGTCCGCGAGCGCTCGCGACCTTGATGACCTGGAACGATGGACCACGCAGATCCCCGGTCGCGGCGCCTGCCGTCATCCGGACGGCGCCGTCCAACTCATGACGAGCGCTCTCAACACGTTCGGCGACGAGTTTGCGTATCACGCCCGCGCCGGGCGATGTGCCGTCACCGGCGCCAGGGTCGAGGCTGCCTAGATGGAATCACGGCTGCGCGTCGATTGGATCAAGTGCGACGGCTACGGCCTCTGCGGCGATTTCCTCCCGGAGCTCATCGAACTGGATGAGTGGCGGTACCCGATGATCCAGCCAGGGTCTGTCGACCGCTCCCACCTCCATGCCGCGCAGCGAGCCGTCGACTGCTGCCCAATGAAGGCGCTCCTTCTCGAGCCGGTCATCGAGGAACCGGGCCGTCGCGCCAGCTAACCCAACGCATCCCGTCAGATCGTCACCACGGATTGGAGCCACATGACCATCATCCAGACCAGTGGAGCTGTCATCGGGTTCGTTCTGTGTCTGCCGTTCGTCGTGATCTGGGTTGTCCTGGCCATGATCCGGGGTAAGTTTGGGCGGCAGGACGAGGCCGACGTTCCGGTTGCGGCACGACAAGGCCGACTAGCCGTTGCGGCTCCCTCGCGCCAGCGTGAGGCCACGGTTGCCTGAACGGGTGGCTTACCACCTGATCCCCGTCGCGGAGCATGGTGAGCATGCGGACGATGCCCCCGTGCGCCCGCACTCGCTGGCGGTCGAAGGGTTCGTCCACCTGACCCATCGCATGGACGACCTGGTCGACGTGGCCAATGCGTTCTATCGAGATGAGCCTGGCCCGCACGTCGTCCTAACGATCGATCTTGACCGCCTCAGCTCGCAGTGGCGCTACGACGGCGACGAGCGGTTCCCGCACGTGTATGGGCCGCTCGACCGCGAAGCGATCATCGCGGTCGAGGCAATGCGTCGCGCACCGGACGGCGCGTTTCTCCCCTGACGCTGAAGCACTGTTGATCGGTGGACCTCGCGGGGTCCATGTGGATCAGGCCTTGTCGTCCTCGGCCATCGAGCGGCTGATCTTGCTCGCGGTCTTGCGCGACGCCTCGTACCAGTCGTTGCTGACCTTCTCGGCGACGCCGCGACCGCCCATGCCGAAGGCGAGCCCGAATGCGAGCGCGAACGCCGCGACGATGCCGATCACGAGGACCTATGAAGAGCGCCAGCTATGCGAAGAAGGCGTTGATCGCGGCCGTGTCGTCGGAGAACGCCCACCGCTCAATCGCCTTGCCGTCACGGATGTGGAAGATCTCCGCGGTCCTGTAGGAGAACGTCTTCCCGTCGCGGGTCGCGGTCGCGGTTCCGAGGACGACCGCGTGATCGTCGTTCGCGATGACGTCGTGGAGGTCGTACTTGATCGACGTCCCGCGGTTGCCGTCCATCATCGCGGCCCGCAGCTCGTCCTTGCCGCGGCGCGGCTCGGCTCGACCGATCTCGTGCCACACGATGTCATCGGCCATGAACGCGTCGACGAGCGCCATCTCATCCTGCGCCTTCGACATGTCCGTCTCGTTCATCGCCTGCATCGCGCGACGGACCAGGGTGACATTTGGGTGCTCGGACATCGGTCGGTCTCCAACTCGGCGCCCGAGGCTCGAGCCGCGGGCTGGCCGCCCATCGTATCGCGCCGAGCAATGCCCTCGGACCCCGCCCGGGCGCGATAAGTAGAAGGTCCTATGTCCAATCGGCGTGTCAGAAGCCGACTATCCGCGGTCCTGACTACAGATTGATTGGGGCCACATGAACATCATCCAGAACATCGTCGCTGTCATCGGGTTCATTCTCTGTCTCCCGTTCGTCATTGCGTGGGTCGTCCTGGCCATGATCCGGGGCAAGAATCGACCGGATGAGGAGGCAGACGGACTCCTGGACCGGGGAGAGCGGGAGTCGTGGCTTGGTCGCCTCGCCCGTCGAGGACGGGTATTCGGTGAGCGGGCCTCCCTGCTGGGCCGCAGCCACCGGTAGGACCGGCGGCGTCTTCGCCGGCCATCAAGGAGGCGCGTGGTAGGGTCGGGGAGACCCCCTGCCGCGCTCAACGCCAGGTTGTGGCCGGGTCTTACCCGGAGGATGCCTTGATGCCCAGGGCCACGAGTGTGCTCGACACGATGGTGATCGGGGGCGGCCAGGCGGGCCTGTCCATCAGCCACGAGCTCGCTGCTCGCGACATCGAACACGTCGTGCTTGAACGGGGCCGAATCGGGCAGTCCTGGCGGGACCGGTGGGAGAGTTTCTGCCTCGTGACGCCCAACTGGTCGGTGCAGCTGCCCGGCGGGGCTTACGACGGACCCGATCCGGACGGCTACATGCCACGGGATGAGATCGTCGACTTCCTCGAGCGCTACGCATCCAGCTCGGAACTCCCGGTCCGGGAAGGCGTGGACGTCCGCTCAATCGACCAGGCTCCGGGAGGTGGATTCACAGCCCAGACCTCGATCGGCGAGATCCATGCGCGCCGGGTCGTGATCGCCACCGGAGCGTATCAGCGCGCGCATCGACCGGGCGGGGCCGAAACGTTGCCTGCGGATCTGCTGACGATGGATCTTCCCGGCTATCACAAGCCCGCCGACCTGCCCCAGGGAAGCGTTCTCGTGGTGGGCAGTGGACAGTCCGGATGTCAGCTGGCGGAGGAGTTGCTCGAGTCAGGCCGAGATGTCGTCCTGGCCTGCGGCAAGGCCCCGTGGGGTCCGCGCCAGATCGATGGCCGCGACGTCTACTGGTGGGCCGTGGAGTCCGGGTTTCTTGATGGCACCATCGCGTCGCTGCCGTCGCCCAACGCCCGGCTGGGTGCCAACATCCTGGCGACCGGCCACGGGCGGCCGCACGATCTTGATCTGCGGACGCTCCGCGCCCTCGGTGTGACCCTCGTCGGCCATTTCCTGGATGCGGATGGTGACGTTGCGCGATTTGCCCCCGATCTCGCCGAAACGGTCGCATGGGGCGATGCGCGGTACGGCGAACTGGCGCAGGGCTTCCAACGCGCCGCTCCGGGTCTCGGTTTGCCTGTTCCAGCAATGCCGGACCCGGCGCCGTTCGACGGTCGATCCCCGGAGACGGTCTCACTGACTGGGTTCGGGGCCGTCATCTTCGCCGGCGGCTTCCGACCCGACTACACGTCCTGGCTACCGTGGCCGGCCGCCTTCGACAGCCTCGGTTTCCCAATCCAGTCCAACGGCGCGAGTACCGTCGTCGACGGCCTCTTCTTCGTTGGCGTTCCGTTCCTGCGGACCCGCAAGTCGCCGTTGCTCCTGGGCGTCGGAGAGGACGCGGCCATCGTCGCTGCCACGCTGGCACAGGGACGGGCTTCCGCGTAATTCGTGGTTCGTCCAGCCACGAATCAGGGTGCCGGCAGGATCACGGTCATACCGGCAACCGTCGGCGGTCCGCTCATGGCCATGAGTGCCTCCGGTGTGGCTTCGAGCGAGATCGTCCGCCCGACGAGCCGGTCCGGGCGAAGCCGCCCATCCGCAACGCGAGCCAGCATCTCCCGATAGTCGTGGGGGGCCATCCCGTGACTGCCGATGAGCTCGAGCTCGCGCGAAAGCACCCGATTCATCGGGATCGGCGGACGAGCGTCCGCCCCGACCATCAGTCCAGCTTGGACGTGCCGGCCGCGCCGCCGCAGTGAGGCAATGGAGTTGAGGCAAGTCTCCGTACTGCCCAGCGCATCGAGCGAAAGATGCACGCCGCCGTCGGTCGCGACGTCGATGGCGGTCGTCACGTCCGGATCACGAGCGTCAATCAGGACTTCCGCTCCGAGCGCCCCGGCGGCCGCGAGCGCGATCGGTGAGACATCGATGGCCACAACCCGAGCGCCGGCCGCAATCGCGATCATCACGGATGACAGGCCCACGCCGCCGCAGCCGTGGACGGCCACCCACTCACCTTCTCGCGCGCGACCCTGGGCCATGACTGCCCGATAGGCCGTCGCGAATCGGCAGCCAAGCGCCGCCGCCGTCACCGAATCAAGCTCCTCGGGCAGCGCGATCAGGTTGACATCGGCTCTGGTTATCGCCACGAACTCCGCGAACGATCCCCATCGGTTGAACCCGGGCTGATCCTGCGAATCGCAGACCGTTTCGGCCCCGGCCAGGCAGGATGGGCATGCGCCGCAGGCGCCGATGAACGGGAAAGTGACGCGCGCGCCGGGGCGCCACCCGGTCACGCTCGGCCCGACGGCCGCGATGATGCCGGCGAACTCGTGGCCCGGCACATGTGGCAGCTGGATGTCCGGATCGTGGCCCACCCAGCCGTGCCAATCGGATCGGCAGAGGCCCGTCGCCTCGACCCGAATGAGCGCGCCATCAGGCGGGACGGACGGGACCGCCACGTCGCGAATCTCGATCTCCCCGCCGAACTCCGAGTACTGGACAGCTCGCATGGGTCGATCGTACGCGGTCCCCTGCCCGCGAGGCGGGAAGTGTTCGTCACCTGAACTCGACCCTGGTCGATAGATCTGCCGGGGGAGATCATCGCGAGTCGATTCTGAACTCTGGTTCGCGATCGCGGCTATGTACTTGACGATGGATGGACAACGGTCGCTCGCCCTTTCGATCGCCCTGTTCGTCGGGTTTGGAGCCGTCCTGGGCGGCTGCGCCGCAACGAGCGGTTCGTCTTCGCCGTCGTCCTCGCCCTCGACATTCGGGGCAGGGCCCGGCATTCAGATCGACCCGACGTGGCAGAACGACGGCGTTACCTGGACATTTTCCGGTCGCGTCGATCCTCAGGGGGCCGCCACTGACGTCGTGCTCGAGATTGGACCAGGCCCGTCGACGTTGCGCGAATTTCCGAGTCGGATCAACGTTGCCGCTGGCCTTGTCGAGCCGGGTCCAGTCTCCATCGCAACCCGAGATATTCCCGACATCCCCGACATCTGTGTCCGGTTCAACGCTACGAACAGTTTCGGGACGTCAGCGAGCATCCCGCTCTGTTTCTCCCACGATCGCCCGAGCGTCGTTCCTGACCAGGATGCGCCGACGGCCACGTTCGAAGCGCCCGTCTTTGGCGTATTGACGGTTCTGACCGGCGCGACCTATGCCGTCTCGTGGACTGAAGCGGACGCCGGGTCCGGCGTCGGTAGCCGGACACTCCAGCAGCTTATCGCCCCATATTCCGCCGGAACCTGCGGGGCGTACACCAATGATGGGCCGGCCTCGGTGGACGCGAGTCCGTTCCTGGCCGCTGGCCTCGTCGATGGCAGGTGCTACCAGTGGGACCTGACCCTCCGAGATCGCGCCGGCAATACGAGCGTCATTACATCGGGTGCTGTCCGCATCGACCTCGGCGCGTCCGGCTGACAACGCCCGCCGCCCAGGTCTGGTCCGTACAGGGCCATCCGATTGACGCCCGCAGAGTCCGATGGCAACCGGCCTGATGCCTCTCAGTCGGTGGCCGAAACTCGACGGACCGACCCGCCGCTCCCGCTCCGCCGCTCGGCTACGCGCCGCCCGTTCGGGGCGCTTCTGCGTCGATCCGTGAGTGGACGTGTGAGCGTCGAGCGAGGGCGGTCCGGATGACGCTGGTGGCGCTCGGTCGGCGCGTGGCCCGGGTCGGGCTCCAACCCCTGCTCCTTGACCGGCAGCAGATTCAGAGCCGCGCGCTCGATCCAGACCGGTGACGGCTCGATGTAGACGCCGCGACGGTTGGCTTCAAACGCGCAAGCGGGACATAGCCAAACTCGGCGGACCTGGCGCCGAGTTCGAATGCCGAACAGGCGCACGGTGCCCCGTTGTCCACATTCCGCGCAGGCATCCATGCTGCACTCGCTCCTGATCGTTACGCGCTCGGGCTGGTGCGGGGACGCACCGTATAGGCACGAACGCGCCGTGTCAACGGGCGAAATCGCGTAAACCGAGGCTCTCCGGGCCGCGTAACCGGGACGCCTGTCCCGACAACCGCCCTCGGTCAGTTGATCCCGAACGATGCCGTGAGCGGGCGCCAGATCGATTCGAGAGCACCGAGGAAGGTCATTGGGGCGCATGATGCCGTCCCAGGTGGATCGAGTCCTTCCGGGCGGATTGAAGGAGCAACACGATGGGCAATTCCGCGAGGTCGAGCGGGACTGATTCCGACTTGGGCGCTGTGACGCCGAGCGGCGACCAGAAGGCATCAGCGAGAGATCGTGCGTCCTCGTTTCTCGAGCGTGCGGGCGAACGGTTTCTCGCGGCCGCGACCAAGGCTGGCCGAGCCGCCTGGGTGCAGAACACATTCATCACCGACGACACGGAAGCGATTGCGGCCGACGCATCGCGCGAACTCAGCGTCGCAGTCATGGATCTGGCTGCCGAGGCAGCCCAATTCAAGGAATTGGCCCTGCCTGATGAAATTGCCCGCCAGGTAGAGCTGATCAAGCGGGCCGTGGAGCTGCCGGTGCCGAGTGCGCATGACGCGCAGGTGGAACTCACCCAAACGGTCGCAGCCCTCCAGGGGATGTATGGCAAGGGCTCCTATGACGGCAAGGATCTCGGCGAACTCGAGCGGACCATGGCCGAGAGCCGTGACCCCGATGAGCTTCTCGACGCCTGGCGAGGTTGGCGCACGGTTTCACCTCCAATGCGCCAGCCATACGCTCGTTTCGTGTCCTTGGCCAACGAAGGGGCGCGTGATCTCGGTTTCGCGGACCTCGGGGCGATGTGGCGATCGGGTTACGACATGCCCGCCGACGAATTCATGCTGGACATGGACCGACTTTGGCTCCAAGTGAAGCCGCTGTACGACCTCCTGCACTCCTACACCCGAGCCGCGCTCGCGAAGGCGTATGGGCCGGAGGCCGTGCCACTGGGCGGGCCGATCCCGGCGCACCTTCTTGGCAACATGTGGAGTCAGAGTTGGGAGAACATCTTCCCGCTCGTCGCGCCGAAGGGGAGCCATTCGAGCGTCGACCTTACGGCGTTGCTGCGCGAGAAGGGCGTTGACGCGCTCGAGATGGTGCGCTACGGAGAGCGCTTCTTCACCTCGTTGGGCTTCGAGCCCCTGCCTGCGAGCTTCTGGGAACGCTCGATGTTCGTCAAACCCATGGACCGTGACGTGATCTGTCACGCGAGCGCATGGCACGTCGACCTCGATCAGGACGTGCGCCTCAAGATGTGCATCGAAATCACCGGTACGGACTTCATCACGATCCACCACGAACTGGGGCACACCTTCTATCAGCGCGCCTATTCCTCCCAGCCGGTCCTCTTTCGCGACAGCGCCAACGACGGGTTCCACGAAGCGATCGGCGACGTCATTGCGCTCTCGGTGACGCCGAGCTATCTCGCCGGTGTCGGCCTCCTCCCTCAGGAACCATCCGGCGACGACGACGTTTTGTTGCTCCTGCACAAGGCACTCGAGAAGGTCGCCTTCCTCCCATTCGCCCTGCTGGTGGACAAGTGGCGCTGGCAAGTGTTCTGTGGCGAGACAGGGCCTGCCGACTACAACCGCGCCTGGTGGGACCTTGTGCATCGGTACCAGGGCGTAGGGCCGCCGATCGCGCGCACCGAGGCGGACTTCGATCCCGGCGCGAAGTTCCACATCCCCGGCAACATGCCCTATGCACGGTACTTCCTGGCGTTCATCCTCCAGTTCCAGATCCACCGCGCCTTCGCCCGCCAGGCCGGCTATGAAGGTCCTCTCCATCGCTACTCGGTCTACGGCGACAAGGCGGCGGGCAAGAAGCTCGCAAACATGCTGGAGATGGGCTGCAGTCGACCGTGGCCCGAGGCACTGTTCGCCCTGACTGGCGAACGACAGCTCGATGCCGCGCCTCTACTGGAGTACTTCGCGCCGCTGGAGCGCTGGCTCCACGAGCAGAACGCCGGGCAAACCACCGGCTGGGAGACTTGACCGCAAGCCGGTCGCGCAGAAGGGCGCGATTTACCGGGCTAGGATGCCGCCTCGGCGCGCCCAGCCAGAGCCCGAATAAGGCCGCGGAAGATCAGCGCATGGACGGGGTAGAGCAGGTACCAGTAGGCGAGGCCGGGCAGGCCCTTCGGCTCGAACAGGGCGGTCTGGACGATGCGGCTGCCGCCGTCCGTGGCCTCGACCTCGTATTGCAGCCAGGCCCGGCCGGGAACCTTCATCTCTGCCCTGAGGCGAAGGACCGATGGCCTCCGGACCTCCTCAACGCGCCAGAAATCGACAGCGTCGCCGACCCGGAGCTGATCTGGATCTCGGCGCCCGAGGCGCATACCCACGCCCCCGACAAGACGATCCGCAAGTCCCCGCGCCCGCCACAGGCTGTCGGCGAAGAGCCAGCCGCCCTTACCGCCGAGTCGTTCGACGGCGGCAAATGCCTGCGCCGGCTTCGCCGACACTGCCATCTGTCGTCGTTCAACGATCATTCCCTCCGACGAACTCAACACCTCGAGGCGGTTGCTGCCCCGGCGCCGGGCTGCGTCAAACCAGGTCGTTTCGACATCGTGGCGGTCGGTTCGGTCGATCGCCTCCTGAAGGGCTTCCGCGAACGGCTTTGGCGCAAGCCCGAACCGTGTTGCGGGCCCGGGATCCGTGACGATGACTTCGTTGCGCAAACCCTCGATCAGGGGCCGGGCGATGCCGGCCGGGACCGGCGAGACGAGGTTGACCCAGTACGAACTGAGGCGCGGGGTCAGGACCGGAACCGGGATCATCAGCCGCCGGAGGCCGCGCAGTCGCGCATAGGCTCGCATCATGTCGCCGTAGGACAGGACATCGGGACCGCCGATCTCGACGATGCCGGTCGTCTCGGGATGGTCAATTGCCCCGACGAGATAATCGAGGACGTCGCGAATACCGATCGGCTGGCAACGGGTGCCCACCCAGCGTGGCGTGATCATGATCGGCAGGCGCTCGGTCAGGTGACGCAGGATCTCGAATGAGGCGCTGCCAGAACCGATGATCACCGCTGCCCGGAACTCTGTCACAGGCACCCCGTGGGCCGCCAGCTCGACGCCGGTCTCGTGGCGGCTGGCGAGGTGATGGGATAGGCCGGCCGTGTCCTCCCCGAGACCTCCGAGATAGACGATCCGTTGCACACCCGCTGCCTTCGCTGCCGTCGCGAAGTTCGCGGCCGCCAGCCGGTCCCGCTCCGCGAACCCCCGCTCGCCGTCGGTCATCGAGTGGGCGAGGTAGTACGTCAGCTCGACGCCCTCGAGGGCGGCCGGCAGCGTCGACGGATCGAGGAGGTCGGCCGCGACGGCGCGCGTTTCCGGAAACCGCGCGGCCAGCGGCCGGGCGTCGCGGCTCATCAGGACGAGGTCATGGCCTCCAGCGGCGAGGAGCGTGGCGAGCCTGCCCCCGATGTAGCCGCTCGCGCCGACGATGAGGATGCGCATGGTGGGGGCCGCTACGAGGCGATGACCACCGGAACGTCGAGTGCGGCGCCGATCCTGGCCGGAGTCATGCCGCGGACTCGTTCTGCGAGGCCTGGCCGCGCGGCCTCGGGAGGCAGGACCACCACTGCTCCGTTAAATCGCCGTTTGGCCTCGAGGAGGCCGTCCAATCCGGCGTGGGTCGGAAACCACCCGCCGGCCGAGACGCCCGCGACCACCGCCGCCTCCAGATATGTCGCCAAGGACCCTCGGCCCTCTCGACGGGCCAATGACTCATCGAATAGCCGGTCCGGTGCAGGGCGCCCGGCGTCGTCGCCACGGAGATCGTGATACGGGCTGGCGATCCCCTCGGCAGCGCGATCGATCGCGACAAGCTCGCGCCCTTCCCTGCGGGCAAGTGTGAGTGCGGTGATGAAGGCTGCGCGGTCCGTGCCCCTGCCCACAGTGACGAGCACGGCACCCGGTCCCGCGACGATCCCGATTTCGTCCGACGAAGTGTCACTGGCGTCGACGAGCGCGATCGCCTCGCCGGAAGGGCCTCTTGGGGCTGAGGGTGCCGGAGGTGCCGCGATCGGGACAATCGAATGGATCAGAAGATCCACGACGGCCGGGTCGTCCGAGACGAATCCGACGAACCGCTTGCCCGGGCTGGCCGCGCCGCCCACGCCGAATGCCGTCGCGTCGCCGAGCTCATAGGACACGAAGGCGAGTTGCTCCGGACCGTCCGCCACGAGAAACCACTGGTTCTCCAGGCGCTGGGTGTTTGACTTCAGGGCGCGATAGTCGACACCTTTGACGGCGGCTTCGGCGGCAATTGAACCGGCCGCCCAGGCGGTGACCGTTGTGCCAGCGTCCACGATGTCGCGGTAGCGCTCGTGTTCGACCTCGAACTTCGCGGCCGTCTGGAAACCGACGAGGAGCCGGTGCCCGCGCGCCGCGGCCTCGATTTCGCGGGTGGTCCGCAGCATGGCGCGTGGGTCATAGATGAACCGGGTGAGGTCGGGGGCGCGGCCGATAGCAACGGCCAAGCGCCGTCCGATCTCGAAGATCCCAGCATCGTCGGAACCCTCCGGATAGGTCCAGTCCATCAGATTCGAAGCCATCGGTGCTCCTTGGTTACGAGTCATGGATCGTTTGCGCGGGCTGGATGTCGAGGCATCCCTGTGAGTTCAGACGGCCCGACGCAGGAGAATCGATCATAGGCGCCCGGTCCCGATCACGTCCCGAGACCACGGTCCCGAATGACTGACGCCTGCCCGGTTGTGGACCGGTTCGAGACTCGCACGGGCGGCATTGGACGATTTGCGTGAGACTTCGCTGCGAGATGACCCTTGACAGGCCGCGCGTGACTTCGCTCGCCCTCGGCCTGTTCGGTGTGGCAGTTGCCCTGCTGGCGCTTGGCTGCGAATCGTTCGCACCGTCAACCGCCGGTCCATTCACGTCATCATTGCCGGCACCGGCGTCGGGTCCGCCGTCGCTCGGCATCGACTGGGCGCGGGTGGCATCCGTCGATCGGCCGATCAACAACGAGGCAACCGTCGCACCAGATTACCCGGGGAATCACCCGATCCTGCGTATCCAGGGCCAGGCAACGATGAGCGACATCGTCGGCCTGTCGGGCGGCGGTTTCGTCGCGGTTGGGTACGCGCCGCCGGATTGGGTACCCGTCTCGTGGACATCCTCGAACGGGAGTGACTGGACGATCCACTCGATCGAGCCCAGCGCATTCACGTTTCCGGTCTCATTGGCTGTCGGACCGACCGGCACCCTGTCGGCGGTCGGTCGATCGGGCCACATGCCGGTCGCCTGGACCAGCACCGACGGCGCGGTATGGGACCGCCACTCTGTTCCCGTTCTGGGCGATGACGGCGTCGCTGAGCGCATGACGGCCGTCACGGCCGGGCCGCACGGCTTCGTGGCGGGAGGCTCGGTCGGCCCTGAGCTCTTCGAGCGCCGTGCCCGCTTCTGGAGCTCTGCCGACGGCGTCACGTGGACGCCAGTGCCGGATGATCCCATCGCGTTCACGAACGCCGAGGTCCGGGCGATCACGCCGTTCGAGGACGGCTTCGTGGCGGTCGGAATCGTCGGGACGGCGCAGGACCACACGGGCGCGGTGGCGTGGACCTCGCCGGATGGCGTGACGTGGACGCGGATCGACGATCCCGCATTCGATGGCGGCGAGGCCGTCGCGATTGTTCGAGCGCCCTTCGGAGGGCTGGTTGCCGTCGGCTCACAGGTCGATCGGCGCATGGCGCTGGCCTGGACGTCACCCGACGGCCGGACGTGGATCAGGGCGCCGGGCGAATCGTCGCGCCAGCACGAGGGCGGGTTCGCGTGGATGACCGACGTGGTCGCCATCGACGACATCGTGATTGGTGTCGGCACGGTCCAGGGGCTCCAGCGCGGCACGGCAATGTCCTGGGTGTCGCGGGACGGCGTCTCGTGGGAACGGTCGAACACCCACCCCGTCCAGGAGGGGGCCGAGTTCTACGCGATCGCGCCGGGCGGGCCAGGGGCGTTGGTCGTGGGCGCCTTCGGGGCACCCGACTCGTACGTTCCCGAGGTCTGGATCAGCCCCGGCCGTTGACCGAGGCGGCAGCACCGGTCACCGGGAGATGGCTGCCAGTCGACGGAGGCCGGATCGGCGCTTCGGCGGACGGCCACCTAGCCAGTCGCGTCCGGCGACCGTGGCCGGTCCCTGGCCAAGGCCACTCCGGAATCGGATCTGACGAGCGATGAACTGTGCCCCGTCCTTTCTTTCGAGTGCCCCGCACTTCCGAGCCACGGCATGCCATCTGGCTCGAGCCAGCGGTTGATTCGATCACCGTGCGACGTGCCAACACGTGCCGAGGCTCTTTGGGCCGCCATCGAGATCCCACCACCTTCATCGCAGCCTCAGACCGTGACGGGCGATCAGGTCGGGCACGTCGGTGCGGTCGAACGAGAGCCCGTACCGCTCTGCGATCGGTGCGGTCGTCTCGGGGTCGACGCGGTTCCCGGCCGCCGCGACGGCCGCCGCCAACTCGACGAAGTAGGCCTCGAAGCCGGCCGGCGTGATGATCTCGATCATCCGGGCGGACACATCGCCGGCGTTCCACATCGAGTGCAACTCACCGCGTGGCTTGACGATGTAGCCGCCCGCCTTGAGCGACACCTCTCGCCCATTGGAACGAAACCCAATCTCGCCGTCGACGACGTATGAGATCTCGTCCTCGCGCGTGTGGCGGTGAGGTGGCACGAGCACTCCCGGCGCGAAGACGTGCTCGACGATCGAGATCGAGCCGGTCTCGCCGGCGGTGAGCCTCGTGGTCGCGGTCAAACCGGGGACCATCGGGTCGTCGGGCCCATGCGGCAGGACCACGGCGAGTCGAGCCGGTGACAAGGGGACCATGGGACCCTCCTTTCGGTTTCGTAATCCAGAGGTGTATCGTGATCGCGATGCTCCCATGTTTCGGTCTGCCGCGTCAATGAGTGAACGCAAACGTCTCACGCAAGTGAGGCGGCCCTACCGCCTCCGAGCGCGCGCCGAAGCCATGACCCGCACGACCGAGCGCATCGTGCAGGCGGCGGTTGATCTGCATGGGACGATCGGGCCGGCGGCCACGACGATGAGCGCCGTCGCCGACCGGGCGGGCGTTACGCGCGCGACGCTGTACCGCCACTTCCCGAACGAGGAAGTCCTCGTCGCTACGTGCAGCGCCGACTGGCTGGCCGCGAACCCGCGTCCGGATATGGCTGCCTGGACAGCCATCGTCGATCCGGTGGAGCGGCTCGCGATCGCCCTTACCGAACTCTACGGCTACTACCGCGCTACGCAGCAAATGCGGGCAAATCTCCTCCGGGACATCAGCGTGCTCCCAGCGGCTATCCAGGCTGGTATCAGGGGTTTCCCGGTCGCGGTCGTCAGCGTCCTCGATGCTGACTGGCCGTCCTCGTCAGACTCGGGCATAGGGCGGGCGATCATCAGCCACGCTGTCGCCTTCGAGACCTGGCGGTCACTCGCGAACGGGGGACTGACCGACCGCGACATTGCGGCGCTGATGGTAGGGCTGGTGGAATCAGCCCAGTCCTATCGCGCGCCTTAGTTTCATGGACTTCTTGCTCAGATCGCTGGCCGCGCCCGGAGGGGTTCGAACACGCGCTGCCAACCTTCGTGATCGACCGTCTGGACCTGCTGGTGGAGGCATTCGGCGCGGCCTGATGGGCAGTCCAGAAGACGTTGAGACGACCCCAACGCGATAGGATCGCTTGGGTCGGGGGAGCAAGATGCGCTGACTGCACGCGACCTCCCGCAGCCAAGGGGGAAGGCATTGATTCGAACTGTCGGTGTTCGTGCCATCGCGCTCACCTCTGCTGTTGTCATTATCCTTGCCGCCTGCTCGGCAGCGCCGTCGCCCGACCCGACTTCGATCAAGGGCAAGTTCGACGTCGGGGGCCGTTCGCTGTACGTAGAGTGCTCCGGCAGCGGGTCGCCGACCGTCGTCATGGATGCGGGCCTCGGCAATACCCATGACACCTGGCGCCTAGTGGCGCCGATGATCGCGAAGCACACGCGGACCTGCACCTACGATCGCGCCAATCTAGGTGCGAGCGATCCCGCCGCCAAGCCGCGGTCCAGTGCCGAGGTCATCGCGGACCTTGATGCTCTTCTCAAGGCAGCGGCCATCTCGGGCCCGTACGTCCTCGTCGGCCACTCTTTCGGCGGCCTGTCGATGCGATTGTTCGCAGCGGAACATCCGGCCGACGTCGTGGGGATCGTCCTCGTTGACCCGACCCCTGTGACTTTCGTCGATCGTGAATGCGCGATCGTCACGAAGGCGCTGTGCGACGCCCTCAGGAAGGGCTGGGAACCGAGCGCCAATCCGGAGGGGCTCGACTTCTTCAAGACCGTTGCCGAGGTCCTCGCCGCCGGGCCGCTACCGACGGTACCCCTCGTGGTCCTGGCGGCCACGAACCACCATCAGGCCGCGATAACCGATTCGGCAATCGAGCAGCAGATCGAGACGCTTTGGCGCGACGAGGAGACCAAGCTCGCCGCAAGCGTCGCCGGCGGCACCCTGACCGTCGTAACGAGTGGCCACGACATCGAGCTGTTGCACCCCGCCGCCGTTATCGACGCTCTGAACTCGGTCCTCGCCGCAGCGGGAGTTTCGCCGAGCTGATCGCATGTTGGCCGCGTCCTCGACAAGCTCGGCGTCCGTGAGCTCAAATGGCTGGCGCGCCCGGAGGGATTCGAACCCCCGACCCTCTGATCCGAAGTCAGATGCTCTAATCCACTGAGCTACGGGCGCGCGGATGGGTAGGGTACAGCACCGTTCCGGGACGGCCCGACTCCGCGGCCGCCACCGAAACCGGCGCCGGCTCCCCGGCCTCGTGGTCCGATGCCCTCGCGGGCAAGTTCGTGATGGTCATGCCGACGACGACGATCGCTTTCACGAGGCACTTCAACACGCCGCACTAGGGCTGCGAGGCGCTGAGGCGACCGAGCGGACCGCAGGGTCGCGACGCCGCCGGAACCTTTCGTCGACGTCGCGCGTACCTTGAGATGTCCGGTTCTCGACCGGGCCGTTGGTGGCCTGCCTGCCCCCGCGTCGAGCTGCCACCGTCGGGTAACGCCCGAACCACGAGGGAGGTCGCGCTGCTGCGCTCGATCGGCCTTTGGCGCACGGTCGTCGTGCGGTTCCGCGCGGACTGGGCCGTCGTGGTTGCCGCGTGGGCGCTGTTGCTGTGTGCCACGACCCTCCTGACCGCCGGAACCCTGTACGGCGACACGGTCGCGCTCGGTGGGATTCGGGCAGCGATAGACGATGCGCCACCTGCCGATCGGTCCATCGTGGTTCGGACCACGGCGCTCGCATCCGCCGTCCAGGGTCTCGACGGCCCGATCCGCTCCGAGCTGAACCGCACCATCGACCGATCGGGCGGAGAAGTCGTGGCGATGATCCGGACCGACCCGTTCGCCCCCGCGGCGGCCGATCCCGCAACCGTGACGACCTTGATCGGAGTCGCCGCGTACGAGGGCATCGAGCGACACGCCGTGATCGGGGATGGACGCTGGGCCGTCGCCGGCGCCGAAATCCACGAAGCCACGCTCGCCCTGGGTGCCGCTTCAGCTCTCGACGTTCACGTGGGCGACGTGCTCGATCTCGTGGGTCGACTGGATTCATCCCTCCACGTGCGCATCGCGATTGTGGGGACGTGGAGCCCTGACCCGAATGATCCCTACTGGCTCGCCAAGGCGCAGGACATCGACGGGGTCAGCTCCAGCGGCACGTTCACGACTGCCGGTCCGCTCATGGTGCCGTCCGCCGACCTCGCGCCCGGCACATTCGGATCCCGCCTGGGCCTCGAGTGGCGCGCAGTGCCCGATTCCGCGGGCTTCCGACTCGATGATCTCGACGCCATCCGTGCCAGCGCAAACGCTGTCCCGGGCCGACTCGGCGTCGCCCTGCCGGGGATTCAGATCCGCGTCGAAACACGACTCGGCGACATCCTGGCCGCCGTGACCCAGTCTGCCCTGGTGAGCCGGACCGGGGTCCTCCTCCTCGTGCTCCAGTTCGCGGTCCTTGCCGCCTACGCGATTATCCTCGTCGCGGGCATGCTCGCGGATCGCCGCCGAGCCGAGACGGCCCTCATGCGATCTCGCGGCGCCTCCTCGCTCCATCTCGCCCTGATGACCCTGTTCGAGGCGGGACTGCTGGCCGGCCTCGCCGTTCTTGCTGCGCCATTCCTGGCCCTCGGCGCCGTCCGCTGGCTCGGCGGCAACGGACCGCTCGCGAGTTCCGGGATCGGCTCGGACGTGACCCTCAGCTCCGATGCCATCGTCGTCGACGTGCTCACCGGGGTGGCATGTGTCATCGCGCTGACGATCCCCATGCTCGGCGGCCTCGGCAGTCTCGCCGGCGTGCGCGCGGCGATCTCCCGCCAGACCGGCCGAACGCTCGCTCAGCGCCTCGGGCTCGACCTCGCCCTGGTCGTGGCGGCCGGCATCGCGTTGTGGCAACTCCGCCTCTACGGCACACCGCTGGCCCGCAACGCTCGCGGAATCCTCGGCGTAGATCCGCTCCTCGTCGCGGCGCCAGGGATCGGTCTCCTGGCCGGCGCCGTCGTTGCCACCAGGATCATCCCGCGCATCGCAGAACTCGCCGAACGGATCCTGCAACGAAACCGAGGGCTGGTCGGCGCCATGGGTGGGCGCGGCATCGCCCGCCGCCCTCTTCGATACACCCGCTCGGCCCTGCTCCTGATGCTCGCGGCGGCCCTTGGAACCTTCGCGACGGCGCACGTCGCCACCTGGACGCGTTCCCAGGGCGATCAGGCCGCTTACCAGGCGGGAGCCGATCTGCGGATGATCCCGTCCCAGCGCGCCATCGCTGACCTGACGATCGCGGGATCCCTGCGCGGGATCGATGGCACTGAATCCGTGATGGCCGTCGATCGCCTCACGGTCGATTCCGGACGCGCCGTCCGAAGTGGTGCGTTGCTCGCGGTCGACGCCGCGCGCGCCGCTTCGATCGTGGCCTCGACCCCGAATCTCGACGGTGCGAATCGATCCGCGCTGTTGGCGGCACTGGCCGCTGCGCGCCCGGCTCCGATCGGCGTGCCGCTGCCCGACACGGCGCGACAGCTCCGGATCCTGCTCACCACCCAGCTCCAGCCGGCCTTCTACGATCCAGATGTCCAGCCACCGGATCTGACGGCGTTCGGCGGCGCCCGGGTGGGATTCGTCATCGCGGATGGCGATGGGCGCCTGTTCCGGGTGTCTGCGGCGGGCTCGGGGTTCCTGTCGGGCAACGATCAGCCGATGAGCATCGAGCTCCCGGGCGCGGCGACCCGTCCGATCCATCTCGAGGCCATCGACCTGAGCCTCGTGGCGCCTGCGGGCTTCGTCGCGACCGGCACCGTCGAGGTGACCGCCATCGAGATATCAGGGAGTGACCCACGCCTGGCCACGCCTGGCGACTGGGCGAAGGCTGGACTCCAACCCGACGATCCGGATTGGAGCTGGCGTGTGACCTACGGGAGCGAGCCGCCGGCTCCCGTGCGGACCGCCGCCGGGGCGCCCTGGCGGATCAATGTCGGCGAGGGTGAACCGGCGATCGATCCACTCTTCGCGGGCAACTTGACCGTGCTGCGTCTGGCCGTCGCGACACCGACGGCCCCCGTGCCGGCGATCGCAAGCCGTCTGTTCCTCGAGGGCACGGGGTCTGCTGTCGGCGATACGGTGACCGCGACCTTCGGCGCCACACGCCCCATCCGGATCATCGGTGTTGCCGATACCTTCCCGACCGTGGATCCGACTCAGCCGTTCCTGGTCGTGGACGGCCCGACGCTCGTCGCCGCCAACTTTGCGACGGCCTCCGCCATTTCCAGCCCAACCGAATGGTGGATTGCCACATCGTCAGCGGATACCGTCGGGGCCTCGATACGGACAAAGGTGGACCCGGCGGCGGTGGTGATCTCTCGCGCGAGTCTTGAACAGAACCTGCTCACCGATCCCGTGCCCCTCGGCGTTATCGGTGTTCTGAGTCTCGGTTCGGTTGCCGCGATGCTCTTCGCGGCGATCGGCTTTGTCGTTGCCGCCACGATCTCCACCCGGGAGCGACTCGGCGAGTTCGCGCTGCTACGCGCCCTCGGTCTGTCGGCCCGCGAACTGTCCGGGTGGTTGTGGCTGGAGAACGCCTTTCTCCTCGTGATCGGGACCGGTGGCGGGCTGCTCCTCGGGGCGCTGCTCGCCAATGTCGTCCTGCCGGTCTCAACCCTGACCTCGAATGGGGCGCCGGCGATTCCGCCGCCCATCGTTGAACTCCCGCTGTCGGCGATGGCCCCGGTGCTCATCGTTGCAGGCATCGTCTTCGCGCTCACCATCCTCGTCCTGCGCCGGCAACTCCTCCAGGTTCGCGTCGGCGACGTCCTTCGAGGTCGTGACGAATGATCGCGTGGGTCCGAGCGTCGCTGAGCCGGTTGCGTGATGAACGCCTGTCCGCCGTCGGGCTCGCCGTCCTCGTGTTCGCGACAGCCCTCGCGGCCGCGGCCGCGCCGCGCCTCGAGACTCGTGTCGCGGATGGCGCGCTCCTCGAGACGGTCCGGCGCGCCGAGCCCGCACAGCAGAACCTCCAGTGGCTGCGCGAAGACCGATTCGACGCCGGCGGCGCCGACCCACTCAGGGCGGTGCAGGTGATATCAGATGACCTCCACGCACTGCTGCCGGAATCGGTGGCCGCCCTGGTGAACGATCGATCATGGTCGATTGATTCCGGCCGATCGAAGTTGCCCGAAGTCGGCGGTGACCCGGCGACGATGCGCCTCCGTATTTGGCCCGACGCGATCTCGCACCTGACGCTCCAGGCCGGCCAATGGCCCACCGGCGACACCGTCCAGGCGCCAGATCGCACGTCGACGGAGGCCAATCAGCCGCAGGCTACGTTCTTCGAGGTTGCCCTCTCGACGAAAACGGCAACGGCGATCGGCGTCAAGGTCGGCGACACCCTGATGCTGGTGCTCGACGGGTCAGACCCACTGGTCGGTCGGGGACGACCGTCGGTCATGGGCGTCACGATCGTCGGGACCTACGAGGTCAACGACCCCATCGATCCGTGGTGGCTCGGGGGCCTCGAGATGGATCGCCCATCGGAACGGGCGCTAGGCGGCGACCTGCGGATCACCGATACGTTCGCCCTGCTCGCGCCAGAGGCCTATGGGCAGCTCCTCAAGATCACGGACCAGGCCTTCATCCCGCTCCGCTACACGTTCCGCGAGTACGTCGATCCAACGCGACTCTCGGCCTCTTCGGTCGGTCCGACGCTCCAGGATCTCAAGCGCCTCGAGGTCGCGTACCCGTCCGTCAACGTGACGTTCAGCCAGGCGATTGCCCTTCGGACGGGGCTTCGGCCCATCCTCGAGGCGTTTCAGGGGCAATGGGCATCAGCATCGACGCTGCTCGCGATCGGCGTGCTCGGACCGGCCGTGATCGCCGCTGCCGCACTCGCGCTTGTATCGATCCTCGCTGCGCAGCGGCGCCGCTCGGCTCTGGCACTCGCGCGAGGGCGTGGGGCTTCTCTGGCGCAGGTGATCGTGGCCGTCACCGCCGAGGGCGTCCTGCTGTCGGCGCCCGCTGCCCTGGTCGCAACGGTCCTTGCCGTCGTCCTCGTGCCAGCCGGCCCGGTCGTTCCGAGTATCGTGGCAGCGTTGGCCGTGGCGCTGATCGCGGTCGGACTGTTGGTCATCGCGACCGTCCCCGGCACGGGCGGACACGGTTTCGGCCCGGGCCGCGAGCTGAGCGCTCCGCGCCGTCCGACGGCACGCCGTCTCATCCTGGAGGGCTTCCTCGTGTTCCTCGCGGTCGGCACCGCCGTGCTCCTTCGCGATCGCGGCATTCGAGGCGCCAGCGCGGCTGGACAGTTGACGCAGGCGGATCCGCTGATGGCCGCAGTCCCAGCCCTCATCGGGTTCGCGGCCGGCGTGATCGCCGTGCGACTCCTCCCCGTTCCGGTTCGGATGGTCGCCTGGCTGGCCCGGCGACGCCGGGATCTGGTCCCGTTCCTGGCGCTGCGACACTCGGCGCAGGCCGCAACGTCGGGTGCGATCCTCGTGGTCCTGCTCGCCACCGCGACCATCGCCACGTTCGGTGCCGCGATCCTCGTCCACATCGAGCGGGTATCGGAGGCGGCCGCATGGCGCTCAGTCGGCGCCGCGTATCGGATCGATAACAGCGTCGGAGCGCTGCGGTCCGGTTTCGACCCCGAAGCGCTCCCCGGCGTCGAAGCGGCGGCGCTCGCGTATCGGGCCGCGATCGCGGTGGGTCCGCGGAGCCTCCGTGTCGACTTCGTGGCCATCGCGGCCGATGACTACGATCGCGTCGTCGCCGGGACGCCTGCCGAAGCTGATCTGCCCGTTGATCTGTTCGCGGCCAATCCTGCGGTGATCCCCGTGGTTGTCTCGAGCTCGGTCGCCGATCGGCCGGACGGCCTCAAGTTCGGTGCTTCGTCCACGATCAACCTCGAGGGCCATCCGGTCCCGGTGCAGGTCGTTGCAGTTCGAGACGAACTTCCGGGGCTGTCCAAGTCCGGGCTCTTTGTCCTGGCCTCGCGAGACCAGATTAAGGCCATGCTGCCGGACATCTCGCTGCAGCCGTCGATCGCGTTCCTCCGGGCGCCGGATTCGAGCGCTGATGCGATCCACGCTGCCATTCGCGACCGGGTCCCGATCGGGACGACCGTGACTGCCCGCGCCGAGGTAACGCGCCTCCTGCGCGAATCACCGGCGAGCCAGGCCGTCATCACCGGCATCACGGCCGCCTCTGTTCTGGCCATGATCTACGCAGCTCTCGCCGTTGCAGCGGCCCTGGCGCTCGCGGGCGCGGCGCGCGCGAGCGAAATTGCGCATCTGCGGACCCTGGGGCTGACCAGCCGACAGGCGACCGGGCTGATCCTTGTGGAACACGGACCGACCGTGGCGGCCGCGTTCCTCGCCGGCATCGGCCTGGGCATTGCCCTGCTCGGCATCCTCCGGGATGGCCTCGGGATCGATGCGCTGGTCGGATCCGCCCCGAACGTCCCGATCGGACTCGAACCGGCTCAACTTGTTCTGGTGCTCGCCGGTATTGTCGCCGTGGTCGCCGTTGGCCTCGGTCTTGGCTCCTGGATCCAACGGAGAGCGGCGCCGATCGCCGCGTTACGACGAGGGTTCGAATGAGTGATATCCCGAGGATCGGCTCCAACCCCGATGACGCTCCAATCGTCGAGGACCTCCCCACCGCAGGCAGAACGGCAACGTCGAGCGTGGCAACCCACGACGGCTCCGAGCGAATCACTCCGCGGACTCCCACTCCGTCGTCCCGAGGACGCTTCGGCGACGGAGCGCTGATCGCCTGTGACAACCTCGTCCGGATTTACAAGGTCGCCGATCTCGAGGTCGTGGCACTCCAGGGGCTCGATCTCCTGGTGGAGCATCGGGAGATCGTCGCGATCGTCGGGGCCTCCGGCTCGGGCAAGTCAACGCTGCTCAACATCCTCGGAGGACTCGATGCCCCGTCGGCCGGACGCGCAGTCGTCGACGGGCACGACCTCGGCCAGATGGGACGCCGAGAACGGACGCGCTACCGGCGCAACGTCGTTGGTGTCGTCTGGCAGCAGACGGCCCGGAACCTGCTGCCGTATCTCACGGCACGCGAGAACGTCGAGTTGCCGATGATCCTCGATGGAGCCAGGGATCGCGGAACGCGAGCGCTCGCGCTCCTCGAGACCGTCGGCCTGGCGGGTCGGGCCGACCATCGCCCGGATCGGCTGTCCGGCGGGGAACAGCAACGTGTCGCGATCGCCGTGGCCCTTGCCAATCAGCCCAACGTGCTCCTGGCGGACGAACCCACGGGCGAGCTCGACAGCGCGACATCGGCCGAGATCTTCGGCCTCCTCCGACAGGTCAATGCGGATCTCGGGACCACGATCGTCATCGTGACCCACGATTCGCAAGTCGCCGAGCAGGTGCAGCGGACGGTTTCCATCCGGGATGGTCGCACCAGCACCGAGACGTTCCGACGGACCGAGCAGACCGAGGAAGGGGATCACAGGATCGTCGCCGAGGAATTCGCGGTCCTGGATCGGGCCGGGCGTCTTCAGCTGCCCAAGGCCCACGTCGAGGCCCTCGAGCTGAAGCGCCGTGTGCGGCTTCGCCTGGAAGATGATCACGTCGGCGTCTGGCCGGACGAGAACCGAGAGGAGCCGCCTGCATGACCGCCGATCTGGCCTCGCGCCGAGCCCCGACCCGCCCATCGGATGCGTTGGTCCGTGCTACCTCGCTGACCCGCGACTACCCATCCGGCGACGGGATCGTCCACGCGCTCCGCTGTATTGATCTGGCGGTTGGGCATGGGCAGCTCATCGCCGTACGCGGGCGCTCCGGGAGCGGCAAGACAACGCTCCTGAACCTGCTCGGCGGACTGGATCGGCCGACCTCCGGATCCGTTGTCGTTGACGGGCACGAGATCTCGGCCATGGACGAGGGTCAACTGGTCGACATCCGTCGACGGACGATTGCGTTCATCTTCCAGTCATTCGGTCTCGTGCCGATCCTGACCGCCGCCGAGAACGTGGAGGTGCCCCTCCGACTCGTCCGTGCCGAGCCGCGCGAGCGCGACCGTCGGGTGGCTGAGCTGCTCGAGATCGTGGGGCTGCACGAACGGGCCCGCCATCGCCCCCACGAGCTATCGGGTGGCGAGCAGCAGCGCGTCGCGATCGCCCGCGCTCTCGCCAATCGCCCGAAGCTGCTCCTCGCCGATGAGCCGACGGGTCAACTCGACTCGGAGACCGGGCATCGGATCATGCTCGTCCTGCGCCAGGTGGTCCGAGCGGAGGGGATCACCGCGGTCGTGGCGACGCACGATCCCCTCATGATGGATGTGGCCGATCGCATCGTTGAGTTGCACGACGGGGCGCTCGTGGAAGGGTGAGGGCCAACGAAACCGGGCTCAAAACCGGGCTCGAAACCGGGCCCAAAACCGGGCTCAAAACCCGGCGCGGCGTCCCCCGGAACGTGCGACTTGCATGTTGACAGGCCGCACCGCGAATATTCGCAGGTGCAGATGGATCGCCGCTCCAACGGCCGCCGCCGCGGCACCCGCTCGCGGAGGCGTTTGTCAGCTGCGGTCCTGGCCGGGGCCGGCTTGTTCCTCGCAGCACCGCTCCTTGGGAGCTCCGCCCCGAGTCAGCAGATCCTGGGCGCCAGCGTCACTGCCGAGCCCTCTCCCGTGGCGACGGACGGCAAAACCACGGCACCGGAGCGTGAGGGCCCTGGCACATCGCTCGGTCGCCGGCGGCTGCCGGATCCGGCCGGTGAGCGGTCGTCACCAGGGGTCCGTCAGGCGCCGCTGCCCAGTACCTTGAACGGGTATCGATGGCCGATCCAGAACGCGCGCCTGACCCAACCATTTGGTCCGGCCACGGTTGGTTCCCGGGTGGTCGACGGCAAGCCATTCCACGACGGCCTCGATCTCGCGACGTTCTGTGGCGATTGGATCCGGGCGGCTCATGCCGGCACCGTGCTCGCGGCGGGTCGGCGTTTCGACGGGTACATGGGCTGGCTTGGTGACCTGACGGCCTACACCGCCCGGCTCGATGCCAAACACCTCTGGTTCACCCTGCCCAACGTCGTGGTGATCGACGACGGCAACGGGTATCGGAGCATGTACGCCCATCTCAGGTACGTCGCGGTTGCCGCGGGCGACGTCGTGGATGCGGGTACCTACCTCGGGACCGAAGGGCGGACGGGCAACGCCAGCGGCTGCCACCTTCACTACGGGCTCTTCAGCCCGGATGCAGCGACGACGATCGGGATCGACCCGGTCGTCTCGGCACACATGCTCCTGCCGAAGGAGGAACTTGCCCGGATTGACCCGCTCCTTGTGCTCCCGCCACCTGAGAGCGCCGGCATCCACTGACGCGCTCAGCGACCCCGCCGATAGCGGCGCGCGACAAGGGCATATCCCGGGATCCGGGGTAGCGCCTCGGAAAGTGCCGGGTTGGACCCATCCCGACGCTCCACGGTGAGCTTCCGTGCTGCATCGATGTCCGGAAGGCGAGCGTCAACCGCCGCAAGATCGATCGCAACGGAGCCGGCAGCAGCCGCCCCGAGCGAGTCCACGACATCCTGCGGAAAGGCACCGTCCTCGTACTCGGCGCGGACCTCCGCATCCACGTGCCAGCGCGGTCGCCGCAGGAGGATTCCTCGCCACCCGTCGGCCACGATCTGTTCAACACGGCCATCGCCGGGGGTTGAAGCACCAGGCGCCGCGATGTCCTCCCCACGCGACCACCGAGCCGCCTGGTGGAGCAGCGCGTACTCGTCGAGGTCTGCGTAGCCCGCGAGCTGCTCGACCGGAGACCGATCGCCGAACAGTGCCCGGATCGAAGGGGCAAAGACGAGCCCGAGATCGAGATCGATCGCCCGAACGGTGCGGTGGAAGTAGACCTGCTGATACAGGAGCAGGCGGGCACCGAGGAAACCCTCGAGCGCCGGTACGCCGGACTCGTACAGCGTGAGGCCGGTCGGGCGCATGTAGGCGTAGCGCCGCAGGCGTTCGACATCGATGCCCACGTGAACGCCTGTGAAGAATGCATCGCGACGGACGTAGTCGAGGTTGTCGACGGTGAACACGCCCGACAACAGGGGCTGGAGCAGTTGCACCCAGCGAGGCATCGTTGGATCGTCCAGGGCTGGCTTGGACACCAGGAACGACACCCAGCGAGGGTCGATCGACTCGCCATCCGCGAAGGCATCGCGCTCGGGCGAGTTGCCAGGCGCCCGTCGCAGGGCGCCGATCACCGGACCGAGTTCCTTCTCGATGATCAGCTGGCTCAAATCCTCGTGGGACAGCGACTTGACCCCGGGTCGGCGTGCGTCAGCGGGTGCCGGGAACCCGGACAGGACCTGGTCATCGAAGTAGTGCGCGAACGGGCCATGCCCGACGTCGTGGAGGAGGCCGGCGACGCGGAGCGTCTCGACCACCAGGCCCTCGGACGGCAGCACCTCGGGCCGACGTTCGTCGCCCAGGGACCCGGGTGCGGCCCCCGCAAGCGCCGACCGAAGGGTGGGATAGAGCGCTCGAGCCCAGAGTCCGGCCTCGTGCATGACGCCGAGGCCGTGGGTGAACCGGGAGTGCTCTGCCGTCGGGAAGACCCAGCGCGCGCTCTGCAGTTGGCTGATCCTGCGCAGCCGCTGAACCCACGCCGTGTCGAGCAGATCGTCCTCGGCCGCGTCCTCGACCGGCAGTCCGATCGCCCCGGCCTCGTCGGCCCCCAGATGCTTGGTCAGCTCGACGTAGCCGTGGATCGGGTCACTGATGAGATTGACCGCCGAAAACGGACGCCGGCCCACGGTCACAGCGGGATGAAGATCGCGCGCGACGTCGGGCCCGGGAGCTCGGCGGGAGCCGGGATCGGGGTGGGGGCAGGAGCCGGGGCCTTCTGGGCCGTCGCAGCGGGCTTCGGCTTCGGGACGGTCCCGACGTAGCCCGGGGCGTCGATCAAGACAGCACCCGCATACGTCGTCCCGGAACTCGATTTCGCCACTCCGATGCCGATCGTGTCGAATTTCGTACCCATGAGGATGGCCCAGTGCGCTGGACTGGCCTTCCAGCCATCAAAGGCAACGCGTGCGGATACGAGGCCCCAGGCCCAGGTATTGGAGGCGAGGACCTCGCCATCGAGCTTCCAGGCGATTCCCCGATCGTTGAGCTGACAGCTCAGGCACCCTGGCAGCGTGTGGGACAGTTGGTTCTTTGCCGCCTGGACCGCGATTCGGTCGCCGGCAAGGCTCGTGAGCCCAACACTCACCCGGAGCTTCGGCAGGCCGCGCGCCGCACGCGCGGTGTTAATCCAGCCCAGGAGCGCTGATTCCATCGTCTCCGCCGTGCCCGCACGAACGGGTTCGGCGCTGCGAATCGGAACCAACCCGGTGGATAACACGGCGCTCACGATGACCGCCAGGATCAGAGCGCGCGGGAAGGGCCACGAGGCGAGGGCACGTCGTCGCATGTTCGCGAAGGGTACTCCGGAGTGGTCTGGTGTGCTCCGGAGGGGGCCGTCGGCTGCGCGCGTGAGACCGGCAAAGGCCCGTCCGACGGCTCCCGCAGACCGTCAGTCCGGGTAGTTCGAGCCGGCCCGGCGCAGCGTCGCGGCGATGTCCGAGCGCAGGCCCGGGGGCTCGATGACCGTGGCGTCGTCCCCCCAGGACAGGATCCAGAGGCGTACTTCGATTGATCCCGAAACGGTCGCGCGCCAGATGAGTGTCCCATCAGGCTGGGCCTCGAAGACCTGGCTCGGATGCCAGACCGTTTCGGCGACGCGGCCGGCGACCGCAGCCGAGAATTGGACGACGACCGAGGTCGGGGGCTGATCCGCGATGATGTCCCATGCCCCGCGCATGAGACGCTCCACCGAACCCGCTTCGGGCGGATCGAACGGGGTCGGCGTCACCGTCACGGACCGGATCCGCTCGATCTTGAAGGTGCGGAGGCCCCCGCGACCCTCGTCAAACCCGATGAGGTAGAGCGCGTGGGTCTGGGTGGAGGGTTCGATGAGGTAGGGCTGGACCGTGGCCGTCCGGACCTCGGCCGGGCGCCCCTCGTACGCGGCCGGGGCGTACGTGATTTCCACGACCCGGCGCTCGGCCCAGGCGCGCGTCAACGTGTGCACGTGGTCCACGAAATCCGGCGCTCGGGAAGCACGCTGGAGGACATCGAGGGATCTGGCCACGTGCTCGGTCAACGGACCGGGCAGGCCTTCGGAAAGCTTCTCGAACGCCGACGCGAGGTCGGGGTCGTACTTGTCGGCGTAGCGAACCATGAGTCGTGTGGCCAGAAACACGGCCATCGCCTCGGAGGTGGTGAGCTTGAGTGGCGGCAGGAACGAACTTTCGAGCATCCCCCAGCGGCCGCCCTCGGACCAGGTCGGCATCTGGAGTTCGCCTTCGAGCGCGACGAGATCGCGATACGCGGTTCGCTTGGAGATCCCGAGCCTGATCCCGATGTCCTCCGCCCGCATGCCCTCAGGGTTGCGCTTCAGAAGGTTGGCGACGCGTGCCAGCCGCGCCACGCGGTCGCGCTTCGCCGTGGTTTCGAACTCGTCGCGGGTTCCGGCCATCACGTCTCCTCGATTGGAGGATACCCGCGCGCTGAGTCGCAAGTACCGGTCGGCACTGGGACTGTCGGGCGATCGTCATCATCCTGCCCCGGAACGACCATGACCGCACCGAACCAGACCCGGACGCGAACCGGATCGGGCGGAGATCCGGGAGCACCGCGGACGGTATGGCATCACCTGGAGTTGGCAATGGAGCGGCCACTCGCGAGACGTATCGCGGGTTGCTTGTGCGTGGTCTGAATCCGGGCGAGGCCGCGAACCTGACCGCATTCCTGAGCGGCATCCACATTGCCGCCGGTCACCCGTGGCGTCTCGCCGACATCGATCGCCTGCTCTTCCTGCGGGAGCTGTGCCGGACCGGCCGTGTCGGGGCGGACGACGGCTACGAGCGGACCGAGGCGGCCCTGGCGGACTGACCGCGCCAACCACCACCTATCCGGGCGGAGGCCCTCCTCCTCTGGTCCGGATGCCTCAAGAGCGGCGCCCAACTCCTCCGGGCGCCGCTCTTGGATTCACGGCAAGTTCGGTACCATCGCCGAACGATGGAACGCCCGATCATTACCTTCCTGACGGATTTCGGTCCAGAATCGGCGCCTGCGATCTGCCGTGGGGTCATGCTCTCGATTGCCCGGGATGCGCAGATCGTGGACATCAGCCACAGCGTCCGTAAGTTCGCGATTCGGGACGGCGCGTACCTGCTCTGGTCGGCCGTGCCGTGGATGCCGATGGGCGTCCACGTCGTCGTGGTGGACCCCGGGGTCGGGACGACGCGGCTCGGAATCGGCATCCGGACGGCCCGGGGTGATGTCCTGGTCGGGCCGGACAACGGCGTACTGATGCCGGCGGCCGACGTTCTCGGCGGGGCGGTGGAGGCCAGGATCCTGGAGAATCGAGCCTTGATGCTCACGAGCCCGACCTCGACGTTCCATGGCCGCGACATCTTCGCGCCGATCGGCGCGCACCTCGCCATGGGGACCCCGTTCGATTCAATCGGTTCGGTCATCGCCGCAGGCGACCTCGTGCAGCTCCGGTTCCCGGCCCCGACCGTGCGACCCGGCACGCTCGAGACGAGCGTCGCGTTCGTCGATCCGTTCGGCAACCTCCGATTGTTCGGGACGCCCGACGACCTCGACGCCGCGCTCGGCCCGATGGCTCCGGGCACCGTCGTGTCCGTGGGGTTTGGGCCTTCCGGCAAGGTGACCGCGAGCCCAACCTGGACGCGTACCTTCGGCGACCTGCCAATCGGTGCGGCGCTCCTGTACCGCGATTCGTCCGGCTGGCTCGCCTTCGCGGACAACCGGGGGAACGCCGCGGGGCGTCTCGGTCTGTCGGCGGGCGACTTCGTTCGTATACACTCCCCGCGATCTTGATGAGGAGGTTCCCGATGCGTACCCTGACCCGTTCCGGCGTTCTTGCCGCCGCTGTCCTGTCCCTGGCCGCTTGCGGAGGCGGTGCGTCCGCTGCTCCGACCGACACCGTGGCGCCGACAGCCGTCGTGACGACGGCGCCCAGCGAAACGCCCAATCCCTGCACCCCTGCGAATCTCGCCACCCTGACTGCCGAGACGCTCACGGTCGGGGCGGACAATCCCGCCTACCCGCCGTACTACGAGCCGACCGATCCGAAGCCCGCCGGCTCGATCTGGGAGTTCGGCGATCCGACCAACGGCAAGGGCCTCGAATCCGCGACCGCCTACGCGATTGCCGACGCTCTCGGTTACGCCAAGACGGCGGTCACGTGGGTGGCGGCACCGTTCAACAGCGCCATCCAGCCCGGACCCAAGACCTTCGACATCTACCTGACCCAGGTCTCCTATAGCGCCGAGCGGGCCACGGCAACCGATCTGTCGGACGGCTATTTCGATCTCAACCAGGCCGTTGTTGCCCTCGCGGCCAACCCGATCGCGAAGGTCACGACCGAAGCGGGCCTCGCGGCTTTCAAGCTCGGCGCTCCGGTGGGCACCACCAGCTACCAGTACATCGTCGACAACATCAAGCCGACCAACGAGCCCGCGGTCTACGACACGCTGGACGCGGCGGTTCAGGCCCTCTCCGTCAAGCAGATCGACGGAATCGTCGTGGACCTCCCGACGGCGTTCTACCTGCGCGACGGCGGCCAGTTGACGGGTGCGGTGATTGTCGGGTCCCTGCCGACGGCCGGCGCCATCGAGCACTTCAGCGTCCTGCTGACAAAGGGCAGCCCGTTGACGGCCTGTGTGAACGTCGCGCTGGCGTCGATGAAGGACGACGGCACCATGAAGGCCATCGTCGACCAGTGGATCTCCGGCCAGGGCGCTCCGGAACTCAAGTAGTCCGCGAACCGCATTCGACTTGTAGCGGCCCCGCATGAGGGCTCGCTCGACGATTCAGAGGGCCCGTCGCCGCGACGGGCGATGGGCGCTCCTGATCGGCCTGATCAGTACGGCTGCGTTCTTCGGCGTCCTCGGCTGGTTGGTCGTGAATGCCCCGAACTGGCCCCGCGTCCAGGCCTCGTTCTTCAACGCCCAGGAATTCCAGGCGGCACTGCCGGACATCGTCGGGGCGTTTCGCAAGAACGTGCAGCTGTTCGGGATCAGCGAGGTCCTGATCCTCGTGTTCGCGCTCGTCCTCGCAACGCTGCGGAGCCTGCCTGGGCCGATCTTCTTCCCCGTTCGGCTCCTCGTGATCGTCTACACGGACCTGTTCCGAAGCCTTCCTGGCGCCCTCGTGATCTTCCTGCTCGGCTTCGGCGTCCCGGCGCTCGCCATTCCCGGCGTTCCGACCGAACCCTTCTTCTGGGCAGTCGTGGCGCTGACCCTCCTCTATTCGGCGTACGTATCTGAGGTCTATCGGGCCGGGATCGAGTCCGTGCACCCCAGCCAGATGATGGCGGCCCGATCGCTCGGACTGAGCCAGTTTCAGGCACTCCGGTACGTGATCCTGCCACAGGCCGTGCGGCGCGTGATTCCGCCGCTCCTCAATGACTTCATCGGCCTGCAGAAGGACACGGTCCTGGTCTCGTTCGTCGGCGTTGTCGAAGTGTTTCGGATGACCCAGATGAAGCAGTCCGCCCATTTCAACTTCACGCCCTACCTCGCGACAGCGCTCCTCTTCCTCGTGATCACGCTCCCGCTCGCGCGCCTGACCGACTGGCTCGTGTCCCGGGATCGGGCGAGGGGCGCCAGCCGATGAACACGCCACATGCGCTGCGGTCTTTGGGTCAGGAACCGTCCCCGGACGGCGTTCCTCGCCCCGCCCTGATCATCGAGTCGGTCTCGAAGTCGTTCGGACGTCTCGAGGTCCTGCGGGGCGTCGATCTGGAGGTTGCCGAGCACGAAGTGGTCTGCCTGATCGGTGCCTCGGGATCGGGCAAATCCACGCTCCTCCGGTGCATCAACCTGCTCGAACCGATCGACGAAGGCCGGATCGTCGTCGGTGGTCAGTCGATCACGGATGCCGACGCCGACGTCAACCGGATTCGACGCCGGATCGGCATCGTCTTCCAGGCCTTCAACCTCTTCCCGCACCTGAGCGTCGTCGACAACATCGCCCTCGCACCCACGAAAGTCCTGCGACGGCCCAGGCGGGATGTCGTCGAGGAAGCCGACGCGCTGCTTGCACGATTCGGGATGCTCGACAAGCGCGATCAATTCCCCGATCGCCTGTCCGGCGGGCAGCAGCAGCGCGTCGCCATCATTCGGGCACTTGCGATGCAACCGGACCTGCTGCTCCTGGACGAGGTCACGAGCGCCCTCGATCCCGAGTTGATCGCCGAAGTCCTCGAGATCATTCGCGAACTGGCAGGGCAGGGCATGACGATGCTCATCGCCACGCACGAGATGGGCTTCGCCCGCGAGATCGCCGATCGCGTGTGCTTCCTGGATGAAGGGACGATCCTCGAGCAGGGCCCGCCGGACCAGATGTTCAGTGCCCCGCAGCGTGAGCGGACGCAGCAGTTCCTCGCCCGGATCGTGGCGGCAGGCCGACTTTGACCGACGCCGTCGCCACCTTCTGGGCGGCGTTCGTTGCGGCAACGAGATTCGCCAAGGTCTGCCCCCCGCCCGTCGACGTCGGAGCCTAGGTCCGCAGCATCGTGGTCAGCGTCACCGGGGTCAGGCCCTTCGCCTGCAGCCCCGCGAGGAGGTCGGGGAGTGCCTCGAGGGTGTGCCAACCGCCGAGATGCATGAGCACGATCGAGCCGCCCTGGGCCTTGGCGAGGACCTTGGCAACGATGTCCGTGCTCGTTGGGCCGCCATCGGTTGTTGCCTTCCAGTCGATCGTGTCCACGTCCCACATGACGAGATCGGGCCAGCCCGCGGCCCCGACGCCGGTGCGAACCGCTGCCGTCCAGGCACCGAACGGTGGTCGGAAGTAGGGCCGGGTCGTGCCGCCGACCAGGCCCGCAAGCGCGGTCTCTGTCCTGCCGAGTTGGTCGGCCATCTGGGTGGCCGTCAACGTCGTGAAGTCCGGGTGGTCCCACGAGTGGTTGCCGAAGACGAACAGGTCCGGCCGCGTCGCGGCGAGGCTCATGGCCGCTGCGCCGAGGTCCGTCGTCGTGCCGGACTTGCCGGTTGGAAAGAGCGTGGCATGGACGTTGTGGTCGATGAGCCAGCGGACGATCTTGACGGCGGGATCGAGCCGGCCGCCCATGTCGAAGGTGAGCGCGATCTGCGTGGACCCGCGGGGGCCGTGGGTGATGACCGTCGCGGGTGCGCCTCCTGCCGAACTGCCGGGCGATCCGCCCGGGGTCGGAGTGGGCACGAACCCGGAACTTCCCGGACTCGCCGATGGGGGACTTGCGTCATCGACGATGACACCCGGGATGAGCATGAGCGTCCAGCCCGGCTCGATGTGGTTCGGGGCATAGGCCTCGGACTCCGGGTCGAGGCTGGGGTAGGTGCCACGGTTCCACCAGGCGAGGCTGCGCGGGCTTGTGCTGAAGTTCCGGGCGATGGACGAAAGCGTGTCGCCGGCGCCGACGATGTACGACATGAATGTCGGTCCAGTCGGGGTCGGCCGAACGAACGTCGGGCTGGACGAGACCGTCGGGCTCGGTGTGGATGTCGGGGTACCGGGCGTCTCGGATGCGCAGGCGCTCGCGGCGTTGGTCGCTCCGCAAGTTGGCGCGGGTAAAGGCGATGGATCGGGCGCCGTCCCGGTGGCGATCACGATGAGTGCAACGAGGGCGAGGACCACCATCACCAGGGCACCGGCGCCGATCGGAGTGGCGAGCACGTTGCCCGTCCGCGGACTCGGTCGGCGTGGTCGAGGTTCGCGCGGCTCGGTCATGTGCGCAGTTTGACGCGACCGTCGGGTATTCGGTTACGCCCTGGTCCTGGCCAATGGCCGGGGCCAACCCCTCCTTGCCGCGCGCCGACTTACGGGCCGGTGTCGATCGGGGTCGGGATCTGGAGAGTAAAGACGTCGGTCAGCGCCAGGCCCTCTTCGGCCGTGGCCACGCGCCCGCCACCGTCCCGTTTGACCATGAAGCAGGCCCGGTCGGCGGCGAGCAGGATGTCGTCCGGCGTCGCCCCGTCATTCGGATACGTCGCAACCCCCGCGGATGCCTCGACATGCACGCCCTTGCTGCGCATGTCGGCGGTCGGGCCCATGACGTTGGCGAATGCGCCGCGAATGCGATCTGCAACCGGCCCGACATGGGTCGCATCCGTCCGCGGCAAGAGGACCACGAATTCGTCGCCGCCATATCGGAAGGCCAGATCAGTCTCGCGGCTCGCATCGGCGATCGCGGTCGCAAAGGCCCGGAGGAATGCGTTGCCCGCCTCGTGACCGAACGAATCGTTGACCAGCTTGAATCGATCGAGGTCGATCATGACGAGGCTGAACGGCTCCCCTGCGGCCACGGCTTTGGCCAGTTCGTGCCGGAAGCTTCGATGATTTCGGAGCCCGGTCAGGTCGTCGGTCTCCGCCTGACGGGTGATGGCGCCGTGGGCTCGAGCGTTCTGGACGGCGATCGAAACCTGGGCCGCAAACAATGCCACCAATTCGAACTCTTCCTCGCTGAACGACCGGCCCTCCCCGAGGCGCTCGATCGAGAGGACGCCGATGGCGCCAATGCGTCCTCGCAGCGGGACGCAGATCAACCCCCCGTGAACGCGCCCACCGGGGCCGACGAATACGCGGTCGTCATCGAACTGGTCGGCGAGGAGCACAGGGAGGTTGTGCTCCATCACCCAGGTGGCGATGCCGGTCTCGCCCGGGAGGAAGGGCTCTAGATAGTTCTCAGCCTCGAGACCCCGTGCGATCACCGGAACCAAACGTACCCCACCGTCCTCGACCAGTTCGATCCAGATGTTGTCCGAGCCGACGAGTTCGCCAAGGCGATCGGCCACGGATTCGAGGACCGTCGTCGTATCGAGTGTGCTGAGGATGGTCTCGGTGATCTCGAGCAGGTCGCGGCGGCTCTGCAGCTGGCGCTCCAGGCGCTGTGTTGCGTCGGCGTGGGCCATCGCCTGTGCGGCGAAGCTCGCATAGATCACGAGAAGCCGGAGGTCGTCGTCGCTGAACCTGTTCAGCCCGAGCTTCGACAGCACGAGGACGCCGAGCACGTCGTCCTCGAAGACCATCGGGGCGAGGATCATGGATTCATCGACGTCACGCTCCGTCCCCGGGATCGTGTCCGCCCGGGGATCTGCGGCCGCGTCCCGCAGGTTCTCGGCAACACGATGGGCTGCAACCCAGCCGGTGATTCCCGCCCCGACCTTGAGGCGCAGCTGGTCTTCGGTCTCGTCGAGGTACTCACCTTCGCCTTGGGCCGCGACCGGGATCAGGTCGTCGCCGTACTGCCGATAGACGCGAACGTTGTGGTAGTCGATGAGATCACGAAGCTCTGTCGCAATCGCATTCCCGATTGCGCCCACGTCCGATAGCCGGTTGAGTCGAGTTCCGAGTTGCTGGATCGACTGCAGCTGGGCTGCCCAGGTCGCGAGCTGGGCGTAGGTGCGCACGCTCCGGATGGCCACGCTTGCCTGGATGGCGAGCCGGGCCAGGGCGTCGAGTTCGTCGGCCCTCCAGTGGTGCCGACGATCGTGATAGACGTTCAGGCTCCCGATGGACTCCGACGTCTCGACGTCGATGAGCGGTGCAACACAGACCGTGTCGTAGCCCTCCTGGACCACGCTCGATCGCACGTCCGCCGCGCGTGCATCGTCGCGAAACCCGATCGCAAATGCCGGACGACCACGCTCGACCGCATCCGTCGTGAGGCCGCCGAGATCGCCCGGACCCATGGCCTCGAGATAGGCGGCCGATAACCCGCGCGAAGCAACCGTTTCCCGCGAGCCATCTGGTCGAAAGAGGAAGACGGCTCCGCGATCGGCGGCGAACATCGCGATGGCATGGTCGACGAGTCGACCCTGAAGCTGGTCCGAGTCGAACCGGCTCCCGATGTCGCTCGCGACGCGGCCGATGGCCTCGGCCCAGTGGACGCGCCGCTCGAGCGCCGTGGATGCAGCGGCGACCTGAAGGACCGAACCGAGGATGTCCGCCATCCCCACGAGCAGGTCGCGGGTCGTCGTCGTCGGCTCGGCGTCGTCCGCGGCGATGACGAGGAGCACCCCCCACGCGCCATCGGAACCGGGAATCGCGCATGCCATGCGCCGCCCGCCGATCCCCGCGGCAACCGGACCGTCCAGCTCGTCGGCCACGGAGTCGGCGACGATGCCGGGGTGTCTGAGCGCCGCACCAAGGATCCCGAAGCCATCGTCGACGTCGGCCCGCGCAATGCCGGTTGGCCCGGACGACCCCGCCGGCTCGAGGCGATGGCTGTGGCGACGCCACACGGAGACGTGCCGGAAGGCGAAACCCTCCCTGATCGATCTGGT
>JBDTOJ010000035.1:0-10805 GCA_039933295.1 Chloroflexota bacterium
CCACCTGAAATGGGCACTTAGGGTGGAGCTGAGCGAGTAGTGCAACCGACCGACCCAATGTGTCTGGTCGGTTTTCGTGTCTTGCGAGACATGGGGGCCGAAAAGGAGGACGAGCGTGCAGCCCGAAAACAGCCTCAAAGGCTGGTAGGAGTCGACCATGAAGGCTCGGCTACTGCGCCTGGCAATCACAATTAGCACCGTGGCCGCCGTGGCCATTGCAGGAGGCGCTTCGCTCAAGGGGTGGTAGGTACTCAAGGGCTATTCTGGTCGTGCGGAAGTAACCGTATTCTCCATTGACTAGCCCCCCTACCGGTCGAGGCAATAATGCCAAGATCCCTGAAGCTCTTCGTAGCGCTACTCGTGGCCGGAAGTGCAATTGCGCTTGTGGCCACGAGTTTTGCGTTTCCGGTGGACGAAACGAACCGGATTGCGCTTGAGCTCGACGGCGTCCAACGGTCGACCGCCCTAGAGAGATCGATCGGCATTCTCTTCTGGATCCTGGCAGCGCTTCTGGCCTCCGCGCTCCCGGTCCAAATGCCAGGCGGATTCCTCGTCACCGTCTCCATCGCGCCGATCATTGCGGCAACCTCCCTCGGCGGCCCGTTTGTCGGCGCTCTGGTTGCGCTATTCGGGACGACTGAGTTCCGAGAACTTCGCGGACGGGTCCCTTGGTACGGCTCCCTAGCGAACCATGCGGGTCTTGTCATACCCGCGGTAGCTTGCGGCCTAGTCATCGAATCGGTACGCGGGCCGATTCCTCCGCCGCTTGGGATCGATTTCGTGGCGACCCTCTTTGGAGCGATTGCGTACTTCTCCCTGAACCTGTTGATCGTTTCGATCGTTGTTTCCCTACGCACCGGTACCGCAGTCAAGCAGCTCATCGTTGAGGATTCCCGAGGATTCACCGCCAGCCTCTTGGCCCTCGCTCCCCTTGGTTGGCTCATGGCGCGGATGTACGCCCAATCCGGTGGTTGGTGGACGACCCTGCTGTTTGCGCTGCCGCTGTATACGACGCGGGTGGCGTACCACCGGTTCGTCGAGATGCGGGACATGTTCACGCAGACGATCGGGGCGCTGGCCGGGGCGGTCGATCGACGCGATCCGTTTACGGGAAACCACAGTCGGCGGGTACAGGCGATGAGCGTCGACATCGGGCGGGAAATGCGGATCAGCGCGGCGGAACTCGAGGCGCTCGAATGGGGCGGCCTACTGCACGACGTCGGCAAGATCGGGGTGCCGGACAACATCCTGCTCAAGCAGGAGCGCCTGACTCGCGAAGAGCGAATGATCATGAACGCCCACCCAGTGCTCGGCGCCGAGATCATCGGGCCGGTCCAGAAGCTCGCGCCGGAGTTGCCGATCATTCGCCACCACCACGAGTGGTACAACGGTTCCGGCTACCCGGATCGACTCATGGGCGACGAAATCCCCAAGCTCGCTCGGATCCTGCACGTTGCGGACGCGTTCGAGGCCATGACGGCCGCGCGCCCGTACCGAATGAACCCGCTGACCAGCGAACAGGCGCTCGGCGAGCTGCGCAAGTTTGCCGGCGTCCAGTTCGACCCCGAGGTTGTCGACGCGTTCGTGCGCACGAAGTGGGCCAACGACGTTCGGGACCCGGGTCGACCGATCGCCCCTCGACCGATTCCGCTCCTCGGGCAGCACGGACGATCCACGCAGACCGCCTTCGACGGCCCTGCTCCGGGGTCCCCCGCCGCCGATCTGGGCTGACGGGCCTCGCCCTCGAAATGGATAGCGGCGGCACCGACCGAGGTCGCGTCACCCATCGAGCGGCTCCAACGGACCGAATTGCTGTGCGCGGGAGCGCTCCGGGCGGCAGAATGGCCCGGTGACCGTTCTGATCAGCCTGACTGGCCCACGAGCGCTGACTGACCCTCGAACGCCCGGTGGGTGGTCGCGCGGACGCGGCCCGCGAGTCGCTGAGCTGGATCTGACGTGCTGATCGGCGGCATCGCCCTCGGGCTGATCCTCGGGTTCGTGGCGGGAGGGCGGCTCGAAAATCTCCTCTCGGTTCGCCTGCGGCTGGTCCAGCTCACGTTCTTCGGCCTGTTCCTTCGCGTCGCAACGCAGATCGCCATCGATCAGCAGAACGCTCCCATCGAGGCTCTCCGAGCGCCACTCTTCCTGATCGCCTTCGCTGCGATTCTGGCTGGCCTGTGGGCGAACCGAGAGCACCCGGGCCTGAGCCTCGCGTTCCTCGGCGTGCTCCTCAACACCATCGCCGTCGGCGTGAACGGTGGCCACATGCCGGTCTGGCTTCCGGCGCTCCAGGCCGCCGGCTTCGCGCCGGACGCAGCCATCACAGCGTTCCACATCCCCCTTCCGAGCACGGACTCGGTGGGATTCCTGCTCAAGGCCGGACCCCTCGGCGACATCCTGCCCATCCCGATTCCGATCATCCGCAACGTCGCGAGCATCGGCGACGCGTTCCTGGCGCTCGGGCTGGCGTTCTTCCTCTTCTCGAGCACCGTTCGATCCCCTCTCGAAGTCGATGAGGCGACGCGTGCCGCGATTCGTCGCCGCCTGACGTCCATCACCCCGTGGCGCGTCAGTACGTTCCCGGGGACCTCGGTCGTGGCGACCGGGCGCGGCATGGGCGGTGTCGCCATCCTCGGGGGGCCGCCGGCCGCCGTCCCGACCTCGGGCTTCCCGCCGATCCTCGATCGCGTTCGTCACCACCCCTACGTCCGGCTGGCCCTCGACCAATCGTTTGCCGCGCTGTGGGCCGGCCAGCTGATCTCGCTTGTGGGCGACCGTATTCACCAGGTCGCCATCGCATTCGTCGTCCTCTACGCGACTGGTTCGCCGATTGCCGTTGGCATCGCGTTCTTCTTCGCGAACATCCCGAACCTCCTCTTCGGCGCGATCGCCGGAACGCTCGTGGACCGCTGGGACCATCGCGAGGTCATGATCGTGTCCGACCTCCTGCGCGCGGCGCTCGTCCTGCTGCTACCAATTGCGGCGGCCATCAACCTGATTCTGATCTACCCGATCATCTTCCTGATCACCACGATTTCCGTGTTCTTTCGACCGGCCAAGGGCGCGATCCTGCCACGCATCGTTGCTCCCCAGGACCTGAATACCGCGAACTCCGCAATGTGGATCGTCGATTCATTCGCTGACATCGGCGGGTATGCGATCGCGGGCTTGTTCGTCGCGCTCCTCGGACCGCAGTTGCCGCTCGCGTTCTGGGCGGACGCCGTCACGTACATCGCTTCGGCGTTCCTCATCGCATCGATCTCGGTCGCACCGGTCAAGCGCGCTGCCGGCGTCGCAGCGGGCGCTGGCGCGGGCCTGCTCGCGGAGCTCCGAGCGGGATGGGCTTTCCTTCGGCGTGAGCATGCCATCTTCGCCAACACGCTCCAGGCGGTCGTCGCCCAGTTCATGCTCGGCGTCGTGATCGCGCTCATGCCGATCTACGCGCAGAACAACATTTCGGGGGCTCCCGTGGCTGGCACAGCGGTCTACGGGTTCCTCGAGGGAGGCATTGGCGCCGGCAACCTGATCGGTGGCTTCGTCATCGGGCTCATCGGATCGCGGATTGCGATCGGACGCATGGTCATCCTCGGCTATGTCATCACCGGCGGCTGCATCGCGGCACTGGCGATCACCGGCAACTTCGCGGCAGCGATGGCGCTCACCTTCGGCGCAGGCGTGGGCAACCTCGCCTTCGTGATCCCGAGCCAGACGCTCGTCCAGAAGCGGACGCCGCCCGGGATGATGGGCCGACTACTCGGCATCCGATTCACGATGGTCGCCGGGTCCATGGCCATCGCGACGGCTGTCGGTGGTTTCCTCGGGTTTGTGCTCGGTATTCCGCTCACCATCGCGATTTTCGGGCTCGTGACGGTCGGCGCCGGCCTCGCCGGCCTGTTCGTGCCCGCCGTGCGGGACGCCTAGGTCCGAGGTTCAAGTACACTGGCCCGCGGCCACCCGGTGGGGTGGTCGATCCACGAGGAGACCCCTGGACCCGCGATGAGCGAGCGACCAAACGACACCCCTGATACCGAGGCCGGAGGCGTACCGGAGTCCGACGCGCCGATGCCGGAGCCCGAGGCCGCGCCGATGGCCGCAGAGCCCGAGCCGGTAGCCGCCGAGGCCGCGCCCGAGCCCGAAGTCGCGCCGGAGCCGGTGGCCGAAGTCGCGCCGGAGCCGGAGCCGATGGCCGCCGAGCCCGAGCCCGCGCCCGAGCCCGAGCCAGAAGGCGAGCCGGAGCCGGTAGCCGCCGAGCCGGAGCCCGAACTCGACGAGGAAGACTCTGCCGACGCCGAGGGCCTGGACGCGGCCGATGACCTCGATACCGACCTCGATTCAGACCTCGAAGTTGAGCCTGAGCCCGTCGCACCGATCCGACCGATGTCCCCGGCCGAGCGGCGAGCCGCACGATCCGGCCTGACCCACGGACAGATCCCCGTCGATCCGTCGCTCCGGATCAAGGATCGAGCATCTGCAATCTTCGTCCTGGTGACGGTCGGCGTCTTCGTCCTCATCTTCGTCAACGCGCTCGTGCTCGGGCATGGCGGGTTCCTGTCCCCTCTGCCGACACCGACCCCGGTTCCGAGCATCACGGCGGCCCCGAGCATCACGCCGGCGCCAAGCGTCACGCCGGCGCCGAGCGTCACGGTCGCGCCCACGAGTACGCCCGCCCCCTCGTGATCCCGGTTCAGGCTGAACGGTCCGGCGGACCCGCACGAGCGCTCGGTATACTCGGCGCGCCATGACCCACGTCTTCATCGCCCCGCACCCCGACGACGTCGCCCTGTCCTGCGGCGGGCTCATCGCGAGCCTCCGCGAACTGGGCCAGAACGTCACGATCCTCACGGTCTTCTCGGGAAGCGGGGACGGCAGCCCGCTGTCGGGCTACCAGCGCGAGGCGCTGGGCTTTGGGTCGAAGACCCTGTGGCCCAACACGGAGGCATTCAACCGGGCCTCGATCAGCGCAGATGTGCCGAGCGGAGACCCGTCGATGGCCCCGCCCTGGGCAGCAACCTCGGACCGACTCGATGCCACCCAGGAGGATGCGGATGCCGCCGCGAAGCGGTTCTGGCAGCGATCCTCGTGGTACCGACGCGCCAGCATTCGCAACAAGCCCCTCGCCGGCCAGCCACTGATCGATGACGTGCCCACCCAGGGCGCGGTGATGACCGAGGAAGTCCTCGAGGCCGTAGTCGCGGGCGAACTGATGGCTCGCCGCCGACTCGAGGAAGAGCGATTTGCCTACTTCGCCGAGGTTTCGGTGGTCTTCCTGGACCTCGCGGACGCGGTCTTCCGCGGCTACGAAGGTGATGAGGAGCTGCTCGGGATGCCTCGGACCGACGACCTCGAGCCGAGTGCCCTCATCCGACGGGAGATCGAGCGCCTCGAACCGCAGGCCGTCTATGTGCCGCTCGGCGTCGGCAACCACGTGGATCATCAGCTCTGCCGCCAGGTCGGCATCGATCTGCTCGCGGAAACGCGAAAATGGGTCATGCCGGGACCTGATTGGGCCGGCAGCGTCGTCTTCTACGAGGACTTCCCGTACGCCTGGTGGGAGGGCTTCGATCGGCTTGAGCAGCTTCCCGCTGGGTCCCTCGATGCCCTCGATCGCGACATGATCCTGGCGCCCGAATATGCCGATATCGCCGACCAGATGGAGCGCAAGATCCGCGGCATCGCGCTCTACGAGAGCCAGCTCGATCGACTGTTCGACGGCGAGGCGGCGATGGCCGCGACGGTCCGCTCGTACGGGGCACGGGTCGCGGAGCTGGGCGGGACCGGCGGAGCCGCGGAGCGGTACTGGCGCTCGCTCCGAGCCTGATCGCCACCCCGGCCACCCGATTCGGGCGGCGCGAGTGGCTCGGCCTCGTCCTCGGACTGATCGGTTTCGTCGCGATTCGCGCGCTGCTCCTGCCCCAGCCTGGACTCGCCGGGGACGTCAATGACTTCCTCGCCTGGGCGCGGGCGATCGGTGCGGACGGACTGGGACGCGCCTACGACCAGCCGATCTCGTTCCCACCGGTGCTGCCGCTGATCTGGTGGCTCCTCGGCTCGGTGGCACCCGGTCTCCTGAACGCCACTCCGAACGACCCAACGGCCCTCGTGCTGATCAAGCTTCCGGCCACGCTCGCCGACCTTGGGATTGCCGCGATCGTCGGCTGGGCCCTGCGGGACCGGCCGAGCTGGGCCGTGGTCGCGGTCCTCGGCGTGCTGCTCCACCCGGCGATCGCCTACGTCTCGGGGCTGTGGGCACAATTCGAATCCGTCTATGTCCTGCCGATGCTGATCGCGTGGCTGCTGGCGGCACGGGGCCGGCCGGGCTGGGCCGCGGTGGCGGTCGCAGTCAGCCTCATGACCAAGCCGCAGGCGCTGCCGCTGATCGTTCCGTTCGCGGCATGGTTCCTCGCGACGGGGGGCTGGCGCGGAGCAGTCCGGGCGGCGGCCATCGGTCTGGCCACGATCGCCGTGCTGTGGGTTCCGTTCGTGGCCGCCTCCGGACCGACGAAGTACCTCGGGAACCTGGCGGACTACAGCTCGCTGTTCGCCGTCCTCTCGCTCCGAGCCTGGAATCCCTGGTGGATCCTGCAATCGCTCGCGGGCGGCGGCGACTTCGTGGCCGACAGCACGGCGATCATCGGCCCCGTGACATTTCGGTGGCTCGGGATCGCGATCGCGGGCACTCTGGAACTGCTCGTGTTCCTGTGGGTCTGGCGGAGGCCCGACGCGCGGACACTGGCGTGGGGCCTCGCGGCTGCGGGGCTGGTCGCGTTCGTTGGGCTGACCGAGATGCACGAGCGGTATGCCTACCCGGCCCTGATCTTCCTGCTCGTCCTGTTTCCGGATCGTCGGGCTGTTGCGCTGTGGGTGACCCTCGGCATCGTCTACACCCTGAACCTCGTCGCTGCGGTACCGCCGACGCCCGCAATCGGTGCTGTAATCCCGGTCGACGGCTGGCTCGGGATCGCCGGCTCGGTGGTGATGACGGCGGTCATGATCGGGACGCTGATCGGACTCAGGACATCGCCGTCAAGCCCCTTGGCACGATCGAGTCCCTCGGTGCCGGAACCCGGATCCGACCGCGCCTAGCCGGATCGGCGAGGGCGGCCGAGGCGCCCCAGTCGGCCTCGAAACGCGATCGCATACCAGTGCAGGTAGTGCGGCAGCCACTTGCGAAGTTTGAAGTTGCTCTGCCCTGCGGTTCGATCGCGCCACACCGTCGGGACCTCGGCCACGGGCCGGCCCTCGAGCGTTGCCTTGACCGTGAGTTCAAGGGCGAGTTCGAAACCGGCCGAGCTCTCGATGGTCGTCGAATCGAGGAAGGTCCGGCGGTACAACTTGAAGTTGTTCGTTGGGTCGTGGGTCGGCACGCCCGCGAACCAGTGGAGCGTGAGACCCGCGGCTCGGCTCATGAGCCGCTTGAGCAGCGGACCGCCGATCTGGCCACCGCCGCGCATGTAGCGAGATGCAGCAACGACGTCGGCGCCGCTCCGTGCGAGCGCAACCATCGGGTCGATGACGAGCGGCTCATCGGAGCCATCGGCCATCGAGATGAGGATGAGCTCGCCTTTCGCGTCACCGATGCCGGCGCGCATGGCATTGAGGACGCCGCGCCCGAGGTCATTGCGCAGACCGCGCAAGCCGGGGAGGGACGGCTGGAGCGCTTCCACTACCGGGCGCGTCGTATCGGCGTCGAAGTCCCAGACGACGATGATTTCCTTGGGCGTCGTGACGGCGTCATGGAGGGCTCGCAGCACCGACTCGACGGCCGGCCCTTCGTTGTAGACCGGGATCACGATCGAGAGTTCGAGGTCTCCGACCGCCTGATGCTCCGGACCGGACGTCACAGGCGGCCGGCCTCGATCTCCGCCCGAATCCACGGGACGACCTCATCGAGCATCGCCGGCAGCTCGGTCGTGGCGCGGAAACCGAGGACCGCCTCGGCCTTGCGGACGTCGGGCACGCGTCGCTGGACGTCGTGCTCAAATGGCGGATCGGATACGTAGGAGAACGGCCGACCCGGTCCGTGAACCGCCTGCCACACGAGTTCGGCCAGCTCGAGGACCGTGGTGGAGGTCCCGATCGAGAGGTTGAAGTCCTCGTTCACGGCACGGTCCGATTCCATGGCCAGCCGGATGCCGTGAGCCAGGTCCCCGCCGTAGGTGTAATGCCGGACCTGGTTGCCCTCGCCCAGGATCCGGAGCGGATCCTGACCCTTGAGCGCCTTCAGGACGAGATCGGGGACGACGTGGCTGAGCGCGAGCTTGACATTGCCGCTCATGACATCGGCATCGCGAAGGGCCCGTCGCTCGCCGATCCCGACGCAGTTGAACGGACGCAGGATCGTATACGGGAGCTGGTACTGCTCCCAGGCTCCCAGCGCGAAGAATTCGGAGGCGAGCTTCTGGAACCCGTACGTCGACTCCGGTGGCGGCGAGGTCAACTGGGCTCCCTCGGGCGTCGGGAACACCTCGGTCGACTCGTAGACCATCGATGAACTGATCACGACGATGCGCTTGAGGCGACCGGCGCGGAATGAATCGATGGCGGCATCGAAGGTCGAGGCGAGGATTCGCTCGTTCTCCGCGAGGAGGTCGTAGGCAAACTCATGGAAGTAGCTGATGCCGCCGATCATCGCGGCGGCTGCGACCACCTGATCGCAATCCGCGGCGAGGTCGCGCAGCAGGGCCGCGTCCTTGGCGTCGCCTTCCACGAACCGGTAGGCCGGGTGATCATCGAACGAACGGACGAGTCGCCCGTACTTCGAGAAGTTGTCGACCCCGGTCACCTCGTGCCCGGCGGCGAGCAGCTCCGGGATGAGGTAGCCGTTGATGAACCCGGCCGCGCCGGTAATGAGGATCTTCATGGTCAGAGCCGGATCCCCTCGCCCATCGCGCCCCACACGTCGATGACGTCGCGGCCGCTCACCTCGAGGGAGCGGTACGCCACGTGCGGCGCGCCGAGGATGAGGATCTCGCTCCCGGCGAGGACATCGGCCAGCGGAACCAGCCGATCGTCGCGGACGTAGGGGTCGGTGGCGAGGACCTCTGCGCCAGCCCAGATCAGCAGCTTGCGAAGCTTGTACGAGAGGGACGCCCGGGCATCGTCCGATTCAGCCTTGAAGGCCATCCCGAGAATGCCGATCTTCCGACCCGTCAGCGGGCCGTAGCGCGCGGCGAGTCGATCCAGGATGAACGCGGGCATGCCCTCGTTGACCTGCATGGCGGCCTGACCGAGCGGAAAGTGATCGCTGGTGAAGGCCGCGAGCTGCATCGTGTCCTTGAACAGGCAGGGCCCCGCGGCAAATCCGGGACCGGGCAGGTCCGCGGCCCTCGGGTAGTTCTCGCGGACGGCCCGCAGGACGTTGGTGTAGTCCACTCCGGCTTGCTCGGCGATCATCAGGAACTGGTTCGCGACGGCGAACTTCATGTACCGCCAGGTGTTCGTGAAGAGCTTCGCCAGCTCGGCTTCGCGGGTGGTGGTCCGGACGAACTGGGTCGCGAACCGGGCGAAGACGGCCTGGGCACGATCCCCAGCGCTCGATTCGTCGGCACCCACGATCTGCGGCAGGGATCTGAGTTCCTCGAGCGCGTGACCCTCGGCGATCCGCTCCGGGCAGAAGGCCACCTCGACCTCGCAGCCGCGCTCGGCGAAGCGCTGCTTGACGTAGGTCGTCGTGCCCGGGTAGACCGTGCTGCGCAGGATGACCAGCGCCCCGTGCCGGAGATGCGGCGCGATGTCGTCGACGCTTCGCTCGAAGATGGTCATCGACGGACCGAGAAATTCATCAACCGGTGTCCCGACGACCACGATGACGACATCCGTTCGGGCCACCATGGCGGCCGCGGTGCTGAACTCGAGCTGTCCGGTCTCGAGGACGTGGCCGAGGAGGCCCTCGCCGCCGTGCTCCATGAACGGCATCTCGCCGGCCTTGAGGCGTTCGAGCTTGGGCCCGTCGATGTCGAAGATCCCGACGCGGGCGCCGGTGTCCGCGAGAACGAGCGACAGCGGCAGGCCGACGTGACCGGCACCACCAAGGACCACGACGTCCAGGTCGGCCGGCCCAGGTGTGGGCACTGGCCCGCGCTCGCCCGCCAATGCCTCGCTCATCCACGCACCTCCCCGGGGACATCCAGACGCATCAGCGTGTAGGCCACGGCCCGCCAGATCGTCCCGTCCTCGTCAGCGTACGCGACGCTCCAGTCCGGCGACGCCTCGAGTGCGGCACCGAGCGGAGAATCCCGGCCCTCGGTGATCACGATGGTGACGCCGGCCCGGGCAAGGATGTCCTCCCAGCCAGGATCGGCGGTAGCCACGAGCGCGGCGTCCGCCCAGGTGGCTGCCGGTATGACCTCGATCCGCGAATCCAGGGCGTACAGCGGATCCGGCACGGCGAACTCGAGCCATGAACCCCACACCTGCGGGTTCCAGACCCGGTCGCCTGGCTGGGCGATGGCACGCATCGCGCGCGTGATGCCACTCGGTGCATCAGTGAGCACGCCGGTGGGTGCTCCAGTCCCTGCGTCGATGGGCCGCCAGGCCGGAATGAGCGCAACGCCGGCCGCGATCAGGATCGCTCCGACGAGGGCATTGAGTCCGTGCCTCCGCACTGCGCGCGGCTCCTGCCCGCGCAGGGCGGCATCCGCGGGTTGGGCATCGACCGGCTGGGCGTCGAACCAGAGTCCGGCGATGGCGACGACTGCCACTCCCGGCCACCAGGCAACGCCTCGGGACGCCATGGCGCCGAGCAGGGCAAAGCCGACCAACCCCACGAGTGCCTGGGGGCGGACCCGCCGCCCGCGCATCGAGAG
>JBDTOJ010000036.1:0-36298 GCA_039933295.1 Chloroflexota bacterium
CGGACGAGGGGCTGGGTCAGGCGAACATACGACTTCGGCAAGGGTTTCCGTGCCTCCGTGTTCTGGATCGCCGGGACGGCAATCCGGTTCGTCACCGGCCAAGCGGCCGGCACGGCGAGTGTACTGCCGGACGTGCGACGGGATGGTGGACGGAGTGGCGTCGACGGGTCTTGTCGGCATCCGTCCGACGGATCCGGGCGGTCCGGTGCAGTCGCCTTACACGTCGCTGACAAATGCACCCCGTTCGGAGGTTGTGAACAGCGGCCGTGTCGAACAGTCTCGATCAGCGACATCCGAAATGGATGCCTGAAGGGGACTCGACAGACCAATGGGCACCGTCCACAGCCGCCGAACCCGCCTCGTGATCAGCGTCGCGCTCGTCGTTCTTGTGGCCGCCGGATGTGGTCGGCATGCCGAGGTTCAAGACGCGGGATCGCCGACATCGCCGTCAACGGGATCGTTGGCATCCCAACCGCCACTGCCGCCGGGACCATTCGGCAGCGCAACCACAGAGCCGGCCTCATCCGGTGAGCCAGCCCCGACGGGCGAACCGACGGAACCGGCCGCGACCGCCCAACCCGGGACCACACCCGTACCCACGCCGGACTTCGCCTCCATTGAGGCGCTGCTGTCCGGAATCGATGGCGATCTTGGCGATGACGCCAGCGCCGCAGCCTTTGAAGGGAGCCCTCAATGAACAAGCACGTTGCACGCTTCGCCGGCACGTTCGTCGGCCTCGCCCTGGCCGTCTCGGTTGCCATGCCCGCGCTCGCCTCGGCCGGCCCGGCACGGCTCGTCAGCGATCCCGCGATGGCGCCATTGAGCGCGGACGCCGACGTCGCGCGTTGCCGGCCCGACTGGCAGGCTGCCAAGGACAACCGAACGCTGGCGAAGGTTCAGGCAGTCGGGTTCTGCGAGATCGACCGACGCCTCGTGACCATTGACCGGCTCCAGGCGCTCGTTCGCGGGTCGGATGTCCTCACCGATGCCCACGCAACAGCCCTGACCCGGATCCTCGATCACTCGGAGACCGGACTCAAGGCACTGCGTCGCGAGATCGCGGCCGATACCACCGTCGCTTCGGCCACCGAGGACGTCCGGCGGATCTTCACTGAGTACCGGATCTACGCCCTCGTGACGCGACAGGTCGTCCTCGTCCGGGCTGACGATCGCGTGGATGCGGCCGTCAACCGCCTGACCCACGCCTCGGATCGGCTCGCGGCGGCCATTGCCCGCGCCGTCGGCAACGGCAAGGACGTCACGGTGGCGCAGGGTCACCTCGACGCGATGACCGCGGCGATCGGGGACGCGCGGGCCGAGGTGGCCGGTGACGCCACCGCTGTTCTGGCACAGACCCCGGCAACCTGGAATGCCGGTACGGCCAAGCCGGTCCTCGACGCGGCACGAGCGTCCATCGGCGCGGCGCGATCCGACCTTCGGACGGCGATGGCTGAGGCACGGGCCGTCCTCGCGGCGCTGCGCTGATCAGGGGCTGCATGTCTCTCGCTCCAGCCACGTGCCCGTCGACCGAGTGTCGGCGGGCACGTCGTCGCGCGTAGACTCCCGTTCGATGAAGACGATCCTCGTCGTTGACGACGCGCCGAACATCGTCGAGCTGGTCCGCCTCTATCTCGAGGGCGCCGGCTACGCCACGATCGTGGCAACCGATGGTCCGAGCGCCGTCGAGCTGCACCGGCGGCACCATCCGGACCTCGTGATCCTCGATGTGATGCTGCCCGGCATGGATGGCTTCGAGGTCTGCCGAGCGATCCGCCGCGAGGCGGACACACCGGTGATCATGCTGACCGCCCGCACGGACGATATCGATGCGATCGTCGGCCTCGAACTCGGTGCCGATGACTACGTGACCAAGCCGTTCAACCCGCGAGCCCTGGTTGCGCGGGTCAAGGCCATCCTGCGGCGGACCGATGGAACCGTCCGCCTCGGACGCCCGATCGAGGTGGGCTCGCTGCGCATCGATCCGCGACGCCGCGAGGTGATCCTCGGGGATGTCATCGTGGAGCTCCGCGGGCGCGAATTCGATCTCCTGGCCGCGCTCGCGCGCGAGCCCGGGGTGGTCCTCACTCGCGAGGCGCTGCTCGAGGATGTCTGGGGAACCGACTTCCCGGGCGAGACCCGGACCGTCGACGTGCACGTCTCCGAGTTGCGCAAGAAGCTCGCGACCGGTGGGCCCGCGATCGAGTCGGTTCGTGGCGTAGGTTATCGGCTGGTCCCCGGTGCCTGACCGGGTCCCATCGCGGATTGCCGCTGCGTTCATCGCTGTCGGGCTGGTGGCGGTACTGGCCGTGGGAGCTGGGCTGTTTGTCAGCCTCCGGTCGCTCCACCAGGACGCCACCGCTTCCAGCCTCGGGGATATCGCCCAGCCGATCGTGACGCGGGCCCGGGTGCTCGGAACCGGGGATCTCCGCGCAGCGATCACCAACCTGGGAGCTGACCTCCGCCCAGAACTCGGGCTCTATGCCGTCGTTGGCGAGCGGCTCGTCACGGCCGATGGAACCGCGCCGGGCCTGACTGCCAACCTGCTTTCGGTGCCCGCAGACCTCGCTGTCGGGGCGTCGACCAGTGGAACCGTGATCGCGACGGACGGCACTCGACTCGTCTATTCCGCCACGGTCCTTCGACGGGCGGGTGCCGCGATCGGGCGGATCCTCGTGGTCCTCACCGCGCCCGATAACTCGGGCGCTCTCGCGGTTCGGGATCTGCTGCGCGTCCTGCCAGCTGTGGCGATCGTCATTCTGATTATCGTTGCGCCGATTGCCTGGTTCCTGTCTCGCTCCATCACCCGACCCCTTCGTCGCCTGGCCGATGCCACTTCCGCCCTTCCAGCCGCGGCCGCCTCCCCGGAGCCCGTTGCACCCGAAGGGCCACGTGAAGTGCGCGACCTGACGGAGCGGTTCAACGCGATGACCGCCACGCTCGATTCGGTCCGGCGCGAAGAGCGGGAGTTGCTTGCGAACATCAGGCACGACCTCAAGACGCCACTGACCGTCGTGTCCGGATTTGCCGAGGCGCTGCGGGACGGGACGGCGAGCGGATCCGGGGTTCCACGAGCAGCCGCGGCGATCGCTCAGGAGGCGGCACGCATGGAGGCCCTGATCGAGGACCTGCGATCCGTCGATGATGCCGGCATGGCCAGCCTGACCCTGCGCCCTGAGTCGGTCGATCCGGCGGTGCTCGTTGCCGATGCGGTCGCGCGGTTCGGACCGCGCGCCGGCGGTGCCCGGATCGAGCTCCGGGCTGATGCCGAGTCGGGCCTCGCGCTCGTGGCGGATCGCGCGGCGGTCGAGCGGATGCTCGGCAACCTCATCGATAACTCCCTGTCGATCGTGGCGCCAGGCGGCCACGTCCTCGTCGAGGCACGAGGCGCGGGGGCCGCGGGCACGGTCGCGTTCCGCGTCAGTGACGATGGACCGGGCTTTCCGCCGGGGTCACTCGAGCGTGTCTTCGACCGGTTCTATCGAGGCGATCCGGCCCGAACGGGCCCCGGGACGGGCCTCGGCCTGGCTATCGTCCGGGCGCTGACGCGGGCCCACGGGGGCGATGTCGTCGCGGAGAATTTGGCTCCCACAGGCGCCCGCGTGACGGTTACCTTGCCCGGCGTTCCGATGCCGACGACCTAACGGGCCCCACTCGCCCTCGGGTCACCCAGCTCACTCAACGCGGATCGCCGCGTGGCGACGGAATTGGATTTGTCCGAATCCGCTCCGGTCGGCGTTATCAATGCAGGCGAGCACAATCGCCGTTGGTTGAGCGGAGCTGGAATGGACGATGTCGGCGCCCTCCGGGTCGAGGGTGAGGTCCCAATAAGCGATCGCGACGAGGAACTCGCCCTCGCGGCGCGGACCGATCCGGCCGCCTTCGGCTTGTTGTACGAGCGCCATCGACTGGCCGTCTTCCGCTACCTGCGGACCCGGGCGCCGAGCGAGGACGACGCGGCCGAGCTGACCGCGGTCGCGTTCGAGCGAGCCCTGGCCGCGATGCCCCGCTATCGATCGACCGGCGGCGGGATCCTTGCCTGGTTGCTGCGGATTGGTCGAAATGCCTCGATCGATGCCGGACGGCGGACCTCGACGGTCCCGCTCCCCGACGACGAACCCGATGTTCGACGGGCCGGGGAGCCCGAGACACTGGCCATCGAGCGAGAGCGACGTGCCTCCCTGGTGGCCACGATCAACGAGCTGCCGACGATCCAGCGCGAGGCGATCGTCCTGCGTTACGCCGCCCGGCTGACCGCCCGCGAGATCGGCGTCGTCATCGACCGCACTGACCAGGCCACCCAGAAGCTCCTCAGCCGTGCCCTCGCGACCCTCAGGGAGAACCACCATGTCGACGATTGATCGCCACCGCATTGGCCCCGGCTACTCCGACCCGCTTGAGGCGGACCTGCTCGGGGTGTTCGCGGTGCAGCCTTCACCGGATGTGCTCGAGCGGCTCGACGAACGGATCGGCCAGACGCTCCGCGACTGGGCCCCACCGAAGGCGCGGCTCCGGCTCCGACCTGGACGACGAGCGGGCGTGATCAGTCTCCTTGCCGCCGCCTTCCTCATTTCCGGGGCCAACGGCAGCCTCAAGGCCCTGTACCTCTTGATCAACGGTCCGTTCGATGTGCCCTGGCACCGGGGCGTTGAGGTGAACCTCTCCCAGACCGTCGACGGCTACACGGTGACGATCGATCGAGCCTATGCCGATGCGACCCGTCTCGCCCTGGCCATTTCGGTCGTCGACGAGCGCCAGCGGCCCGGCACGACCCAGGTGGGCGCCATGGCCGCCACCGTCACCGACGCCGATGGCGCCTATACGAGCGGCAGTGGCGCGGTATCGATCCCGGACGGCGCCTTCGCGGCGGTCAACGTGGCCTGGAAGACACCGCCCGTCCTGCCCTTCCCGCCCGGCCCGCGACGGCTCCATGTCGAGGTCCCGTTCATCGGTGTCCGCGACGACTCGATCCCGCCCGTCAACGCCGACGAGGTCGGCTGGAACCCGTGGCATCGCGTGGCCGGGCCATGGGTCTTCGATTTCGAGCTGACGGTCGACGGCGGCACAACGATCACACCTGACGTCGCGGCCGAGGTCGACGGCATCCGGGTGCATGTGTCGCGGCTCATCGTGGCACCGAGCGTCATCCGGGTCGAACTGCAGCTCGACGGTGAGCTGCCGGCCGGCGACTGGTCGCCGATCGGGGAGATCCGCCATGGCAACCGGGTGATGCATTTCGTATTGGGCTCATTCGGAGCGAATGGGACCGTCACCTACCTAACCGATGGTGGCGTCGACAATGCGTCGGGACCGTGGACCGTGACGATCGATGAGCTCGTTGGCAACGACACCCGTCTCGTGGGTCCCTGGGTGTTGGACTTCACCGCGCCCTGATCGCGAGAACGCGCCCAGTGCTCGCCAGAGTGGGAGGACCGTCTCGACCGGTCAGGTCAGGACGATTGCGCCGCGGCGCTGTCGGGGGCGGTCGGTCAGGTGAGAACGACGCCGGGGCCCGACGCTGACGCCGTTTCGACGCGGCCGACCAGCCAGTTCGGAACGGCTCGTGCCACGAGGCCGGCGACCACCGCATCGAGTTGGTCCGGCGGGACGGCGGCGAGCAGGCCGCCAGAGGTCTGCGGGTCATGGGCGAGGACGACGATCTCCGGCCCGACACCCATCGCCATGGTCAGCGCCGGCTGGACGAACCGTCGGTTGTGTGCCGCTCCCCCGGTCTCGACGCCCGCCCGCGCCAGTTCGAGCGCGCCATCGAGGGCTGGGAGCGCCGTCGAATCGAACACGAACCGCGTCCCGGACCCACGGGCCATCTCGAGTCCGTGCCCGAGCAGGCCAAAGCCGGTGATATCGGTCGCGGCTCGGACACCATGTTCCGCGAGCACTTCAGCCGCGTCCCGGTTGAGCGCGGTCATCTGGGTCGTGGCCGCGGCCAGCTGTGCGTCGGTCGTCCGACCCTGCCGGCGGCCCGAGACGATGAGGCCCGTCCCGAGCCGTTTCGTGAGCAGCAGCACGTCCCCGGGTTGCGCGCCGCCTTTTCTGAAGAGACGGTCCGGGTGCGCGGCTCCGATCACGGCGAGACCATACTTCGGCTCGGGATCCTTGATCGTGTGGCCGCCCGCCAGGGTGCCGCCGGCCTCGCGGACCTTGGCCGAGGCGCCCTCGAAGATCGCAGCCAGGGTGTCCCGGGGCAGGTCCTCCGGGAAGGCGGCGATCGACAGCGCGAACAGCACCCGCCCGCCCATCGCGAAGACATCGGACAGGGCATTGGCCGCCGCGATCTCGCCATACAGGCGGGGATCGTCGACGAGCGGTGGGAAGAAATCGAGCGTGCCGATGATCGCGAGATCCGGCGAAACGAGATACACGGCGGCGTCATCGGGCGGCTGCAGACCCGCGATCAGCTCGTCGGGCACAGGCTGGGCGCCGAGCCCGGACAGCGCGTCGGCCAGCAGGTCCGCGCCGAGCTTGGCGGCACAGCCACCGCAATCGGTCATCTCGGTGAGGCGGATTGCGCGTGGGATCTTCGGCATCGGGGTATCAGCGGTCATGCCCGGGATCTTCGGCGTCGGGGTATCAGCGGTCATGCCCGGGATAATAGGCCGAGGCCCCAAGCGACCAACGAGCGGCTCGATGCCTCGGACCTCGATGGGGCGTCGCGTTGACGGTCTCCCGCCGCGATGGTTGACTTGGTTCCCTAGTTGAGTTGCTGAACCCGTGTCCGATCGCCTCCTCATCGTCTCCAATCGCCTGCCCCTGACCACGCGTCGGGCCGGCACGGAGTGGCATGCGGACCTGAGCAGCGGCGGCCTCGTCGCCGCCCTCACGCCGGTCATGCAACAGGCCAAGGGCCTGTGGATCGGCTGGCCCGGCGACGCACCTTCCGGCGACACGACTGGACGCGACGAGTTGCTGCGGTCCTGGGAGAAGCAGCACCGCTTCGTCTCGGTCGATCTGCCGCCGAAGATCACCCGCGCCTTCTACGAGGGCTACAGCAACAACACGATCTGGCCGCTCCTGCACGGATTTCCGACCCTCGTCAGCTTCGATCGAGAGACCTGGCACGCCTATCGCGATGCGAACGAGCGCTTCGCGGCCGCTGTTCTCGAGCGTACGAAGCCCGGCGACCTCGTATGGATTCACGACTACCAGCTGATGCTCGTTCCGAGCCTGCTCCGGGCGGCACGCCCCGATATCAGGATCGGGTTCTTCCTCCACGTGCCGTTCCCGCCGGCGGAGGTCTTCCGAATCCTCCCGCAGCGTGAGGAGGTCCTGAACGGCCTGCTCGGGTCCGACCTGATCGGATTCCAGACCCATGAGCATCTCGGCGCCTTCCGGCGGACGCTCCTCCAGGTGCTCGGCACCGAGAGCCGGATGGACCGGGTCGAGGTGAACGGACGCGTCGTGTCCCTCGAAGCCCACCCGATCGGCATCGTGACCGACGAATGGGAGCAGCTCGTCACGACGGACAAGGGCGTGGCCAAGCGCGTCGCCGATCTCCGGGAACGGCACTCCGGACGCCAGCTGGTCCTCGCCGTCGATCGACTCGACTACACGAAGGGGATCCCGGAACGGCTCCGAGCCTTCCGGCACTTCCTGCTGACCCGACCCGAGTGGCGCGGCCGGGTCACGATGATCCAGGTCGCGGTCCCGTCGCGGGAGCGTATTCCTCGTTACGTCGAGCTCCGACGCGAGGTCAGCGAGCTCGTCGGCGAGCTGAACGGGGAATTGGGAACGGCTACGTGGAACCCGGTCATCTACCTCCGGCGGTCCGTTTCCCGGTCCGAGCTTGCCGCTCTCTACGCTGCCGCTGACATCGCCTGGATCGCGTCGCTGCGGGACGGGATGAACCTGGTGGCCAAGGAGTTCGTGGCCTGCCAGCAGGAACGGGCAGGCGTGCTCCTGCTCAGCGAATTCGCCGGCGCGGCGGGCGAAATGGGCGAGGCAATCCGGGTCAATCCCTACGACGAGCAGGGCTCAGCTGAAGCTCTCGAACGGGCGCTGATGATGCCCGAGGATGAGCGACACGAACGGCAGCGGGCGCTGCTGGCCCGTGTTCGGCGGAGCAATGCGATCAGCTGGGCGGAGGGTTTCGTTGCGGAACTGAAGGGCGCCGCTGCCGATCGCAACCTCGCCAGCGGACCGGTCGGCGAGCCGAAGTTGGTTGCGATCCGTCGGTCGTTCCGGTCGGCCAAGCGACGAGTCTGCTACCTCGACTACGACGGAACGCTGGTCCCGCTCGCCGCCCGCCCGGCCGATGCGGTTCCAAGCCAGGCGGTAGGCGAGGTCGTCGGGTCACTCGCCCGGAAGCGCGGCACCACAGTGGTGATCGTCTCGGGTCGGCCTGCCGTGGACCTCGAACGCTGGTTCGGGCACCTCGGAAGCGTCTGGTTGGCCGCGGAACACGGCGCACTCCTGCGCGAGCCCGGCAGTACCGAGTGGCAGTCGCTCCGTCCGGGTGCGGGCACGGACTGGAAGGATCGCGTTCGGCCCGTCCTTGAGCACTTCGCGGCTCGGGCGCCCGGGAGCACAGTCGAGGAGAAGGACTACGCGCTGGCGTGGCATTACCGCCTCGTCGAGCCCGAGTTCGGAACGTGGCTGTCGAACGAGCTCGGCGTGACCCTGGATCAGCAGCTGGCCGGCACCGAGCTTGCGGTCCTGCGGGGCAGCAAGGTCATCGAGATCCGCTACGCCTGGGCCAACAAGGGCGAGGTCGTGTCCCACGTCCGTTCGACCGGCGACGCCCCGGAATTCGAGCTGGCCATCGGGGATGATCGAACCGACGAGGACATGTTCGATCGCCTCCCGCCGGAGGCATGGACCATCCACGTGGGGACTGGCCAGACGCGAGCTCGATTTGCCGTCCCGGGTCCGCCGGCCGCCCTCGCTCTGATCGCCGCGCTCGCCGGTGCCTCCTCCGCAGCCGAGCGCGCCGCCGACTGACGCTCCCGGGTTCCGGCTAGGGCCTGACTCGCACCACCCAGACCTGCTCGCCACCGTAGACAGGCGCCGACCCCAAGAAGTCGCCGTATTCGGCCTCGATCTCGTAGCCCTCGAGTTCCAGCAGGTGTCGCATCTCCCAGCGATAGGTCCACCTGAGGCTGACTGACTCATCCTGGGTCCGCAGGATGGTGCCGTCGAGGTCGAGCTCCGTCGAGCGCCAATGTTCGATGAAGACCTGGGTGGCGGGATCATTGCGTCGGTCCAGGCGCTGGATCTGGACGACATTGCCCGTGGACGGATGCACCAGCGATTCGATCGGCCCCGGCGGCAGGGACGGCGGGGCGCAGAGGTCGAGGCGGGGGTCGAACAGGTCGAGAACCAGGCGCCCATCAACCTTGAGATGCCGACGCATCGAGGAGAGGGCGGATCGCTGCGTCTCCACGGTCAGCAGGAACTGGAAGACCCGGAACGGGACGACGATGAGGGAAAAGGTCCGCCCAAGGTCAAAGCTCGACATGTCGGCCTGGACGAACGACACGCTCGCGCTCACGGCGTTGGGCAACACCGACTTTCGCGCCTCAGCTTGCTTCAGCATCGGCGCCGAGAGATCGAGTCCAACCACCTCGAAGCCATCAGCAGCCAGCGCGAACGTGACGCGCCCGGTCCCGCACCCGACCTCGAGCACGGGACCGCCGATCTGCTCTGCCATCGCCCGGAAGAAGTCAACGTCACCTTCCACCGATGAACGTGCGATGTGCACTTCCGTGACGGCGTCGTAGACCTCCGTGCCGAGTCCGTCAGTCGAATAGAAGCGCGGTGCATCGCTCGATGACATGGTGCAGAGCATACGAGCCGCTACGATGAGCCGGGAGTGGGTTCGGGCCGGTGCCCGGTCCGGTCTTCAAAACCGGTGGCGCGGCGCCTGGCGTCGCGCGGTGGGTTCGACTCCCATGCGCTCCCGCCATTTGTCCGAGGGAGATCCCGTTGGTCGCGAAGTCCGCTACCGCTTCCAGCTCGCGCAAGAACCCACCGAGCGTCGAGCGAGTCCTGGCAGCGGCTCGCCCGGGAGCTGGCTCGAGGGATCCTGACGCCATCCTTGCCGTGGCGCGGGCCGTGGTCGACGCCGAGCGGACCCAACTCCAGGCTGGGACGGCGGCGCGGACCGTCGAGGTCCTGGGCGACCAGGTCGTGGCCGCGCTCGAGGCCTTCGATGGACCGGCGCGCACGATCGCTCGTGAGCCCGACGCGATCCGGGTGATCAATGCGACCGGCGTCATCGTCCATACGAACCTTGGGCGAGCCGGCTGGCCGGACGCTGCGATCGAGGCGGCACGGCTGGCAGCGCAGGGTCCAACGCTCCTCGAGATGGACCGGGCCACCGGGAGGCGCGGACGGCGCGACCGAACTGGCGAGGAGCACCTGACCGCCCTTACTGGCGCCCAGGACGCGCTGATCGTCACGAACAATGCGGCGGCGATTGCCCTGGCCGTGGGGTTGGCGGGGCGCGGTGGCGGCGTGGCCGTGTCGCGCGGCGAACTGATCGAGATTGGCGGGGGCGTGCGGATCCCCGAGATCCTGCGGCGGGCCGGGGTGCGCCTCGTCGAGGTCGGAACCACAAACCGAACGCGAGTTGCGGATTTCCAGGCAGCCCTTGAAGACTCGAAGCCCAGAATCAGCGCCATTCTGCGCGTGCATCCCTCCAACTTCGTCCAGTCGGGGTTCGTCGAGGCGCCCGATCCTGCGGCCCTCGCCGAGCTGGGCCATCGTCATGGCGCGATCGTCATTGACGACCTCGGGAGCGGCGCGCTGCTGCCGACAGAACGGGTCGGATTGGCCCATGAGCCAATGCCGGGCGAGCGTCTGGCGGGTGGCGCAGACATCGTGACCTTCTCCGGCGACAAGCTCGTCGGAGGGCCACAGGCCGGTCTCATCGTGGGTCGAGCGGACCTTGTCGCGAAGTTGCGTCGGGACCCGTTGGCCCGCGCGATGCGGCCGGACAAGACGATCCTCGCCGGCGTCGCGGCGACGCTCGGACTCTATCGCGGTGGGCGGGCGCAGGCAGAAATCCCCGTCTGGCGGATGCTCGGAACGCCGGTCACCGACCTCCGGGAGCGTGCTGAGCACGTTGTCGCACGCCTCCCGACGGGCACGGCGCAGGTGGTGGAGCTCCAAGCGACCGTGGGCGGCGGTTCGGTGCCTGGCCAGGCGATCCCGTCCGTTGGGCTTGTGCTCGGACCCTCGACCGGTCGGTCGGTCGCGACCCTCCTCGCGGCGCTGCGTTCGGGGGAGCCCTGCGTGATCGCCCGCATCGAGCGCAACCGGGTGGTCCTGGACCTGCGGACGGTCGATCCCGCCGCGGATGGCTCCCTCACGGTTACGATCGCTCGCGCCATCGCAGGCTGATCGCCGATGACCGTCGTCATCGGCACGGCCGGGCACATCGATCACGGCAAGACGTCGCTCCTGCGCGCGCTGACCGGCATCGACGCCGACCGGCTGCCCGAGGAGCAGCGCCGGGGCATGACGATCGACATCGGCTTTGCCCATCTCGAGGTGGATGACGGAACGTCGATCGATTTCGTGGACGTGCCGGGCCATGACGCGCTGATCGGCAACATGCTCGTTGGCGCCGGCGAGATCGACGCGGTGATGGTGGTCGTCGCGGCGGACGACGGGCCGCGCGCGCAGACGATCGAGCACCTCGAGCTCATCGACGCGCTCGGGCTGCGGGGCGGGATCGCGGTCGTGACCAAGTCCGATGTCGTCGATCCGGAGCGGGTGTCGGCGGTCATGGCCGAGACCACGGACCTGCTCTCCCGAACGAGCCTCGCCGGCGCTCCGGTCCTTGCTGTTTCCGCCGCCACGGGCGCCGGGCTCGGGGAACTGCGCGCCGGCCTCGTGGCGCTCCGCGACCGCGTGGCCGCGGAGCAGGCGATGGCCGCCCTCGGCCCCGGTCGGCTGTCGATCGATCGTACGTTCGTGGTCCGAGGCCGGGGCCCCGTGGTGACAGGATCGCTGCGCGGTGGCGAGCTACGGGTCGGCGATGGACTCCGGCTTGAACCGGGCGGCGCAAAGGTCCGAATTCGAGGTCTCCACGTCCATCACGGACCCGTGGATTCGGCGCGATCCGGCCGCGTCGCGATCAACCTCGCTGGGGCAGAGCTCGGGGATTGTCGGCGCGGGATGGTCGCGACCTGGGGTGTGGGGGTTGAAGTGACGTCCCGGGTCCTGGCCGCGCTGCGACCTCCTGTGCGTCTCGAGCGCGACCCGTCGAGGGGCAACCGCACGGCTTGGCCCCCGGTTGATGGCACCCGCGTCCGAATTCATCTCGGAACGGCCCAGGTCGATGGCGTCCTCGGACGCCGCGGCCGGGATGCCGTGGACCTGCCCGATGGGCGCGTAACCGCGACCGTCCGTCTCGCCGAACCGGTCGCGACCTTCGTCGGTGATCGAGGCATCGCACGGCGGCCATCCCCGGGTGATGTCGTGGCCGGCGTCGAGATTCTCGATGCGGATCCTGCGCGGGGTGCCTCGCGCCGGCGCGCGACTCCCGAACGCCTTGCGGCGCTCGCTGCAGCCGTGAGCGATGCCGACGCGGATTCCGCGGCCGATACGCTTGTTGGCCTGCACGGGATGGTCAGCACGGATCGGATCGCGCGGGCCGCTGGAGCTCTGGCTCGCACGGGCACCACCGATCGCGGGCCGGGCGGGCACGAGCTGGTGATGGCACCCGACATCGAGATGGAGCTGGAGCAAACGGCCCTTGCCTCCGTCGCCGCCTTTCATACCTCGCAATCGGTGGAGCAGGGCGTGCCCACCGGAGTGCTCCGGCAGCACCTGCGAATGACGCTCCGTCGCCTCGTCACCTTTCGACGTGATGACTCCGCGTTTGTGGATCGAGTCATCGATGGGGTCCTGGACGATCTGGTCGGCCGCGGGAGGCTCGCCCGTGACGGGGATCGGTTGCGTGACCCGAGTCGCGCCTCAGCGATGCCTCCGGCGCTCGCCGCGGCTATGGATCGTCTCGAGGCCGCGCTCAATGTGTCAGCGCCGCAGGACCTCGCGGCTGCGGCCGCGTCTGCGGGTTGCCCGCCGGAGGGCGTTCGAGCGCTCGAGACCGCTGGCCGCATCGTCCGCGTCGAGGCGGACCTGGCCTGGGCGACCCCGGCATTTCACCGGCTCGCTGCGATGGCCCTCGGTATCGCTCGGCGTGAGCCGCTGACACCGGCCGCCCTGCGCGATGCGACGGGAACGAGCCGTCGCTACGTCATGCCCCTCATCGAAGATCTCAACCGGCGCGGGATCCTTGCGCGAACGCCAACGGGTCACGTACCCGGTCCGCGAGCGCCACGCGAACCGGGGGCCGCGAAATGATGCAGGCTGTACCGATGCTCGACGATGTCACCGCGATCGTCCTTGCCGGCGGTCGGTCCTCGCGATTCGGGTCGGACAAGCTCGCCTTCGAGATCGATGGCCGAACGATGCTGGAGCGTGCCGTCGCCGCAGTGACGGCCGTGACCTCGCGCGTCGTGCTCGTCCTGGCGCCCGGCGTGGAGATGCCGGCGACGCTCGACGCGACGAACGTAACCGTTGTCCATGACCCGACGGCATTCGAAGGGCCGCTCGCCGGCCTCGCCGCTGCGCTCGCTTCGATCGACACCCCCGTGGCGCTGGTCGTCGCGGGGGACATGCCCCGAATGGTGCCGGCAGTTCTTCAGCGCCTTGCCTCGACGGTCGAGACGGAACGACCCGCGGTCAACCTCGAGGTCCCGCGTCGCATGCAGCCGCTGCCGATGGCGATTTCGGTCGAGGCGGTTCGCCCCGTCGCGGCGGCGCTCCTCGAGCGAGGCGAGCGCTCACTCCGGGCGCTGCTCACCGAACTCGGTGCTGCCTCGATCCCGGCCCCGGTCTGGCTCAGCCTCGATCCGGCTGGAGCGACCATCCAGGACGTGAACCGACCCGGTGACCTCCGCGTCTAGCGATCCGCCGGACTCAACCGCCCTCGAGCGCGGGTGCCTCGAAGACAAACGCGCCTCCGACGACGGTACCCACCACGGAGGTGTCGCCGATAGGCCCCGCATCGGGCGCGTGGATGTCCCGGTCGAGGATCGCGAGATCGGCCAGTCGGCCGACGCCCAGCCAGCCGGCTTCATCCTGACGATTAACGAACGCGGAGCCCACGGTCGCCGCCGTGAGCGCCTCATCGAGAGTGATCCGCTCGGAGGGCAGGAACGGTGCGGCTTCGCGATGTTCGGGCCAGACCCGCCTGACCGCCACCTCGATCTGCGGAAACGGGTCGGCCGTGCTGACCGTCCAGTCCGACCCGAACGCGAGCCGCGCGCCGGCGCGCAGCAACGATCCGAACGGGTATTGCCGTCGCGTCCGCTCGGGGCCGAGGAGCGGGATCGTGAGCGCATCCATCTGAGCCTCATGGACGGCCCACAGCGGCTGCGCATTGGCGACCGCCCGGAGGGCAGCGAACCGCGGCAGGTCATCCGGGTGGATCAGCTGGATATGGGCGATGTGATGGCGGGCGTCCCGCTCGCCGTTGGCGGCACGGGCGGCCTCGATGGCATCGAGCGCCTCGCGGACAGCCCGGTCCCCGATCGCGTGGTAGTGGAGCTGGAACCCCCGCGCATCGAGCGCCACCGAGAGTTGATCGAGTTCAGCGGGCTTGAGTGTTGTCATGCCGATGCCGCCGGTCGGCTCGCCGCGCGCATCGAGGTAGGGATCGAGCAGTGCCCCGGTTCGATTCTCGAGGATGCCATCGACGAAGAACTTGATCGCCGTGGCGCGGAGGCGGGCGGGGCCAGGAGACCCCGGAGCGGTCCAACGCCCGTCAGCGGCCACAGCGTCACGAATGGCGACGAGCCCGTGGATCCCGCCGAAGTCATCGAGTTCGCTGGCGCCCATGGACAGCACCACGCGCGCCGTGAGGGCCCCGGACGCCGCGACCGCACGGTACGCATTGACGTCGTCCGGACCGACGTTGGCGTCACCCCATCCGACGATCCCGAGCGCATGGAGCTCCGCCTGAGCGTCGGTGATCGCCTTCTCAAGGGTGGCCGAACTGTGGCGTGGAATGAACTTCCGGACCAGTTCAATCGCCATTTCCTGGAGCATGCCCAGCGGGGTCCCATCGGAGTCGCGTTCGATCCGCCCCGCCGGCGGGTCCTGCGTCTCGCCTGTGATCCCGGCCATATCGAGTGCTCGTGAGTTGACCCACGCGCCGTGGCCGTCCCGATTGGTGAGGAAGACCGGTCGATCCGGGACCACCCCGTCGAGCAGTTCTCGCCGCGGGATCCCGCCGGGAAACGTCTCCATCGACCAGCCGTCGCCGACGATCCACTCGAGTCCCGGATGGCCCGCGGCATAGGCAGCGACCGCCGCCAGATGCTCGGCGACCGTGTCGAAGCGGTCGAGATCGCACTCAACGTGGCGGAGCCCGCCAGAGATCGGATGGGTGTGTGCGTCGGTGAATCCGGGCAGGAGCGTCCGGCCCCGAAGATCGATCAGTCTCGTTCGCCGGCCGCGGCGCCCGAGGACATCCCGATCGCGACCGATCGCCAGGATCCGATCGCCGGTGACTGCGATCGCAGTTGCGCCCGAATCGGCCGGGCCCATGGTTCGGACGGAGCCGCCGTGCAGGATCAGTTCCGGGTCGTCGTCAGGCATGCGCCGCAATGTAACCGCGTGGGACGGTTCGAGGCGGTAGGATCGCGCCATGCGCACCAAGGTCGATCTGCTCCACGCCGGCTACGTTCGTGACGAGGGCCGCGTCGGCGGTTCCGTCACCCTCGTCCGGGACGGCGACGCGATCATCGTGGCCGACCCGGGCATGGTGGCCTCACGCAACCTGATCCTCGATCCGATGGCCGCCCTTGGCGTCGCGCCGGAAGCCGTGACCCACGTCTTCCTGAGCCACCACCACCCCGATCACACCGTGAACATCGCGCTCTTCCCGAATGCCGAGGTCGTCGATTTCTGGGCCCGCTATCGGGAGGACCTGTGGCTGGATCACGATGGCGATGGCTACGCCCTGTCGCCACGGACGAAGCTCTGGCTGACGCCCGGCCACACCGCTGAGGACGCATCGCTGATCATCGAGGCGGACGATGCCGTCTATGCCCTCACGCACCTCTGGTGGAAGGCCGATCGAACCCCGGACATCGATCCGCTGGGCCTCGATCAGGCCGCGATCGAGCGAGGCCGCGAGCGGCTGCTGGCAGCCGTGGACATCGTTATCCCAGGTCACGGCGAGGCGTTTCGCGTCCGAGGCTGATGCGTTTCGCAGGTCTCCGGGCGACGAAGCGCCGCGAATCAGAACGGCCCCGCCGTGTGGCGAGGCCGTTGCTGGGAGAGCGAGATATCCGGTCAGTCGCCCTTGACCTTCCGGTACAGGCTGACGCCGGATCCGAAACCGAACGCGGATACGATGGCCTGCGCAAGCGCGAGGCCGATGACCGGGACGATCCCGAGGATGGCGCCGAGGATCGAGCCAATGATCCCGAAGACGACGGCAAAGACAAATCCCCAGCCGACGATCAGGAGCAGTTTCCCCTGCGTCAGCGCCCAGGACGCCTTGACGGCGTCCATCGCTGCGGCCCCGTCGGCCGCGAGCCAGCCGCTCATGGACAGCCGGGCTCCGATGTAGATGGCCGCAACGACCGCCACGAGGAACACAACGATGCCGAGCGGGCCGAGGATCGCGGCGAGGATGCCGCCGACGATCATGATCCCGAGGGTGATGGCGCCAGTGATGAGGCCCGCCCCGAGCATGCCGACCCATCGCAACTTGACTCGCTCGAATGTGGCGTTGACCGTCGGCGCCTCACCGACGCTGGCCATCGTTGTCCAGACCTGCCCGTAGAGGTTCAGGATGAGGCCCCCGACGATCGTGGCGATCACCGCGCCAAGGATGCTTGCAGCGATCGCGCCTCCGATCACCGCCGAGTCCCCCGTGGCCTTGCCAAGGACCAGGCTGGTCACGATCGGAACGATGGCGGCGATCACGATGATGTTGACGACGGCGCCGATCACGAGGATCGGGATGATGAAGTTGGGTTGCAGCACGGTCCGGAACCCGATCATCAGGGCATCCGACAGCGTCAACTGTGATGGGGACTTACCGCCAAAGAGCGCCATGCTTCCCTCCTGAGATCTGTGGTCGTTGACTGGGCGCCGCGATCATGCGCGATGCGGGAGGGCCGGTCAATGCGAGAAATCGCTCCGAGCCCCCCGGGTCAGTCGACCGACAGCGGAGCAAGTACCGAGCCGGGCGCCGGTGGGGGACTGTCCCGCAGCCAGCGCCAGTTGACCCAGGCGCCAGCCAGGAGCAGGCCGGCGACCACCAGGACCACGGTGTGGAACGAGTCCGCCGACGCGAGTCGCGCCGCGTGCTCGATGGCGGCCCCGACCGTCGGATCGGGAGCGTTGAGTGGTTGCACGGCGGCCCGGAGCGCCACCGAACCAGGGTCGAGGCCCGGCACCGCGTCGGCCAGCGAGGCATAGAACCGTTCCGTGATCAGGATGAAGATCACGGCCGATGCAAGCGGCTGGCCGACGCGTGACAGGGCGTTATTGATGGCCGAGGCCAGCCCCGCCCGCTCGAGCGCCACCGAACCCATCAACGTCGAGGTCAGGGGTGCGACGACGAACGCGATCCCGATGCCGAACAGGACGATCGCGGGGAGGGGATCGATGAACGCCGCGAGTGGCGGAATGAGCGAGGCCGGCTCGCTGGCGAGGGCGAGCCACGGGGTCGAGTCGCTCGGAACCCGGAGCCACCACAGGGCGCCGGCGGCCATGACCACGGGACCGCCTACCAGGAACCGACGCGCTCCGAGCCGACCGGCGAGCGTGCCCGCCCAGGCCGAGATGACCGCGAGTGCAATGCCCGTCGGAAGGCCAACCAGCGCAGCGCCGAGCGGCGAGTATCCGAGCACGCCCTGCAGGAACAGGCTCTGCATGTAGAGGAGGACGTAGAGCGCGGCATAGATCAGGACGGTCGAGACATTGATCGCGGCGAAGACCGGGTTCCGGAACATTTCAGGTGGAACCAGCGGGTCCCGGCGACGGACCATGAGGATCGGGAAGACGATCACCGCTGCGAGCCCCACGCTGAGCAGTACAAGTGGCAAGGGCTCTGCCCACGCAACCTGCTGGCCGCGAATGGCGCCAAACGACAGGCCCCCGACCGCCACCGCAGCAACCAGGGCGCCGGGCCAATCGAACCGCGTTCGAACCGTCGTCCTTCGAAGTTCGGGCACATAACGAAGCGTCAGGAACACCCCGAGCACGACGAGTGGGGCATTCACCAGGAAGATGCTCGGCCACCCGAATACCTCGACCAGGGCTCCTCCGACGGGCGGCCCGAAGATGGCCACGACCGATGTCGAGGCGGCCCAGATTCCAAATGCTCGGCCGCGCTCGGGGCCCTCGAATGTGGCCGTGATGATCGCCAGGGAGCCCGGCACGAGCAGGGCGCCGGCGACGCCCTGGAGCAGGCGCGCCGCAGCGAGGACGTCGAGCGACGGTGCGAGTGCGCAGATCAGCGAGGTGACACCGAACCCGACGAGCCCGACCAGGAAGATCCGCCGTCGCCCGTACCGGTCTCCCAGAGCGCCGGCCAGCAACAGGAACGCGGCCAGGGTCGCCATATAGCCGGCGACGATGTAGACCTGACCTTCGAGGACGCCGATTGCCACGGCCGGCAGGGTCGCGCCGATTCGCGGCAGGGCGATGTTCACGATCGTGCCGTCGAGAAAGACGATCGCCGACCCGATGATGGCGGCCGCCAGGGCGCCGCGAGATGAGGGCGTCATTGGGCGGAGTGTAGGTCGCCCCGCTGGTGATCGCGACATTGCGTCTAGACTCCGGCGCATGTCCGGACCCGTGGCTCTGATCGGTGCGGGCGAGTTCCTGCCCGGGATGGACGCGATGGATCGCGCGCTCCTCGAAGGCATCGCCCGAGTCCGGCCCCGGGTCGTCATCCTGCCGACCGCCAGCGCGCCAGATGGCGAGGCCATCTTTCGCGGTTGGGCTGAGATGGGACGCTCGCATTTCGCTGCCCTGGGTGCCGAGGTCGAGTGCGTGCTTGTCCGCACGGTCGAAGAGGGCTCAGACGCCGCGGCGCTGCAGGCGATCGGCGAGGCCGACCTGATCTACCTGTCCGGCGGCAAGCCAGGTCATCTTCGATCTGTCCTGGCGGGCAGCCTACTCGGGGCCGCCATCCGAACCGCCCACGACCGGGGCGCGGTCGTTGCCGGTTGTTCGGCAGGCGCCATGGCACTTGCCGAGGTCCAAGTCGACCTCCGCCGCCGCAAGCTGCCGTGGCCCATTCGCTGGAGTCCCGGCGCCTCGGTGGTGCCCGGTATTGCCGTGCTGCCCCACTACGACGCGTGGCCGGAAACGATCCTCGCGCTCATGGTGCTGCAATCGCCGCGTGACATCGCGGTGCTGGGCATCGATGAGGACACCGGGGTCGTCGTCAGCGAGGCACAGTTCGAGGTCCACGGACGCGGCCGGGTCACCGTTTGGCGAGGTCGCAGCCGGGAGCGCTACCGGCGGGGAGAGACGTTCCGTATCTGAGCCTGATCGGAACGATCCCCCCCGTCGCGAGGGCCGGCTGCGCGGTCAGTCGGGTCGAACCTTGCGGAAGCAGTCGGAGCAGTAGACCGGGCGGTCCATCCGGGGGCGGAACGGAACCTGCGCCTGGTTGCCACATTCAGAGCACAGGACCGCGAAGAACTCGCGCCCGCCGCCGGTCTCGTAGCCGCGCGGCCCGCCCATGTCGTGGGCATCGAAACCGCCCCCATCACGCGCTGCCCGGCGGCTCGCCCGGCAGGACACGCAGCGCTTGGGCTCGGACGAGAACCCCTTCTCCGAGTAGTACTTCTGATCGTCGGCGGAGTGGATGAATTCCTGGCTGCAGTCGACGCAGGTGAGCGTCCGATCCGTGAAAGTCACTGAGTGCCTCCGAGCGCGATGTTCAGCTTGGTCCGATCCGCGGGATCAGCGGGACGTGGTGACGCGTCAGCCGTGGCCGCGCGACCCTTGGTGCCGATGTGGAGTCCCTTGGGCGGGGCGCACCGGTGATTTCGTTGACCTCGAGAATACAACGGATCGCCTGATGGGCCGGATTCGCAGGCCCGTTGCGCTCGATCACCGGAGGAGTCCGCCAAGGCCCGGAAGGCGTGACAGGCTACCTGTCACAATGACGAGCGACGGTTCGGGCGGCGAACGAGGAGCAATGGGGGCGCCTCGCTGGCCAGGACCCGTGGGGCCGTCGGAAGTCGCCGTTTTGCGGTGGTGTCCGTCGGCCCGGACGGGTTCCGGTGCCTCGCGGCCAGTCGCGCAGAACAAGCCACGGGGAGGCCAACGACCGGATGCTTCGATTGCTCCATACGGCCGACGTGCACCTCGGTGCTCGGTACGCGGATCTCGGGGAAGCCGCCACGGCCCAGCGTGAGCGGCAGTTCGCCGCGTTCCGCGCCAGCATCGACCTCGCGATTGCCGAGAAAGTCGACCTGTTTCTCGTTGTCGGTGACCTGTTCGATTCGAACGTTCAGCCCCGGCGGTCCGTCGACCGCGTCGCTGCCGAGCTCAAGCGCCTCGTCGACGAGCGGATCCGTGCCGTCCTGATCCCGGGTACGCATGACGTGTACGACCGGGCCTCCATCTATCGCTCGTACGATCTCCCGGCCGTGGCCGGCGCGAACGGGACGGACTTCGTGACGCTCCTCACCCCGGAGCAGTCGTCGGTTCGTCTGGAAACGCTCGACCTCACCGTCCATGCCCACGTCTTTGCGACCAAGCGGGCCCCTCGATCGCCCCTGGCCGGGCTCGATGTGAGCGACGACCCGTCCACCTGGCAGGTCGGCATGATCCACGGATCCATCGCCATTCCGAAGCAGACCGAACACGACGAGGTCGTGATCACGACCGACGAGATTGCCGCCAGCAAGCTCGATTACCTCGCATTGGGGCATTGGCATTCGTCCAGCCGCGGCAAGGCCGGCAGCACGGTGTATGCCTATTCCGGCGCTCCGGAACCCGTGGCGCTGGACCAGGATCGCGCGGGCAAGGTCCTCCTCGTGAGCCTCGACCTGCACGACGGCAAGCGGGACGTCCAGATCCAGGAGCGGCGCGTCGGCAAGACGACATTCCAGAAGTTCGAGGTCGACGCCGCGGCGATTGCCTCCCAGCCCGCTCTCATCGACGATCTGCGCGCACTGGCCAACCCCGACCTCGTCATGGACGTTCGATTAATCGGAGTGCGACCCGACGCCCTCGATGTTCACGAGGAGGAAGTCGAGGCCGGCCTGGCTGACGCGTTCCTCAGGATCCGTGTCCGCGATCGTTCCGTCCCGCCCCTGTCCGACGGTCCGCTGCCGCCGGAGGACACGATTCTCGGGGCCTTCGTAAGGGACACGGAGGCGGGGATCGCCGAAATGGAGGCCGCCGACAACGTCGATGGGGCCGCCGAGGCACGCGACGTCCTGCGACTTGGCCGACTCCTGCTCGCTGGCGAAGAGGTGACCCTGTGAGGATCACCCGGCTCAGGATCGAGAACCTGCGGCGACATCGCGAGCTGGACCTCACCCTCAATCGAGGGTTGACGGTCGTCCGCGGGCCGAACGAATCGGGCAAAACCACGCTGCAGCGAGCGCTCGAGCTCGCCCTGACCCGTCGCGTGACGTCCGCATCGGCCGAGATGGAGGCCATGCAGACCTGGGGTGCCGAGGACGACGCCAGGCCGGTCGTCCGACTCGAATTCGAGCAGGACGAGGAAGACGGGATGCACCCGGGTGTCGTCGAGAAGGCATTCCGCGGCGGCAAGGGCACGGTTCGCCTCGAGTACGACGGCAACATCGTCACGGATCCGGCGCAGGCGGACCAGATCCTGGCCGAGCTGACCGGCGTGCCGACGGAGGCGTTCTTCCGTTCGACGGCCTCGGTCCGGCATCACGAGATGGACGACGTGGCGCGCGACGAGAGCGCGCTTCGGGATCGCCTGCAGGCGTCGATTTCCGGCGCCGACCGGGGTACCGGGCGGTCCAAGCGGAAGCTGGAAAAGGCACTCCACGATCTCAACACGAAGGGGGACAAGAACCCTGGGCGCCTCAAGATCGCATCCGCCGCGGTCGGTCAGGCCGCGGCAGCACTCGCCCAGGGCGAGGCCGCGCTCGAGCGGCTCGAGCAGGACCGTGATCGACTCACGCTGGCCCGCGAGCGTCGGGTCGAGGCCGACACCGGGCTCGCGGAACGGAAATCGATGCTGGAGAAGGCGCTCCAGGCCGAGCGTCTGATCGCAGACCGGGCGACCGCCCAGGAACGCTTCGAGCGGCTCAGTTCGGCCGTTTCGGTCACGGAGCAGATGTCGGTTCTGCACGAATCGCATCCGGCCCGTGATCCACTGCCGGTCCTCAGGACCACGGTCGTGCGGATGCGCGAACTCGATGCCCGTGTCCGAGAACTGCGGGCGCTCCTGTCCGGCGACGCCGATGTCCATTTTGAGCTGCAGGCGCCCGAGCCACGAAACTGGTTACCGGTCGCGCGCCTCGCGATCGTCCTGATCCTCGCGGGCGCAGCATTGGCCGCCGTTGCCGTCCTGAATGTCGTTGCGATCCCGGGCGGCGTCGTCGGCCCGCTCGGTCTCGCCATCGCCGGCCTCGTACTGGCGTTCATCGGACGGCGGCAGCGCATGCGGGCCACCGATATCGGCCAGGAACGCCAGCTTCGAGACGACGAGATCGACCGGCGCCTGCGAGGCCGTTCGCAGCTCGAGCATGAGCTCCAGGTGCAGGACCTCGAACTGGCCAACCAGCTGTCCGGCCTGGAGCTGGAGGATATGCCCGCGGTAGAGGCTCTCCTCACCGCTGAGGAGTCGCACGTCGCCGCCATCGACCGCCTCACCGCCCAGCTCGAGGGGCTGGTCGGTCGAGAACCGATCGAGACCCTGCCTCTGCTCCGCGACGCCGCTGCCCTCGAGATCGAACAGAAGACCCGGGCGCTCGAGCACATCGGGCCGATCGCCAAGGAACCACGGGCCCGTGAACGGCTCGAGGTCGAGGTCCGGGACGCTGAGCGGTCGATCGACCAGGCCCGCAACGATGAGGCGGACGCACGGGCACGCGTCGAGGCGAATCCCGTCGACGCCGAAGCCGTCGCCGGCGAGGCGGAGCGCCTCGAACTGTGGAAGGACCAGCTCGCGAAGCTGGAGCGTCGCGCCCGGATCTACAGCCAGACGCTCAGCGCGATCGAGGCCGCCGAGCGTGCGACCATGCAGCGTGCAACGCGCTACCTGGAGAAGCACATGGTCGGGGACCTCGAACAGGTCACGGCCGGCCGATATCGAAGGGTCCGCGTCGATGACACCAACCTCGGCATCGAGGTCTTCGCTCCAGAGCGCGGTGACTGGGTGTCGGTCGAATCGCTGTCCCAGGGCACCCTCGACCTCGTCTATCTGGCGGCCCGAATCGGGCTCGTGCGCCTTGTCACCGGAGATCGCCGGCCGCCGCTCATCCTCGACGACCCGTTCGTGACCCTGGACGATGCTCGGGCGACGCGTGCCCTCGAGCTGCTCAAGCGGATCAGCGCGGACTTCCAGGTCATCTACCTCACGACCTCGGATCGATACGACGCGGCCGCCGACGCGGTCCAGGTGCTCGTGGCTCCTACCGCCCTGGATGCCGACGCCGACACTGTCGACTGACCGGCCGATCCTCCTCATGCCGAATCTGGATCTCTCGCCGACGCTGCTTCCCGCGATCCTCGCGCTGGCCTCGGCCGTGCTCTGGGGCATCTCGGACTTTGGTGGTGGGGTGCTCGGGCGACGGGCGCCGATCTTCGGGGTCCTGCTCGCGACGCAGGCGGTCGGCTTCCTGATCGCGAGCATCGGCCTTGCTGTCCGGCCGGAGCCGGTATTCAGCACCGCGGACCTGGGCCTGTCGATCCTTGCCGGCGGCATGGCGGCGATCGGCATCGGGAGCCTGTATCGCGGGCTGGCCGTCGGGAGAATGGGCGTTGTCGCGCCAGTCACCGCCGTCCTGACTGCCACCACGCCGGCGGTGATCGGGATTGCCTGGCAGGGGTTTCCGGGCCCCATCGTCTTCGTGGGCTTTGCCGTGGCGATCATTGCCGTCGTGATCGTCTCAATCGTTCCTGATGACATCGAGGGGAGACCGGCGGGCTTGGGCTACGCGCTCGTCGGCGGGCTCACGCTCGGCCTGCTCTCGGTGGTCCTGAGTCGGATTGACATCCAACATGCCCTCGCGCCCCTCGCCCTCATGCGCGGCGTTGAGCTGATCCTGTTCGCCGCGGTCGTGGTGATCCTCCGATTGCCATGGCGTGTGCCGCGGAGCCTGTTTCCACTCGCGGCGCTGGTCGGGTTCGTGGACGTGACCGGCAACCTCGCCTTCCTCACGGCGGCTCGGACCGGCGACCTGTCGATCGCGGCGGTCCTTTCGTCGCTCTACCCGGTCATCACCGTCATCCTCGCGGCGGCGCTTCTCCGCGAAAGGATCACGAGGTCGCATGCGGCGGGCGTCGTACTGGCCTTCGTGGCGATCACCCTGATCACGGGCAACGCCGCATGACTGCGGCGGCTCCGGGTCCTATCGAGGTCGTCTGGCATGTCGAGGCGACCTATGCGCCCGATGGCGCGGAGTCTCGCGCGCCATTCCGGGCCGAGCACATCGCCCGCCTCCAGCACCTCAAGGCCGAGGGGACCCTTATCGAGGCGGGAGCGTTCACCGACGTGTCCGCGACCGTGATGATCGTCCGGGCGGCGACCGAGGAGGAGGTCCTCGAGCTCGCCCGTGCCGATGTCTATATGCGCAACGGTGTCTGGGTTGAGATCAGGGTTCGACCCTTCGGGCGGGTGCGCGAGGCGACCTAGGTGACGAGGTCCTCGATCCGCAGCGCGGCGAGGTCTGCGTCCGATCGAAGGCGCTGCACGATCGCGAAGCCCTCCGCGGCCAACACGGGATCGGTGACGGCGCGGAGCATCGCAAGCTGCCGGCGGACCGCCGGCTCGGGCACGACCCGGCCGGCGCGGCCCGCATTCCGGGCGAGGACGATGTCGGGCGGCAGATCCAGCACGATTGCGACCGCGGTGGCGTCGTGAGCACGGGCACGTTTGAGCAGGGCAGACCGTGCCGCGGGTGCGAGGCTCGTGGCGTCGATGATCGTCGTCTGCCGCGCAGTCAAGCGCGTTTCGAGGGCACGATGCAAGGCCGCGAACGCGGCGCCGGTCACCGTCTGGTCCGCCTCGCCCTTTCCGATCCGCGCCCGAAGCGTATCCGAGGACAGGACGGCCACTGATGGAAAGAGCCGCGCGGCGAGCGTGGATTTACCGCTCCCGGCCGGCCCGATGAGCACCACGACCGAGCCTCGCGGCACGGTCAGTCGGGCCGTCGGCGTGCCTCCCACCCGCCGGCCTCGGTCCTCCGAACCTCGTAGGTCGGCTGATCGTAGACCGAGGGACCGCGGACGACGTGGCCATCGGACAGCTTGAACCGCGACCCGTGCCACGGGCACTCGATGAGACCGCCGTCAGCAAGGGACCCGCTCGACAGCGGCCCCCCAGCATGGGCACATTGATCGTGGACTGCGAGGACCACATCGTCATGCCGAACGAGCGCCACCGCGTTGATCCCGAGCTTGCCCTTGACCGGGCGGCCCTCCGGAATGTCGCCATCGCTATCCAGTTCGGCGGGCTCCAGGGCGATCCATTTCGTGCCGCTACCCCGGAATGCGTGCCGGCTGACCATGTTGCCGAGGCTGTAGACCACCTGGCCGCCGGCGTACGCGCCAGCGGCCAGGATCCCGAACGCGAGGATCGAGACCCAGATCGCTCCCGTTCGGTCGTCGCCCTCGGCGCCACCGATGCGCATCGCGAGCGATACGACGTACACGAGGAGCGCGATGACCATCAACGTGCTGTGGACCGTGGCGCGCTCGCGGGCGGTGCCGTCGGTATCCGAGTAGTCCGCCGCGCCGGCAACCGCCGACGCGAGCATCGCCAGGATCCCGACGATCAATGCGATGTCGGCCGCGGCGCGCTGGCCCAGGACATCGAGGACAATGACGAGGAACAGGATCCCGATCGGGGCATCGGTCAGGACCGAGTGCAGCGGGTGCCCAAGCCAGCGTCCGTTGAGCAGGTCCCGTACGGCCGGCATGGGCCGAAAGAGTGCATGTAGCCAGCGATGGTTGAAGTCGCCAAGCGGGCGAGCCCAGCGTGCCTGACCGGCGATGAGCCTGTCGAAGAATCGATGCATCACACCCCTCCTGACGATGAATCTACGACGGCTCGGGCGATTGCCTCGATTCCGGTAGCCTGACCGGATGCCGACTCCGCCCTCCCGCTCCTGGATTCCGCTCGTCGCGGTCTTCTGGATCACGTCCATGGTCGAAGGTCTCGGCGTCAGCCAGGTCTTCGCGCTCCTCCCGTCACAGCTCTCTACGCTCGGGGTGCCCGATGCGGATCGCCTGTCGTTCATCGGGCTGTTCAGCGCCCTGCTGTTCGTGCTCGGCATGCCCCTCGTGCCCTTGTGGGGCGTATGGGCCGACAAGTACAGCCGCAAGGCGGTCATCGTCCGGAGCGCGCTGGTCGAGGCGGTCGTGTTCCTGGGGATGGCCCTCGCGACCGAGCCTTGGCACGTGGCGGTGAGCATCCTGCTCATCGGCTTTCAGCTCGGCAACACCGGGGTCATGCTGGGCGGCATTCGTGACGCGGCGCCCAAGGCCCGGATCGGGACGGTCATCGCGATCTTCGGCGCCGCCGGACCGATCGGGTTCGCGGTTGGCCCGACGCTCGCCGGCATCCTTATCGATGGCCTCGGATGGTCGCTGAGCGGGGTGTTCGCGGTTTCGGCGGGCCTGTCGGTTGGCACGGCGCTGCTCGTCGGCTTCGGCTCCCGCGAGGTTCGGCCCGAGGTCGTCCCGGAGGGGCGCGTCCTGACGCTGGCCTTCGGAGCCGTGCGCGGCGTCCTGTCCGATGGCGCTGTCCGCGGCATCTTCCTGATCTTCGGGACGGCGTTCCTGGCCAACCAGATGTCGCGGCCGTATGTGCCGGTGGTCGTCGAGACGATCACGGGTCGAGGCCCGGGTCTGGCCAGTGGCATCGCGCTCGTTGCTGGCACGGCAGCGTTGGCGGGCGCGCTCCTTGCCCCGTTCGTCGGAGTACTCGGCGATCGGCTGGGCTATCGGCGAATCCTCGTCGGCGCCCTCTTCGTCGGGGGACTGGCGCTCATCGCCATGCCACTGGCCCCACAGGTCGGCGGGATCGGGCTCCTCGCGCTCGTTGCCGTCGTCTTCGCAGCGTGCGTCTCATCTACTTCTGCGATGGTCTTCAGCCTGCTCGCGACCGAGGTGTCGCCCGAGCGCCGAAGCCAGACGCTGAACCTCGTCTATTTGCCGCTGTATGCCGCGGGGATCGTGGGTCCCGCGCTCGGCGCCGTCGTGGTCCAGGCCGGATTGCCCGCCCCGTTCTTCCTGGGCGCGGCCACGCTGCTCATCGGCGCCGTGGCGGTGGCGCGGCGTCGGGATCGTGGGTCACTCCGCCCGTCGCCTGCCGCGGAGCTCGAGGCCCAGATGGCAATCCTTGAGGCGGAAGAGGCCGGCTGACGCTCAGGCGGGGAGGTCGCGCTCCGCAGGGCCGGTGTATATCGCGTTCGGGCGGATGAGGCGGTTGTCCGCGGCCTGCTCGAGGATGTGGGCGGTCCAGCCGGCATGGCGCGCGAGCGCGAAGGTCGCAGGGAAGAGATCCGGCGTGAGACCCACGCCCTGAAGGACAGCCGCAGCGTAGTACTCGACGTTCGTCTTGAGCGGACGATCCGGATACTTCTCGGCGAGGACGCGAAGAGCGACATCCTCGACCTTGATCGCGAGGTCGAGCCAGTCGGGTTTGTTGTCCATGGACTCGACGACCTTGCGCAATGCGGCTGCTCGCGGATCGTAGGCGCGATAAACGCGATGCCCGAAGCCCATGAGGCGCTCGCCTCGGCCGATCGCATCCCGGACCCACTGCTCAGCGCGCTCCGGCGAACCGACCTTGTGGAGCTGCTCGACCACCTCGGATGGGGCGCCGCCGTGGAGCGGCCCCTTCATGGCCCCGATCGCGCCGCCGACGGCGGAGGCGATGTCGCTCCGGGTGGAGGTGATGACGCGGGCCGCGAAGGTCGAGGCATTGAGCCCGTGTTCAGCGCCGACGACGAAGTACGCATCGAGGGCCCGGGCCGTGCTGGCGTCGGCTCGGGATCCCGTGAGCTGGTACAGGTAGCCGGGGACGAGGTCAAGATCCGGATCGGGTTCGATCGGTTCGAGGCCCTGGCGCAACCGGCCGAACGCGGCGAGCGCGGAAGGCGAGAAGGCGGTGATGGCTCGGGCCTGCTCCGCGGTCGGCGGCCAGTCGAGCACCTGGGTGGCGCCCCACACCGAAACCGCGGTTCGAAGCGCATCCATCGGCTTGGCCGAGGTCGGAAGGGCCCGAAGTGCCGTCATGACCGCCGCCGGCACGGGCGAAGTCGCCAGGTGGTGGTTCGGCTCCCAGTCGCCGGTCCACAGGAGGTTGGCCACGGCGGGATACGACCCGTGCTCAACGAGATCCCCGATCCGGTAGCCGCGATAGGTGAGCCGACCCGCAGCGCCGTCCACGTAACCCAGCGCCGACTCGGCGGCCGGGACGCCCTCGAGCCCGGGGGAGTAGGGGTAGGTCGGGGCCTCAGCCGGCGCCTTCGATGGTCGATCGGTCATAGGAGGATGGTAGTCGCGACGGGCGATTCGCGGAGGGCCGAATGTCCCGAAAGAACCGTCGGTCGCGCCTGATCGCCACGGGGCGGGGGCCGGGTGGCTCGGCGGCGGGTCGTGGCCTGCCGCCGCGGATCACGCGTCGAGAAAGGCCTCGACCGCGGCCACGAACGCATCAATGTGGGTGTGGTGGGCGCCGTGCGCCGCGCCATCGATGATCGTGACGCGGCCGTCAACGAGGCGCTGGTCGAGGGCCGCCGTATTCCGCGCGAAAGTTCCGGAACTGGCGGAGCCGAGGATCTGAAGGACCGGGATCGTGACGGCGCCGAGGGTATCGAGGCCAGCCGCAGGATCCTTCGATGCCTCGAGTTCGCGAAGGATCGTGGGGGCGGCGGCCACGCGGAGGGGCCACACGGGATCGGCCCTGAACCGGGCCATGCCCACATCGTCCATCCCCACCACCGTGCGCATGAACCGCTCGAGGAGGCCCTCGAGGTCACCGTTCGCGAGATCGGCCGCGAGCGCGGGCAGGAGCCATGAGGGCTCGTAGGCCGAAGCCGCGTCCCGTGTGGCCGGTGGGGCACCCTCGTAGCAGACTACGCGACGAATCGAGGTCGTAAGGAGCGAGGCTCCGAGCGCGCAGCGCCCGCCGAACGAGTGCCCGACGACATCGACCGAGCCGCCAGCCTCGGCCGCGATCGCATCGGCCACGGCCGCGACATCCTCGAACTCACGGGTGATGGCGTAAGCGTCTAGCACATCTCCCGAATCACCCCGGCCGCGCCGATCCATCGCGTGGAGCTGGTATCGCGTCCCGAGTATCGGCGCGACGACCCGGAAGGTCAGGTGATCGGCTGTCGTTCCATGGACGAGCAGGACAGGTTGCGGTCCGGCCGCGGCCGTTTCCCCGAGCCCGGACGAGAAGACCGCGATGGACGTCCCATCCCGCGACTGAACGAACCGATCCGGACCCGGCATGCTCCTACGGCGTCCACGCCACGGAGCGGCCCGACTCGCTCGTATCCGCGGCTGCCGCCCCGCGACGCACGGTCGTACCGGACGGCAGACCCGCGGCCGCGCTCTCGTCGAGGAGCCATGCGGCTCCGGCGCGGCACATCAGCTGTGCCGGCCAACGGCGCGTGTCCAGAACCGGGCCAAACAGCTCGCTCAGGATCGGCGCCTTGGCCGCGCCATGGACGACGGCGATCGGTTGGCGAGCAGCCGTGATGAAGTTCGGGTTGAGGGTCACGCGAGCCACGCGCGGCGCGATGTGGGTTGGTGCCGCGACGGCCTGAACCCAGCTCGGGTCGGCCCAGGTGGGTGAATCGGGGAAGACCGAAAAGAGATGCCCGTCCGATCCAACGCCTACCAGGATGACATCCATTCGGGGGAACCCTGCGCCGTCGAGATCAATCCCCGCGTCGCGCATCGTCACTGCGTAGCGTGCGGCGACGACCTCGGGTGGATCGCCCGCCTTCATCGCCTCGGCAATCGGCATGACATGGACCTGATCGAGCGGAACGGGCACGTCGCGCAGCAGGAGATCCCAGCACGCGAGGGCATTCGAGAGCACATCGTCTGCCGGAACCCACCGATCGTCGCTCCACCACAGGTGAACGTGCTCCCAGGGGATCATTTCGCGGAGCGGCGAATCGGCAAGGTGACGGTAGATCAACCCCGGGGTCGAGCCGCCGGTCGTGACCCAGTGCGCGACACCGCGCTCGGCGACGGCATCGATGAGCGCATGCGCAATCCGTGCGGCCGCCGCATGGGAGACGTCCCCCGGCGTCGGAAAGACCGTGATCTCTGGATCGTCCATCAGGCCGGGACCAGATCGGCCGCGGCAAACAACGCAGCAACGGCCACCGGGTCCGCACCGACCGATTCAACCGTCTCAGCGAGAAGCTCCACCTCGGTTCGACGGGGTGCCATGAATCGGCGCACCGGCATTTCCCGGCCATCGAGCGCGGCATGGACCATGACGGACTCGGCTTCCGCGGACACCACCACCTCCAGATGGACCCCGCGCCGGCGCGCGGCAAGCTCGACCGTCAGCGTCGTGCCCGGCGGCATCGTCGAGGCCAGTGGGCTGATCGAAATTCGAACGTGCCGGCGGCCGGCCCTCAGCTCGCCAACCAGTGGCAGCTCGAGGCCCTCGTCAGTGTCGGGCTCGGCACTGGCGTCCGGGTTCGGCTTCGCCGCGCGCAGCGGTTCCGCGACCACCATCCCGAGTCGCGAGGCCAGCCAGCCAAGGTGGTAGAGCGGCTTGATCAGGTTCGTGTTGTTGGGATCCGTCTCCGGGTGTGCGGCATAGCGGACCGTGATGTCGGTGATCCCGGTCAGGAACGGCCGCAATTCGGGGCGATCGAAGCTCGACGCAATCGCTTCACGCCAGCGCGATTGGCGGATCATCGCGAAGTCCGACACGGCCAGAGAGTCACCGCTGGCCTGGTGACTCGCCACGACGCGAGCCAGCGCCCGGAGCCGTTCGAGGCCGTCGCCAGACCAGTGGGAACCATCCACCACGAGGCGATCGGCCATATCCAGCATGTCCCGGGCCTGGCGCGTGCCGAGTGGCGGATCTCCCGGCCACCAGACCGTGACCGGGAGGTCATGGACCAGGAGCGGCGCAACGATCGCGGCGACGTGCCGTCCCGTCTCACCACCGGCGACGAGATCGATGAACTCGGCGCAGGTTTCCGCGGCATCGGGCCGCGGCAGGACGCAGTGGGCCTGCACATGCGCATCGATCCAGGACGGGCCGTCGGGGTCGGCGCTCGAGACGATCAGGGTTCGCGACGGGTGGCGGCCAGTCAGCATCCGGATCACCGCCGCGGCCCGCTCGCCGATCTCGGGTTGTCGGGCGATGACCACGAGGTTGAGGACGCTCGTCCGGGCCGCGATTCGTCGTTCGGGGGCGCCATCGTCCCCCGCGGTGGTCAGCGGAGTTGCGGACCAGACCTTCGCAAGTTCCGCTTCGATGCCTGCGAGCGAATCGGTCCGGGAGGACCAGCGAAGGACGGGTTGCCCAACCGTGGGCGCGTCCAGGAAATCGATCTCCTCCATCGTTGTGATCAGATCCGGCGCCAGCGGCGCCCGTCTCGCTCGATGAGGGCATCGGCCGCATCCGGGCCCCACGCCCCCGCGGTGTAGTTCGGCATCTCGGGTGCGGGTTCATCCACCCAGGTCTGGACGATCGGCGTCACGATGGCCCAGGCCGCCTCGACCTCATCGGCCCGCGTGAACAGCGAGGCATCGCCGAGCATGGCATCGAGGATCAGGGTCTCGTAGGCATCGGGACTGTCGACCGAGAATGCCGACCCGTAGGTGAAGTCCATCGTCACGGTCCGGATGTCGAGGCCGAGGCCCGGGACCTTCGAGCCGAACCGGAGCAGGATCCCCTCGTCCGGCTGGATCCGGATCGCGAGCAGGTTGGGTTCCGGGTCCGCCGCGGCGTCCTGGAACAGCCGATGCGGCACCTGTTTGAACTGGATCGCGATCTCCGTCGCGCGCTTCGGCAGCCGCTTGCCGGTTCGGAGGTAGAACGGAACGTCGGACCAGCGCCAGTCATCGACCTGGAACTTAGCGGCGAGGAACGTCTCGGTTTCCGATTCGGGATCGACTTCCGCCTCCTGGCGATAGCCCTTCACCGCCTCGGCGGCCACCCAGCCCGGCCCGTACTGGCCCCGGACGACGTTGCGCTGGACGTCCGCAGGGGTCGGGGCCTGGATGGCGCGGAGGACCTTGAGCTTCTCGTCACGCAGGGCGTCGGCCTCGAACGTTGCGGGCGGCTCCATCGCCACGAGCGTGAGGAGCTGTAGGAGGTGGTTCTGGACGACGTCACGGGTCGCGCCGGTCTCCTCGTAGAACGAGCCGCGCTCCTCGACGCCGATCGACTCGGCCATCGTGATCTGCACGTGATCGACGTACCGGCGGTTCCAGAGCGGCTCGAAGATCCCGTTGCCGAACCGGAAGACCATCAGGTTCCGGACCGTCTCCTTGCCGAGGTAGTGATCGATGCGATAGACCTGCGACTCGCGGAAGACCCGACCGACCTCGCGGTTCAGCTTCTTCGCCGAGTCGAGGTCCCGCCCGAACGGCTTCTCGATGACGATCCGGCGCCAGCCGCCGCCGTGCACCTCGTGATCGAGGCCGCACCGGCCGAGCTGGGCGACGATGACCGGGAAGGCCGAGGACTGGGTCGCGAGGTAGAACAGGCGATGGCCCTGCGTGCCGAACGCCGCATCCATCGCATCGAGGCGCTCGGCCAGACGATCGAACGCTTCGTCGTCGGCGAAATCACCCTGGTGATAGGAGATCCGGCTCAGGAACTGCGCACCGACCTCGGTTTCGAGCCGGACGCGGCAGTGCAGCTCGAGGGACTTGCCGATCTCGGCCCGGAACGTCTCGTCGTCGTACGGCCGCCGCCCGACGGCCACCAGTTGCCAGTCCTGGGGCAGCAGGTTCGTTCGCCAGAGCTGGGCAAGGGCAGGGAAGACCTTGCGATGGGACAGGTCCCCGGTCGCCCCGAACAGGACCATGACGTGCGGATCCGGAACGCGCTCCAGGCGCAGGCCCTCGCGAAGCGGGTTCGCGTCGACCTTCGGCGCGCGCCGGCGTTTGCCGCCACGCTCGATTCGCTCCTGACGGATGGTGCGGGGTCCCGATGGCAACGGGCTCGCGGCTCGTGGCACGTCAGCTGTTCTTGACCGCGTGCCCGCCGAACTCGTTGCGAAGCGCGGCGAGGACCTTGGCGCCGTAGCTGTCGTCCTGACGCGAGCGGAACCGCGTCTGGAGCGCAAGCGTGATGACGGGCGCAGGAACGTCCCGATCGATGGCTTCCTGGACGGTCCAGCGGCCCTCACCAGAATCGGCCACCCAGCCCTTGAGGTGTTCGAGGTCCTGGCCCTGGCCCTTGTACGCGAGGCCGAGCAACTCCAGCAACCAGCTTCGGACGACGCTGCCGTGCATCCAGTTGTCGGCGATGGCTGCGAGGTCGAGGTCGTATTCCGAGGCGTGGAGGATTTCGAAGCCCTCCGCGTACGCCTGCATCATTCCGTACTCGATCCCGTTGTGGATCATCTTCACGTAGTGCCCGGCGCCGGGCGGACCGGCGTGGATGTAGCCGCCCTCGGGCGCGAGGCTGAGGAAGACGGGCTCCAGCGGCGTGACGGCGGGCGTTTCGCCGCCGACCATCAGGCAGAAGCCGACCTTCAGGCCCCAGATCCCGCCCGACACGCCCGCATCGACGTACTGGACGCCTTGCTTCGCGAGGTCCGCGTGGCGCCGGACGTCGTCATGGAAGTTGGTATTGCCGCCGTCGACGATCGTGTCGCCCGACTCCAGGTGCTCCATGAGCTCCGCGATCTGGGCCTCGGTGGCGTCGCCGGCCGGAACCATGATCCAGACCGTGCGGGGCTTTTCGAGCTTGCCCACGAGTTCGGCGATGGAGAACGACGTTTCGGCCCCCTCGGTCGCGAGCTCCTGAGTCTTCTCCGGGCTGCGGTTGTAGGCCACGATCTGGTGGCCGTCCTGCATCAGCCGGCGGCACATGTTCGCCCCCATCCGACCAAGACCGATGAACCCGATGCGCATATCGCGACGCCTCCGATGCAGGTGGAGGCGCGACTGATGTGCTGCCACCGCCTTACGCCAAGTCTACGCGCGGACCCGAAACCCCTCAGACCTCGAGCACCTTGGCGAAGGCTCGCTCCAGCATGGCGAGGTCGGCGGCACGGTCGTTGCCCAGGCGCAGCCGGAGAATCGGGAGATCGTGGGATGCGAGGGCGCTGGCATCGCCCTGTGCCTGAGCGTCAATGAGGCCGCCGAACGTATACGGCCACCCGGGAATCTCGCGATCGAGGGGATGGGCCGAGATCAGCTGGACGAACCAGCCCGTTGGCGCGCCGCCCTTGTGCAATTGGCCAGTCGAGTGGAGGAAGCGTGGCCCGTACCCGGCGGTCGTGGCCATGCCCGTTCGGTCGCGGACCAGGGCGCGGATCCGCTCGAAGACTGCGTCGGCCTCGTCGTTCGGTGCGATGAACGCCTGGATTGCCATGTAGCCGCGGGTCTGGGGGCCACTCCTGAGACCCGCTCGGATCGCTTCGATGAGGACGTCCTGCCCGACTGACTCGATATCGAGCGGGCGCAGGCGGTCGTCCGCCGCGTTGGCTGCGCGCCCGGGCTGACCGGCGGCGGCCCCCGATCCTCCATTGTGGGCGGACCCCATGGTCGCGAGCAGCTGGCGCGTCAATTCCTTGGCTTCCTCGACATTCGGTTGATCGAATGGATCGATGCCCATCACCGCGCCCGCGAAGGCCGTTGCGACCTCCCAGCGAATGAACTCCGCGCCGAGGTCCATCGGATCATCGATCGTCAGTCGGATTACGGGGTGGCCGGCCGCAGCCAGGACATCGAGCAGCCCATGGGACGGATCCGGCGCATCGGTCAGTGCCAGCGAGACAAAGACACGGTCGGTGCCGTACGCCTGAGCCGATCCGAGGGGCTCCAGATCGACCGGAACGATGCCGACGCCGTGCTTGCCGGTCGACTCCGCCACCAGTTGCTCGGCCCAGGCCCCGAAGCTTGCGACTTCCGGGTCCATCACGAAGGTCAGTTTGTCTCGACCGGCGCGAGCGAGCACGCCGAGCGTGATTCCCAGGAGCAGGCCCGGGTTCTGCTGTGGCTCCGGCTCGCGGCACGCCGCCACCATCGTCGCGGCGGAGGCGAGCAGCGGATCCAGGTCGAGTCCGATCAATGAAGCGGGCACTAGTCCGACATACGAGAGCGCGGCATACCGGCCGCCGATGTCCGACGGGTTGAGGAATACTTCGCGAAGGTCGTCGTGATGAGGGATGGCCGCTACGCTCTTGCCCGGATCAGTGATGGCGACGATGAATTCGCCAGGTTGCTGCGCTGAGCCCGCTACCTCGAGCGCATTTTCGACCCGCGCCCAAGCGTCGGCCAGGAACGCCAGTGGTTCGGTAGTGGTACCCGACTTCGATGCCACGATCCACAGGGTCGAGAGCGGGTCGAGGTCGTCGACGATGGCGGCCACCGCGGCGGGATCGGTCGAATCGAGGACGCGGAGATCGAGGTACCCGTCGGCGGTGCCAAAGGTCCGATGCAGGACCTCGGGGGCCAGGCTCGAGCCGCCCATCCCCATGACGACGGCCGTCCGGAAGCCGGCGACGCGAATGCCATCACCGAAACCCTCGAGCGCGGCAATCTGGTCCGTGAAATGGGCCGGTGCATCGAGCCATCCGAGGCGATCCGCCACGGAACGCTGGACCTCGGGATCGTCCGACCAGAGAGTGACGTCGCGGTCCATCAAGCGCTGGGCCCAGTTGTTCCGTCGCGCATGCTCGGCGACAGACATCATGGCTTCCTCGTCGGTCGGCGACAGGCGAAGTTCGAATTCGGCGCTCATTGACTCCACCTCTGTCGATACGTCCGGGGCACCACTGCCCGCAAAGCCAGTCTACCCGCGAGCGCCGATCGGCCCCGTCAGCGCCGACGGCTCCGGCCGGCGACCTGCGGCGCCCGCGCCCAGGTTCAGCCTTCGGCAGCCTCGATGGCGAGGACCTTGTTG
>JBDTOJ010000037.1:0-16965 GCA_039933295.1 Chloroflexota bacterium
TCGGCCCGGGCGAGGTCCACGCGATCATGGGCCCCAACGGCTCGGGCAAGACGACGCTCGCCTACGCGCTGATGGGCCATCCCGCGTACGTGATCAACGGCGGCGAGGTCACCTGGATGGGCCGCGACGTGCTGGCCCTGTCGGCCGACAAGCGCAGCCGGCTCGGCATGTTCCTCGCTTTCCAGTACCCGACTGCGGTCCCCGGCCTGAGCGTCGCGAGCTTTATTCGAAGTGCGCTGAACGCCAAACTCCAGGGCATCGACAAGAACCCGGACATCGACCCCACCGACGCGATCAAGGGTGGCGTCTCGATGCTCGAATTCCGCCGGAAGATGCGCGAGAAGCTCGCCCTCCTGAAGATGGACGAGGCCTTCGTGTCCCGCTACGTCAACGACGGATTCTCGGGCGGCGAGAAGAAGCGCCTCGAGATGCTCCAGATGGCGATGCTCGAGCCGCAGCTGGCAATCCTCGACGAGACCGACTCGGGCCTCGACATCGACGCCCTCCGGATCGTCGCCGACGGCGTGAACGCGATGCTCAACCCGGACCTCGGCATCCTCCTGATCACCCACTACCAGCGCCTGCTGAACCACATCAAGCCGGACTTCGTCCACGTTCTCGCCCAGGGCCGGATCGTGACTTCCGGCGGGCGCGACCTGGCTCTTCGACTCGAAGATGAGGGCTACGGCCCGATCCTTCGCGAGAACGGCCTCGATGTCGACGTTCCAGACGACGCCCTCCGACTCGATGAGCCGGCTGCGCTGGCTCACTGACGGAGGCATCGAGATGACGCTGACCACCGACCCCGCGACTGGATCCGGAGCCGTGGCCGGATCTGATCCGCGGATCCGCGATGGGCGCCTCGTCCCGGAGCTGATTCGCGCCGATTTCCCGATTCTCGGCACGATGACCTCGCACGGAAAGCCGCTCGTCTACCTCGACTCGGCGTCCACGAGCCAGAAGCCACAGGCCGTGATCGATGCGATGGACACCTACTACAGCGAGTACAACGCGAACGTACATCGGGGCATCTACGAGATCGGTGAGCGGTCCACGGCGGCGTATGAAGCGGCTCGCACCAGCGTTGCGCGGTTCATCAATGCCCCGGACGCGCACGAAATCGTGTTCACCCGGAACGCAACCGAGGCCATCAACCTTGTTGCCTATTCGTGGGGTCGAAAGAACATCAATCGCGGCGACGTCATCGTCCTGACCGAGATGGAGCACCACGCGAACCTCGTCCCGTGGCAGCTCCTGGTTCAGGAGAAGGACGCCGACCTCGAGTTCATCCCGATCACCGACGACGGGCTCCTGCGCCTCGATGTCTTCGAAGTGCTGCTGAAGCTCAAGCCGAAGCTCGTCGCGTTCACCCACGTTTCGAACACGCTCGGGACGATCAATCCGGTCGCCGAGATGACCCGGATGGCCCACGCCGCTGGCGCGTTGGTCCTCGTCGATGGTGCCCAGGCCGTGCCCCACGTTCCGGTCGATGTCCAGGCAATTGACGCCGACTTCTACGTCTTTTCCGGCCACAAGATGCTGGGTCCCACGGGTTCTGGTGCGTTGTGGGGCCGGCGAGCCCTGCTCGAGGCCATGCCCCCGTTCCTGTCCGGCGGGGAAATGATCCGCGAAGTCCACCTTCGCCGGTCAGAGTTCAACGAGATCCCCTGGAAGTTCGAGGCCGGCACGCCGGACATCGCGGCCGAGATCGGCCTGGGGGTCGCGGCGGACTACCTGGCCGCGCTCGGGATGGGCCGCGTCCGCGAGCACGAGCGCGAGCTTGTCGGGTACGCCCTGGTCCAGCTGATGACGAAGCACCCGGGCGTGGCGCTCTACGGTCCGCTCGATGCCGGGCTCCGGGGCGGGGTCATCCCGTTCAACATCCCCGGCGTCCACCCGCACGACGTGGCCCAGGTCCTCGACAGTACCGGAGTCGCGATCCGGGCCGGCCACCACTGCACGATGCCGCTCCACGAGCGCCTCGACCTCGCGGCCACCGCCCGGGCCAGTTTCAACGTCTACACCACCCGCGCCGACATCGACGCGCTGATCGCCGGCATCACCGAGGTCAAACGGGTCTTCGGGGTGTAGGTCGTGTGGTTGAGCCTCAACCGACGAACAGCACCTCGACCCCGAGTCGTTCGTAGACCAATCGCGCGCGACGATCACGGGTGATGAGGGTGGCGCCAGCACTCAGCGCCGTGGCTCCGATCAGTGCGTCGTAGGTGCCGCCACCCGTGATGCGCAGTTCGGCAAGCCGGGCGATGAGCGGCGCCAGCTCCTGGCCCGGCAGCGTCAACCAGGGTTCCGGAAACGCCGCGTAGAGAAAGTTGCTGACCTGGTCTGCCGGCGCGCGATGCGGAGCCGGCAATCGTGTCAGGACGGAGTATGCCTCGAGGGCCGCGTGGCCCGGGAGTCGCGGAGCGTCGTCGAGGATGCGCCTGGCCCCTTCATGCGCCTCATGCCATGTCGCAAATGCCGCGACGACGACGCTCGTATCGACCGCCTTCAACGCCGGATCTTCTCGAGGGTTGCTCGTACGAGCTCGGTCGTCAGCGGCGGCAGGGGCTTGTCCGGCACGGCGACAAGATGCCCCTCGCGCTCCTCGAGGTGCATCGCCGACGGGGGCACTTCGATCTCGATCCGGCCATCGATGGCCATCAGTTCGATCTCCTGCCCGCCGTACAGGGCCAGTTCCTCACGGATCGCCTTCGGCACCACGATCCGACCCGCAGCGTCAATGGTCGTGCGCATGGCAGCATTCTACCACTCGTTTTGCCATCGACTCCGCCCGTCCATACCCGACCCCTATGGTCGGAATTAGCGACTCGCGCTACACTCCGAAGTCGAAATGGACGATCTTGACCGCGACTACATTCTCGAGCACTACCGGCGGCCCCATAACTTCGGGGTGCTGGAATACGCGAACGCCTCCCACGAGGGCGCGAACCCGTTGTGCGGTGACCGGATCACGCTCCAGTTGCGGCTCGCCGACGGGGTGGTCGAGGGTGTCGGGTTCACCGGCCGGGGTTGCGCGATCAGCCAGGCTTCAGCCTCGCTCCTGACCGACGAGATCAAGGGCAAGGGCGTGGCCGAAGCGGCCTCGATGTCCTCACAGGATGTGCTCGATCTGCTCGGGATCGACATTTCGCCGGCGCGCCTGAAGTGCGCGCTCCTGAGCCTCGAAACCATGCAGTTGGCCATCGCCGACGCCGGAAAGTCCGGCGAGGCAGGGGTCGCTGCTCCACCCGAGGCCGCCAGCGCGGAGCAATCCGCAGGGAGTGAGCCAGCATGACCGCGCGACAGTACGGCGGCATGCCGGGCATGGGCCGCTGCAGGTGTCCGCGGCCGGCCTGATTGCCGGCTGTCCCGCGCCCGCGCCCGTCGCGGATGCGTCCCTGCTCGCCCGGCCAACGACCGCGGCGCGCCCGTCCCGTTCGAGTTCCTCGAGGAGCACCGATCACATGTCCCTTCGATTGGGCGATGTCGCCCCCGATTTCACCGCCGATTCCACTCAGGGCGAGATCCGATTCCACGACTGGATCGGTGACGACTGGGCCATCCTGTTCAGCCACCCCAAGGACTTCACCCCGGTCTGCACCACGGAGCTCGGCGCCGTCGCCAAGCTCAAGGGCGAGTTCGACAAGCGTGGCGTCAAGGTCGTCGGGCTGAGCGTCGACGGCGTGGAGGACCACGAGGGCTGGTCTCGGGACATCGAGGCAACCCAGGGAGTGGCCCTCAACTTCCCGCTCATCGCCGACAAGGGCCGTGCCGTTGCCGAGGCGTACGACATGATCCACCCGAATGCCGAGGCCACCCAGACCGTCCGATCCGTGTTCATCATCGACAGCGCCAAGAAGATCCGCCTGTCGCTGACTTACCCAGCCAGCACCGGCCGCAACTTCGACGAGATCCTGCGGGTCGTGGACTCGCTCAAGCTCACCTCCACGAAGTCGGTGGCAACGCCGGCCAACTGGAAACAGGGCGACGATGTGATCATCGCTGCCTCGCTGAGCGACGAGCAGGCCCGCGAGAAGTTCCCGGATGGCTGGCGAGCGGAGCGTCCATACCTCCGCTACGTCCCGGATCCGTCGATCAAGAACGGAGGCGCCGCGTGACCAAGTCGTACACCGAGCTCCTCCAGGAGGCAAAGGCCTCGATCCGTGAGGTCACGCCTGCGGAAGCCGAGCTCCTTCGCGCCCAGGGCGTCACGTTCGTCGACGTCCGCGAGGTCAACGAGTGGGAGCAGGGGTTCATCTCTGGCGCTCTCCACGTCGGCCGGTCGTACCTTGAGCAGCAGATCGAGGCGGCGGTTCCGGACCGTCAGGCGCCGGTTGTCCTGTACTGCGCGGGCGGGGTTCGTTCCGCCTTCGCGGCACAGACCCTCCAGCAACTCGGCTACACCGCGCCGATGTCGATGTCGGGCGGCTTCCAGTCCTGGAAGTCCGCCGGGCTTCCGTGGCAGGCGCCGGTCGTCCTCTCGAAGGCTCAGCAGCAGCGGTACAGCCGCCACCTGCTGATTCCGGAAGTTGGCACCGCCGGCCAGACGAAGCTCCTCGAATCGAAGGTGCTGCTGGTCGGCGCCGGCGGGCTCGGGAGCCCTGCCGCGCTCTACCTCGCCGCAGCCGGCGTGGGCACGCTCGGGATCATCGACTTCGACGTCGTCGACGTTTCGAACCTCCAGCGCCAGATCCTCCACACAACGGATCGGGTGGGGGAGAAGAAGGTCGAGAGCGCCCGCAAGACCATCCAGGCGCTCAACCCCGATGTCACCGTGGTTCCTCACGAGGAGATGCTCGTCGGCGATAACGTCGAGCGGATCATCGCCGGCTACGACGTGATCCTCGACGGCACCGACACCTTCGAGACCCGCTACCTCCTGAACGACGCCGCGGTCGCGGCCGGGATCCCGGTTGTCCACGCGTCGGTCTTCCGGTTTGAGGGCCAGCTGACCACGTTCATCCCGTACGAAGGGCCGTGCTATCGCTGCCTCTATCCGACCCCGCCGCCGCCCGAACTCGCACCCGGCTGCTCCGTGGCCGGCGTGCTGGGTGTCGTGCCCGGGATCATGGGCCTGCTCCAGGCCAACGAGGTCCTCAAGGTCCTCCTCGGGATTGGTACGACCCTCGCGGGCCGGCTGCTCCTGTTCGATGCCCTCGAGGCCGAGTTCACGGAGCTGACGCTGCGTCGCGATCCAACATGCCCGGTCTGCTCGGCCGAAGCCCGTGCCGCGCGCAACCGCGGCGATGCACCCACGCTGTCCGCATTCCCCGCCGACGCCCCCTTCGTGCTCGGCGGTGCCGGGTTCGGTGGGTCCCTCGGCATCAACCCAGAGGCACACGCATGAGTACGGTATTCATTCCAACGGTGCTGCGACCTTCGGTCGCGGGTGCCAAGTCGCTGGAGCTTGCCGGATCGACCGTCGGCGAGCTGGTCCATGCCCTCCTCGAACGGCACCCGGGCCTCGGCGGTCAGTTGCTGACGGCCGACGGCGATCTCAATCGGTTCGTCAACGTCTACGTCAATGGCCAGGACGTCCGCTACCTCGATGGACTCGCGACGCCCGTCGCGGATCGCGACGAAGTTCGACTCCTGCCGGCGATGGCGGGCGGCTGACGATGGTGGCGCTGCGAGCGCCGGGGACGCCGAACACGATGGAACCTCGGCCGGTGCAAGCCCGACCCGCCGAACCTCGACCGGAGCAATCCCGGCCCGCGCCGTCGCACGCCCAGGCGCATGCGGATCTGGCGCCGCACGGCGGCCGGTACGAGAGCATTCTCGACGCGATCGGTCATACGCCGCTCGTCGCCATCCCTTCGATGTCGCCGGATCCCAACGTCCGGATCTACGCCAAGCTCGAGTTCATGAACCCGAGCGGGTCGGTCAAGGATCGTCCGGCGCGTGCGCTCATCGAGGATCTCGAGGCGCGCGAGGCCCTCGGACCGGATTCGATCATCCTCGAGCCCACATCGGGTAACACCGGCATCGCGCTGGCGATGATCGCGCGACGCAAGGGCTATCGCGTGGCGCTGGTCATGCCCGACAACGTCACCAACGAGCGACGCCAGATGGCTGCGCTGTTCGGGGCCGAGGTCATCGATTCGCCGGGCCACCTCGGGTCCAATGGGGCGATCGCCCTGGCGAAGGAGCTCGTCGCTCGTGATCCGCGGTTCGTGATGCCATACCAGTACGGCAATGAGGCCAATCCGCGTGCGCATGAGGAGACCACCGCTCCCGAAATCCTGGCCGACTGCCCCGAGGTCGATGCCGTCGTGGCGGGCCTCGGGACTGGCGGTACGCTCATGGGCGTCGCCCGCTTCTTCGGCCGGGTCAAGCCCGATGTCCGGATCATTGCCGCGGAACCGTTGCCCGGCGAGGCCGTCCAGGGCCTCCGCTCGCTCGACGAGGGGTTCGTGCCCGAGATCCTGGATCCGTCGCTGCTCGACGCGAAGTATCTGGTCTCGAATCGAGACGCGATTGCCGCCGTCCGCGATCTCATCGCGCTCGAGGGCATCTTCGCCGGGCCTTCGTCGGGCGCGGTGCTGGTCGCGGCCACGCGTGTCGCCCGGGACATGCGCGCAGGAACGATCGTGGCCATCCTCCCGGACGGGGGCTGGAAGTACTTGTCAGTCGGCACCTACGCCCGGGACCTCGACGACATGGAATCGGATCTCGAAGGCGGCGTCAACTGGTGGTGAGCGGTCCCGGCCCGACATCGGTAAGCATCTCGACGGCGATCCGTGAGGCGATCGAGGCCCACGCTCGGGCAGCCCTTCCGAACGAGGCCTGTGGCCTGATCATCGGCGATCGGCCCGCGGTGGACGGTGGCGTCGCGCTGCGCTGGCTACCGACACGGAACCGGGCCGCCTCGCCGTATCGCTATGAGATCGACTCTGAGGATTTGCTCCGGGCGACCATCGAGACCGACGACGCGGATGAGGTGTTCTGGGCGATCATCCACTCGCACGTCGCGTCACCAGCGCGCCCGTCGCCGACGGACATCGAGCTCGCGTTCTATCCCGATGCCCTGTACGTGCTGGTCTCGCTCCATCCGGACGAGGTGGATCCCGCGACCGGCGCGGCCGGACTGCGGGCCTGGCGCATCCTCGATAACGAGGTATTCGAGGTCGGCCTTACCCAGTCCTGAAGTCCGTTCACACGCGCCACGCGAACCCGGCGCGCCGCGTGCGGTGATGGCATCAGGTACACGGTCCGGGCGGCTTCTGGTTCAACCGAGACGCTGACTGCGGGCAGGAGCCTCGGCTCGACCGGCGAGGCCCCCGATCCGGTCCACGAGTCGATCGAGGAACGCGGCTGGGTCACCGGTGACGGCGACGCTGACATTCGGCGGCCGGCCGGTGATCTCGCGCCAGTCGGCGACCGTCATCCCATGCGCCAGGCCAGCTCCGGCCTCCACGTCGACGAAGACGGGACGAGTGTCGATGAGCGACGGATCGATCGTGGCCGCGACAACGAATGGGTCATGGATGAAGGCGCCATAGAACCCGTCGTACGCCGCATGGAATTCAAAGTAGAAACGCAGGGCATCGACGATGAACCGAAGGACCTTGTTCGTGCCGACGGACCCGATCGGTTGCATCCCGCCCCGGGTATTGCCCGGGTCGATCGCCGCCGCGTCCGACTCCACGGTACCGGCGCGCCTCGCCAGCTCCACCACCGCGTCGGGAATCAGACGTGCCTTCTCGGTGACATCGAGGCCCATCCCGATCGGCATCGGCACCGTCGGATCGTTTGCCATCGCGGTGCCCCAGGACGCCAGGCAGGCTTTCGCCGCATCCGGATCCACGTGGATGTTCCATTCCGAGGTCGGCGTTGTGTTGCCGGAGCCTCGGAACACGCCTCCCATGAACGTCCATCCGCGAAGGAGCGACGGGAGGCGCGGCTCGAGGTCCAGGGCGAGCGCGAGGTTGGTCATCGGACCAAGCGTGACCAGGTGGACGTCACCGGGCCGATGGCGAGCGATCTCGACGATCGCATCGGCGGCGCTTCGGTCGGCGGCCACGCTCGTCGTTGCGGGCCGGGTCGCATAGCCGATGCCCTCGGGTCCGTGCGTCTCCTCGGTCGTGGTCAGGGATTTGAGGAGGGGATGGTCGGCGCCGCCGTAGACGGCGATATCGCCACGCCCAGCAAGTTCGAGAACCGCGAGCGTATTGGCCACCACTGCATCGAGCGGGACGTTGCCCGCGACGCAGGTCACGGCGAGCAGGTCGATCTCGGGTGACGCACAGGCATACAGGAGCGCAAGGGCGTCATCGATGCCGGTATCGACGTCGAGGATCATGGGCAGCCGGTCGCGTTTGCCGAAAGCCGGATCGCCTGCCATCGCTCACAGCCTACACTTCCACCTCGTGACAACCCCTGATCCGCGTCCCGAACCGGCCATCCTCCCGTACGAGCGCCGCGTCGCCCATGTTTCGGACTGGGATCCGCGTACTGTCGACGTGGCGCGAGACATCAGCGCGATGATCAAGGCACGGCGCCCGGAGCTCGATGTCGAACACATCGGCAGCACGGCGGTTCCAGGGTTGCCCGGCAAGGGCATCGTGGACCTGTCGGTCGAGACCGACCCCGCATCGGTCCCCGGGATCGTGGCTGAACTGCACGAACTCGGCTTCCAAGATCAGCCGGGGCCCGACCCGTGGCCGCCAACCAGGCCCATGCTCGTCGGCGCCGTCCTGGTTGATGGCGACGAGTTTCGGATCCACTTCCACGTACAGCCGACCGGTGGCGACTCTCGGCGCGACATCGCCTTTCGCGACGCCCTGCGCAACGACCCGGAGCTGATGCGTCAATACGCCGACCTCAAGACCGCGATCACGCGCGGCTCATCGGTTGATGGCTATCGCTACACGCATTCCAAGACGACCTGGATTCTCGGGGTCTACAAGATGCTCGGGTTCAGGAGCCCGGCAATCCCGCCACCCGCGACCATCGGGATCATCGGTGGTGGGCAACTCGGCCGCATGCTCGCGCTTTCAGCACGCACGATGGGCTATCGGGTTGTGGTCCTGGACCCGGACCCGGATTGTCCGGCAGCGGCGGTCGCCGATCGCCTCGAGATCGGCGCCTACAACGACGTCGATGCCGCCCGGCGCATGGCTGCCCACTGCGCCGTGATCACCTACGAACTGGAGCATGTGTCGCTCGGGCTGGTCCAGGCCCTCGAGTCCGGTGCTGCCCCGATCCGGCCCGGTCCCTACGCGCTGAAGCTTACCCAGGATCGACTGGCGGAGCGGCGATTCCTCGAAGCAAACGGGGCGGGCGTTGCGCCGTGGCGAGAGGTTCGATCCGTCGCCGAGCTGCACGCTGCCGCGGCGGATCTCGGCATGCCGCTCCGCCTCAAGGCATCGATGGGCGGGTACGACGGTCGGAGCCAGCTGAGGATCACCGATGCCGCGGACATCGCGGCGGCCGAGGTGATGGTGGGGGCCGAGATGGCCGGTGATCGGCCGCTGCTCCTCGAGCGGGAACTTCCGTTCGTCGCCGAGTTGTCGGTCATCGTCGCGCGGGCCGTGGACGGGACCTCGACCGGCTTCCCGGTTGCTCGCAATCAGCACGATCGGGGCATCCTCGTCGAGTCCTCGACACCCGCTGGCATCCCCGACGACGTCGCGAGCCGGGCCCTGGCCCTCGCCACCGACCTGGCGATCGGGATGGGCATGGTCGGCCTGCTTACGGCGGAGTTGTTTCTCATGCCGGATGGGAGCCTGGTCGTCAACGAGCTCGCGCCGAGGGTCCACAACAGCGGCCACTGGAGCATCGAGGGCGCCGTCACGAGTCAATTCGAACAGCACATCCGCGCGATCTGCGGTCTGACCCTCGGATCCACGGCGCTACGGTCGGGCGGCGCGGCGACCGTGAACCTTCTCGGATCCGGCACAGATCGGGACGCCCGGCCCCTTGGGCTGGACCGTGCTCTTGAACTGGACGACTTGCATGTCCATGTCTACGACAAGCGCCGAGTCTTCGAGCGACGCAAGATGGGGCACGTGACGGCGGTGGCCGCGACCGTGGACGAGGCACTGGCTACGGCGCGAGAGGCAGCGGTACGCATGCACTGGGCGGACACGACGCAGGAGGGTGGCTGAACGTGGCAAAGGGCGTAGTCGTCGGCGTGGTGGGTGGCAGCCGTTCCGACTTTCCAATCCTTGAGCGAGCGACTGCCATGCTCGAGATGCTCGACGTACCCTGCGAGTTGCGGGTCGTATCGGCCCACAGAAGTCCGGACCACCTGTTCGCCTACGCGGAAGGTGCTGCCAGCCGCGGGATCCAGGTCATCATCGCCGGCGCCGGTGGCGCCGCACACCTGCCGGGCATGCTGGCCTCGAAGACCCTGCTGCCGGTTATCGGCGTCCCGATCCCGACTCAGCACCTCGGCGGGCTCGATTCGCTCCTCTCGATCGTCCAGATGCCGCGTGGCATTCCGGTCGCCACGGTGGCCATCGGCAACGGCGAAAACGCCGCCATCCTGGCCATCGAAATCCTGGCCCTGTCCGATCCGGCCCTTGCCGATCGCCTGGTGGGCTACCGCGCGGACCAGACCCGGATGGTCATGGACGACCCGTCGAACGCCGATCAAGACACCTGAGCGGGCGCAGCATCCGCGTGGAGGAGCCCTTCACAGGGTCCATGAAGCCGCCTGTTGACGTAGCCGCCGCGCCAGACGAGCACGGGTCCGGCTTCCGGACCGACATCGAGGGCCTGCGCGGGATCGCGGTTGCCCTGGTCGTCCTGTTCCATGCCGGATTGCCGATTCCTGGCGGATTCATCGGCGTCGACGTCTTCTTCGTCGTCAGTGGGTACCTGATCACGGGCCTGCTGATCCGGGAGCACGAGCGATCCGGGCGGATCTCCTTTTCCGGCTTCTACGCCCGGCGAATCCGTCGCCTGCTCCCGGCCGCCGCGGTCGTCGTCCTGGTCACGCTTGCTGCGTCGCTCCTGCTCGTCGGACCGCTGGATCTGCCGACGGTCATGACCGACGGTGCGGCTTCGGCCCTGTCAGTGGCGAACATCAGGTTCGCCCTGGCCGAAGGCAACTACTTCGCCGCGATCGGCCAGCCATCGCCCTTCCTCCATTTCTGGTCGCTGTCCGTCGAGGAGCAGTTCTACCTCGCCTGGCCGGCCCTGCTGCTGATCGCCATGCGCGGCGGTCGTCGTCGCGTCGGGCTCGTGCTGATCGCAGTGCTCCTTGGATCCTTTGCCGCGAACGTCGTGCTCACCGAGGCCGCGTCGTCCTGGGCGTTCTACTCGCTTCCAACCCGTGCCTGGCAATTGGCGCTCGGTGGCCTGCTGGCCGTTGCCGGTACGTCCCAGCCGAAACCGGCGAGGATCCTGGCCGGTGTTGCCGGTTGGATCGCCCTTGCGGGTCTCGTGGCCGCGGCGATGCTCATCGACGATCGAACGCCTTACCCCGGTCTCGCGGCCCTCGCGCCGGGCATCGCGGCGGCGGTCCTGATCGGGTCAGGAACCGTGCAGCGAGGGGCTGGTGCGCTGCTCTCCACCCCGCCGGTCAGGTTCCTCGGGCGGATCAGCTACTCGCTCTATCTCTGGCATTGGCCAATTCTCGTCCTCGTCCCGCTCGCGGTCGGTGCGTCACTCCCGGCTGAAGGGCGTGCCTTATTGCTGGTCGCGGCGGTCGGGGTCGCGTGGCTCAGCTGGCGGTTCGTGGAGGAGCCCTTCCATCACGGCCGGATCTCGGTGTCGCTCGGCCCGCGCCCGGCCATCGCCAGCGGCGTCGCTGCGATCCTGGCTCTGGCGATCGTGGCATCGGGCCTCGGCATTCGGAGCGAGCAGGCCCTCGCGGGCATCGCCGTCGGTCCGGAACCAACGGCGATGCCGACACCGCTGCCAACGCCGACCATGACGCCCGGTCCAACCGCGTCGGCCGGGCTGTCCCCGTTGCCGACCACGCTGGAACCCAGCCCCTCGCCCGAGCCGACTGCCAGCCCGGAGCCGCTCCTGACCTGGCACGACATCGTCGATTCGATGCCTTCGGACAAGATCCCGCTGACGGCCGACGTTCGACCCACCATCGCGAACGCCCGGACGGACTCAGAACGTCTCTATCGGGATCACTGCGCGTCGCAGATTGACGAGGCGCATCCGAGGTCGTGCGTCTACGGCAACAAAAGCGGGACATTCACCATCGCCCTCGTTGGCGACTCCCATGCAGGGGCGTGGTTCCCGGCCGTCGAAGCCCTCGCCCTGGAGCGTGGCTGGCGCCTGGTCCCGTACGTGAAGCTGTCGTGCCCGTTCCTCGACATGCGGGTGGAGCACCTCGACACCTCGCTTGAATACACGGAGTGCGCGACCTGGCGCGAAGAGGTGCTCGGCCTGATGGCACAGCACCCCGCGGATCTGACGATCGTGGCGATGAGCCACCGGGGGATCTTTCCGCTGCTTGCGGTGGATCGGACCGTCGAGCGTCAGGCGCAGGCGATTGCCCGATCCGTTGCCCGTATTCCCGGTCGCGTCGTGATCATGGTCGATACGCCGCGGACCAGTGTCGATATCCCCGGGTGTATCGCCCACCACCCAGCTGATGTCAGGCCGTGCGCCCTCTCCCGGGCCGTTGCGTTCACGAGCCTGTTCGGGGTTCGCGAGGCGCGAGCGGCCACGATTTCGGGGGCCGGTCTCGTTGACCTGATCCCGTCAATCTGCCCGGCGATGCCCTGTCAGGTGATTCGGAACGGGATGATCGTCTATCGGGACAATCACCACCTGACCGCGACCTTCAGTCGATCGCTCGCGCCCGAGCTCGGTGTAGCGCTCGAGCCGTACCTGGTCAACCTGATCCCGTAGCCGGGCGCCCTGCGATCTGCCGGTCAGTTGTCCCGGCCCGTACCTCCGAGGTGGGCGGTCAGCGTGATCTCCTCGACGCCACGGACCACCATGACCTCGACCGCGCCCGTAGCGCCGGCCATGGCATCGAGCAGCGCGTCCGCATCCGCAACCTCGGACCCGGCAACCCGAACGATGAGATCGCCTTCGCGCATGCCGGCGCCGGCGGCCGGTGACTCGTCCTCGATGGCACGAACCAGCAGCCCATCACGATCGGGCAGGCCGACGGCTCGGCGCAGGTGGCGCGCGACGCGGGAGGGAGCAACTTCGATGCCGAGACGCGGCCGCTCGACGGACCGTCCGCCCGACAATGCCTCGACGCGTTCGCGCAGATCGGCATCGGCCTGACGAGCGAGATAGAAGCCCTCGCCGATCCGGTGCGTGTTGAGTCCGACCAGCTCGCCCGAGGCGTCGACGATCGGGCCACCTGACGATCCCGAGGCCATTGGGGCCGTGTGCTCGATGCTGCCCGAGATGCGTCGCCCGCCCGGGCCGCGGAACGCGCGGTTCACGGCAGATACGGTTCCGACGGTCACGCGTGATGGGCCGCCGACTGTTGCGGAGAGTCCGAACACCACGCTGCCGACAACGGCCTGTGCCTTGGCCCAGGTGATCGCCGGGATCCCGGCGGTGTCGACGTCAATCACGGCGAGGTCGCCATCGAGGTCCGTGCCCGCGACGCGGCCGCGAATCGATCGTCCGTCGGCAAAGGCCACGGTCACCTCGTCACCACGCAGGTTGTGCGCATTGGTCAGGACGCGGCCATCGGCCACAACAACCCCCGAGCCCCGCTGGCGTGCGCCGATCCCGACAATGCTCGGAGAGGCAGCGGTGGCCGCGCTCGAAATGGCGGTGGACAGATCCTGAAGCAGGTTCATGGCGGGCGACTCCTGGTCGGCGTGGTTGGGTGAGGATGACTGACTTGCGAAGTGCAAGTGACAACCTACACCCGTCATCGCCCAGCCGCAAGTACCCGCTCGCAGGTCGCCTACCATGGGTCCATGGCCCGCTCCGGTTCCCGCCAATCGCCCGCCCGGGCGTCGACGCACGCAACGCCGCTCAGCGCGGCGCTGGCCAGGATCGGCGATCGTTGGAGCCCCCGGATCGTCGAGGCGCTCCTCAGCGGACCGCTGCGGTACGGCGATCTGCAATCCGCGGTGGCTGGGATCGCCCCGAATATCCTCGCGGAGCGACTACGGCGCCTCGAGGTCGATGGCCTGCTGGTCGCAACTGCGTACGTGGAACGGCCACCACGTTTCGAATACCGCTTGACGACCGAGGGTCGCTCACTCGCGGGAGCACTCCGACTTCTGGCCGACTGGGGTGCTGCGCTGGACCCGTCGTCAGGGGACCATGCCTCGTTCCGGCATGACGCCTGCGGGACCGCGCTGGAAGCGCACTGGTTCTGTCCGACCTGTGACGTCGTCGTGGAAGGTTCAGTCGAGGCGGACAGCCGCCGAGTCTGACGCGATCCCCGCCTCGAAGGATCAGGAAGCCGGAGGGGCGAATCCCTGATGCTCGCGCCGATGCAGCGCCAGATCCAGGCCCGACTTCAACAGCACCAGGACGATCAGTGCGCCAACCGGGGATCCGAGGAATGCAGATACGAAGGCACCGATGATGATCGTCACATGGAGCACGACGACGCGGGCATACGGAGCACCCATCAGCTGCGTGGATGACGCACGCCGGTACTCGCCTCGGCCGATGTAGTTGAACCAGAACGAGATACCGTGGCTGATGACCAGCCCGACGGCGCCGTACAGGACGAGGTTCATGTTGGCGGCGATGCCATCGAATGGGACGCCCGTGCCACTGAACGCCGGCAACACGTAGAGGACGAACACGCCGTGCCCGAGCCAGAAGATGCCGTAGTGGACGAGGAAGAACGCGGCCATTGCGTAGCGCCCGCAGCCGATGAGCGGCTTCACTGAGCCAGTCGCCGTACTGACGGGCAGCGCAGGCTCCCCTTCGGCGAGCAGCATTTTCGCGACGTTGAAGATCCCGATGATGCCGTTCTCAACCCAGTACAGGGCGAGGATCGTCCACAGATCCCAGCCCCAGAAGGCCACCCCCACGAGCGGGATCAGGTTGGCGATGATCAGTGAGGCGACGGGCTCGATGGCCGACGTCGTTCGATAGAGGTTGATGAGGCGATCCATGTGGTCCGGATCGTACCGCCCGCTACACTCGGTCGATGGACGATTCTCGCTGGGAACCCGGAATGCCGGTCCTCGAGCGGCAGGCCGTACCGGCCGCGCCGCCCGCTGGCCCGACGCCCACGCCCAGATCGGTCCCCGAGGTCGCCCCGACCCCGCTTCAGGCCCAGTACATCAACATCTCGGCCATCGCGCTCGTCGCGGGGGCCATTGCCATCACGGCGCTCGAAACCGGATCAACCCTGTCCAGCCCGCTCGTCAAGCTGTGCATCCTGATCGGAGCGCCACTCCTGATCCTGACTACCGCCGACGCGTCGCTCCGGATCTGGCGATCGGCCTGGGCGTGGATGCCGATCAATCGCAATCGCGGGCTGTTTCGACTCGCCTGGCTCGTGGCCGCAGGGATCGGCATGTTCGTCTTCATGGCCGCGGCCGTGCTGGCCCTCGGGGCATGACCTCGGAGCGCCGAGATCCCAGCTCGGATCGTGGAGCGGATGGCCGCTCGACGGACATCGATTCGGGACACGGGACCCCGGCATGGCTGGCCGACTCGATCAGGTTCTGCTCCCGCTGTGGAACGAAACTGCGGCTTGGCGCCATCGACGGCGAGGATCGGCATCGGAGCCACTGCCCCGGGTGCGGGCACATCGCCTACGTCAATCCGCGACTCGTCGTGACCGTGCTGCCGATCGCCGACGACGGGAAGGTCATCCTCATTCGGCGAGGCATCGAGCCCGGATTCGGGTTGTGGGCGCAACCGGGCGGATTCCTCGAGATCGACGAAACGGTGAACGAGGCGGCCGTGCGCGAGGCCATGGAGGAGACCGGACTCGTGGTCCGGCCCGGCGACATCGTGGGCTTCTACTCGCGCCTCGAGGCCGCGGTCGTGGTCCTTGTGTTCGAGGCGAGCGTAATCGGCGGGGCGCCGACCCTGACGACCGAGGCGACCGAGATCAGGTCCTTCGATCCCGGGGAGCTGCCATGGCCCGAGCTCGCGTTCAAGACGACCCACTGGGCGCTCGTGGATTGGCTCGCCCGCCACCACCCAAAGGTTGCGCCGCCGGAGTTCGCGGGCGGTCGCTGAGCTCGCGGGCGGTCGCTGAGCTCGCGGGCCGCCCCGCAGCCCGCCGAGCCCGCCGCTTCCGCTCGGATTCCTACGCCCCTGGCTGGCGCCCGGTGACGAGCGGCCGACGCGCCGCACCGATCTGGACGCCTGAATCGTTGTAGGCCGTGACCACGACCCACAGTGTCTCGCCGGTCCGGGGCTCCGGAAGGTCGAACGAGGTCATGAACGTTGGCGCTCGCACCGGCCGGATGCCACCGTCGGGGTCACGGACGTCGATCGAGGTCCGGTCGATGATCCGGGTGCTGCCGCTACGGAGCGCAATGTCGATGCGCGCCGCTCGAACAAGCACCGTTCCTTCGACGTTGATCGAGGCGAGGTTCAGGTCCACCGTGGACGGAACGGGCGAGCGGAGGTCGATGACTCCGCCGAGATAGACGAAACCACGAGATGGCGGCCAGGTCGGAACGCGCGAACCTGGCGCACCGGTGACGAGGGGCGTGGGGGCGGCAACCGAGACCGAGCTCGACACCGTGGCGGCCGGAGTCGATGCCGCGGCTGCCTCTGGTCCCGATTCGAGCCCACTCCGACCGGCCAGCACGCCAACGCCGACGATCCCGGCGAGCGTGACCGCCAGCGCCGCCGCCATCAGGCCGCCGCGCCGCCCGGTTCGGACGATCCGGGGCGTGAAATCGACGGAATCGAGCGGCGACTCCTCGTAGATCACGGCGCCGTCGTCCCGCGGGTCGCTCATCGACTGGCGGGCTTCAGGCGGGCAACCATGGTCAATTCCCTACGGCCGGATGTCGATGAAGATGTTCTTGGTTTCGGTGTACAGCTCGATCGCCGACATGCCGAGCTCCCGCCCGATGCCGGACATCT
>JBDTOJ010000038.1:0-2703 GCA_039933295.1 Chloroflexota bacterium
ACGGATGGCTCCTGGATGACGATGCCCTTGCCCTCGACGTGGACGAGGACGTTGGCCGTGCCGAGGTCGATGCCGATCTTCATGGGGTGGTGACAGAGTCCTCTTCCTGAACGCGCTCGATTCGGGCGCCGAGATCCAGGAACTTCTTCTCGATGTTCTCATACCCACGTCGGACGTGGTGTCCACCGTGGATCGTGGACGTTCCGTCGGCCGCAAGGGCGGCCAGGATCAGCGATGCGCCGGCCCGCAGATCCGAGATCTCGACCTCGGCACCGGTCAGGTGGGCCGGTCCATCCACGATCGCGTGATGAGCGTCGGGGAGTTCGACCGACGCTCCCATCTTGCGCAGCTCGATCATCCACTCGAGGCGATCCTCGAAGATCGATTCGTGGATCGTCGAGCGCCCGTTGGCCTGGGTCAGGAGGACGCTCGTGGGCGGTTGGAGGTCCGTGGCGAGACCCGGGTAGGGAGCGGTTTCGATCGCCGTCGGCAGGTAGTCGCCCGGCCCGACGTTCGTGGCATCCACGGTCAGCGTGTCCGAGCCGCAGGCCACGTTGATACCCATCGAGCCCATGACCTGGACCAGCGCGTCGAGGTGTTGGCACTCGGTCCGCTCGAGGGTGATCCTGCCGCCGGTCATGGCCGCCGCGATCGCGAACGTGCCCGCCTCGATCCGATCCGGCATCACCTGGTGATCAGCACCGCGGAGCCGCTTCTTGCCGTGAACCGCGATCGTGTCCGGTGCGGTCCGCTCGACGTCGGCGCCCATCTTGCGCAGGAAGTCGATGAGATCGTCCACCTCGGGCTCCTGGGCAGCGGGACGGATCACCGTGAGGCCATCGGCCAGGGTCGCGGCAAGCAGCGCGTTCTCGGTGCCCATGACGGATACGTGGGGGAACGTGACCTCGCCGCCACGCAGCCGACCCGGTGCCTTGGCGTAGTAGTAGCCGTAACGGTAGGTGACCTCGGCGCCCAGGGCCCGCATCGCGTCGACGTGCATGTCCACGGGTCGTCGCCCGATCCGATCGCCACCCGGGTTGCTGATGATGACTTCGCCGAAACGCGTCAGGAGGGGACCGAGGAGCATGAAGCTGGAGCGCATCTTGGCGGCGGCCTCGAGCGGGACGAACAGCCAGTCCACGTCGCCGGCCGAGATCTCGTAGGTGTTCGGGGCCGGATGATCCACCACCACGCCGATGTCGGTCAGCGTCTCCGCCATCGCCCGGACGTCCTCGATCTCCGGGACGTTCGTGAATCGGCAGCGTTCGCCCGTGAGCACGGCCGCGGCCAGCAACTTGAGTGCCGCGTTCTTGGCGCCGGCGACGGTCACGGTCCCGTGCAGCGGGGTGCCACCGGTCACTCGGAATGCCTCCCGCGCGACGGGCTGGGGAACGTACTCCCAGTGGAAGGGTCGGGGTTCGGCCACGAGCCCTACCCGCGTCGGCGGGGACCCTCGCGATGGCGGCGCTCGGCGACGCGCTGTCGAAGCAACGCGACCTGGAGGGCCGCCCGGGCGGTGGCGAGGTCGGCCCCCTCAGAGAACCCGCCCTCGAGGGCCTTCTCGGCCTCGCGACGAGCCTCAGCCGCCTTTTCGAGATCGATGTCCGACGCCATGTCGGCCATCTCGGCCATCACCACGACCTTGTCGGGACGAACCTGGAGGAACCCGCCGGCGATCGCAAAGGCCTCGATCTCCGAGCCCTTCCGGATGCGGAGCTCACCGACCCCGAGCATCGACACGAGCGGCGCGTGGTGGGGCAGGACGCCGAGCTCACCTTCGATGCCCGGCAGCGTGACCGCGTCGACCTCATCGCTGTAGGCGAGCTTCTCGGGCGTCACGATCTCCAGGAGGAGCGGCATTCGGTCAGCCTTCCAGCTTCGCCGCGTTCGCGCGAACGTCATCCATCGTGCCGGCCAGGAAGAACGCCTGCTCCGGGAGCGTGTCCGCGTTTCCTTCGAGGATGTCCTTGAACGAGGCGATGGTGTCCTTGATGGTGACGTAGACGCCGGGTCGGCCCGTGAAGACCTCACCGACGAAGAACGGCTGGCTCATGAACCGCTGGAGGCGGCGAGCGCGGGCCACGGTCGACTTGTCGTCCTCGGACAGCTCGTCGACGCCGAGGATCGCGATGATCTGCTCGAGGTCCTGGTAGCGCTGGAGGACGCGCTTCGTCTCCTGGGCCACGTCGTAGTGCTCCTGCCCGACGATGAGCGGATCGAGCACGCGCGAGGTCGAGGTGAGCGGGTCGACGGCAGGATAGATCCCGAGTTCCGCGATGCTCCGTTCGAGGCGGATCGTGGAATCGAGGTGCCCGAAGGTGGTGGCCGGCGCCGGGTCCGTGTAGTCGTCGGCCGGCACGAACACCGCCTGGAGCGAGGTGATCGAGCCCTTCTTGGTCGAGGTGATGCGCTCCTGGAGCGCGGCCATCTCGGTGGCCAGGTTCGGCTGGTAGCCGACCGCAGACGGCATCCGCCCGAGGAGCGCGGAGACCTCCGAGCCCGCCTGGGTGAACCGGAAGATGTTGTCGATGAACAGGAGGACGTCGCGGCCCTCCTCGTCCCGGAAGTACTCGGCCATGGTCAGCGCCGTCAGGCCGACGCGGAGGCGGGCCCCCGGCGGCTCGTTCATCTGGCCGAAGACGAAGGCCGTCTTGGCGATGACGCCCGACTCGGTCATCTCGTGGATCAGGTCGTTGCCCTCGC
>JBDTOJ010000039.1:0-36716 GCA_039933295.1 Chloroflexota bacterium
TGCCGTCGGGACCAGCGTCGACGGTGTTGATTCGGGGCAGTTGTCTCTGGTCCTTGCGGAGCGATTGTCCGCCGATCGTCCAGCACTCTCCTACGGTCCGATGGCACGCTCACCCGGGCCGGTTGGTCGCACTCGGCGGGTCAAATGGCCCGGTCGCCCGCCGCGCTACAGGTCTCGTCCCGTGTATTCGAACATGTGATCGAATTGCCGCTCAGGCGGTACACTCCGGGACCTGTGAAAGCGAAAGCTGATCCTGCCGGAACCATCGAACCCGCCGATCCGCTGGCGCCGTTCGCGCCGTCCGTTCGGGCGTGGTTCGAGGGGGCATTCGAGGCCCCGACGCCCGCCCAGGCCGGGGGATGGGCGGCCATTGCCGCTGGCCATCACACGCTGATCCACGCGCCCACCGGGAGCGGCAAGACGCTCGCCGCGTTCCTGTGGTGCCTGGACCGCCTGGCCCGGGACCCATCGCCGCCGCCGACGCGCACGACACCGGGCCATGTCCGGGTTCTGTACGTCTCGCCCCTCAAGGCCCTCGCCTATGACATTCAGCGCAACCTCCGGGCACCGCTCCACGGCATCGCCCTGGCCGCCCAGCAGCTCGGACAAGCTGCCCCGGCTATCTCGATCGCCTCTCGGACCGGTGACACTTCGCAGGAGGATCGACGCCGGCTCGCCAGCGCCCCGCCCGACATCCTGATCACGACGCCCGAGAGCCTGTACCTGCTCCTGACCTCGGCTGCCCGGGAGACGCTCCGCCAGGTCGAGACCGTGATCATCGACGAGGTCCACGCGATTGCCGGTAGCAAGCGCGGCGCCCACCTCGCGCTGTCCCTCGAACGACTCGAAGCAATCCGCGCTGACGAGGCGCCGATGCTCCAGCGCATCGGCCTGTCGGCCACGCAGCGGCCGCTCGAGACCATCGCCCGGTTCCTCGGCGGCGTCGGCCCGGGGCGCGAGGTCCGGATCGTGGACACCGGGACCCGCAAGGTCCTCGAGCTCGAGGTCGTCGTCCCGGTCGAGGATATGAGCCGTCTCGGCGAACTTGCACCGGTCGACACGGGCAACGGGGCAGCCGCCGCGGCTTCGGATGCGCCGGCGTGGCGCGACGATCTCCGCACGAGCATCTGGCCGGCGATCCATCCCCGCATCCTCGAGCTCATCCGCGCCCATCGGAGCACCATCGTCTTCACGAACTCGCGACGGCTCGCAGAGCGCCTGGCCCATCGGCTCAACGACCTTGCCGGCGAGGATCTCGTCCGAGCCCATCACGGCAGCATCGCCCGCGAGCAGCGGCTCGAGATCGAGGAGGCGCTCAAGGACGGGCGGCTGCCCGCGCTCGTGGCGACGAGCAGCCTCGAGCTTGGGATCGACATGGGGGCAGTGGATCTCGTGATCCTGGTCGAGTCGCCGACCAGCGTGGCCTCGGGTCTGCAGCGCGTGGGGCGTGCCGGTCACCAGGTCGGCGAGCCCTCGCGCGGCGTCGTCTTTCCCAAGTTCCGCGGCGACCTCCTCGAGGCGGCGGTCGTCGTCGGGCGGATGCACGAGGCGGCCATCGAGACGACGGTTCTGCCGCGCAACCCGCTCGATGTCCTGGCCCAGCAACTCGTGGCGATGACGGTCATGGAGCCGTGGACGGTGAGCGATCTTCTCGCGACGGTGACCCGCGCGGCGCCGTTTGAAACGCTCTCCCGCGATGCCCTCGAGGCGGTTCTGGGCATGCTTGCCGGGGCGTACCCGTCAGATGAATTCGCGGAGCTCAAGGCGCGTGTCGTGTGGGACCGAGTCAGCGATGTCGTCGAGGGGCGCCGGGATGCCCGCATGCTCGCGGTCACTTCGGGCGGCACGATCCCGGACCGGGGGCTGTTCGGGGTCTTCCTCGCGGGTAAGCCGGGGACGCCCGGACGTCGCGTCGGCGAGCTGGACGAGGAGATGGTCTACGAGCTCCGGGCCGGGATGCACGGCGACGTCATCGTCCTTGGCGCGAGCAGCTGGCGGATTCTCGAGATCACCCCGGATCGGGTCATCGTTCAACCCGCACCGGGCGTTCCGGGCAAGTTGCCGTTCTGGAAGGGTGATGCAGTCGGCCGGCCGATCGAGCTGGGCCGCGCCATCGGTGCGTTCGTGCGCGAGGTGGAATCGGACCTGGGCCGTGGCGCCCGCGGCCGGACAGCGGCAACCAGCCGCTTCCGGACCAACCACGACCTCGATGAGCTGGCCGCGCGCAACCTCCTCGCCTACCTCGACGAGGAGCTCGAGGTCTCCGGTGCGCTGCCCACCGATCGGCGGATCGTGGTCCAGCGGTTCCGTGACGAGCTCGGCGACTGGCGCCTCGTGATCCTCAGCCCGTTCGGCGGGCGGATCCACGCGCCCTGGACCCTGGCGATCGAGCAGCGGCTCCGGGATCGGTTGGGGATCGAGATCCAGACGATCTGGTCCGATGACGGGATCGCGATTCGACTGCCCGAGGGCGAGGGCGATGGATCCCTGGCCCGTCTGACCGAGATCGAGGCACTCCTCTTTCCGAGTTCGGACGAGATCGAGGACCTGGTGGTCGAAACGGTCGGAGGCTCAGCCCTGTTCGCCTCGCGGTTCCGCGAGAACGCCGGCCGCGCGCTCCTGCTCCCGCGCCGGCGACCCGGCACGCGAACGCCGCTCTGGCAGCAGCGCCAGCGATCTGCCGACCTCCTCGCGGTCGCGTCCCGCCATGGCAGTTTTCCGATCCTCGTCGAGACATACCGCGAGTGCCTGAGCGACGTCTTCGATCTCGACGCGCTTCGCGAGGTTCTGCGGGCCGTGGAGCGCCGGGAGATCGTGATTCATGCGGTCGAGACCACTCGGGCTTCGCCGTTCGCCTCGTCCCTGCTGTTCGACTATGTGGCCGCATACATGTACGAGGGCGATGCGCCGCTCGCGGAACGCCGCGCCGGGGCTCTGGCGCTCGATCGTGACCTGCTGCGCGAGCTCCTGGGCCAGGAGGAACTCCGGGAGCTGCTCGATGGCGACGCCCTTGCCGACCTCGAGTTGTCCCTCCAGGCCCTCGCGGATGACCGGCATGCGGGCACACTCGACCAGGTCCACGACCTCCTCCGACGCCTCGGCGACCTGTCCGATGTCGAGGTCGATGCGCGGGTCGAGGGAGGCCGCAAGGCAGCCCGGCCCTGGCTCGCCGAACTCCGGGCGACGCGGAGGGCGGTCAGCCTGCGCGTCGGTGGCGAGGCGCGCTGGATCGCGATCGAGGATGTCGCCAGGTACCGGGACGGGGTGGGCGCGGTCCCGCCGGCCGGGGTCCCAGAGGCGTTCCTCGCGCCGGCGGCCGCCGCGCTCGAGGGCCTGCTCGCCCGATGGGCCCGCACCCACGGCCCATTCCTCGGACCGGATCCGGCACGGCGCTGGGGCCTCCCGATCGGCGTCGTCGAGGACGCCCTCGGCCGGATGGTCGCGGCCGGCTCGCTGGTCCGTGGCGAGTTCCGACCCGGCGGCAGCGAGCGCGAGTGGTGCGACCCGGAGGTGCTCCGCCAGATCCGGCGTCGCTCTCTCGCGAGACTCCGACATGCGGTGGAGCCCGTGGAGCCTGCCGCCCTCGCGCGGTTCCTGCCCGCCTGGCAGAGCGTCGCGGCCATCGATGCGCACGATCCGCCGCTCCGTGGCTCTGCCGCGTTGGAGCGCCTGGCCGCCGTCATCGACCAACTGTCCGGGGTCGCGATCCCGGCGTCGGTCCTGGAACGTGACGTCCTGCCGTCCCGCGTGCCCGGCTATCAGCCGCGCCTGCTCGACGAGCTCGGCGCGCTCGGGGAGGTGGCCTGGGTCGGTCGCGGCACGCTCGGCCGCGACGACGGACGAATCGTCCTCACACGACCTGGCCGCGAGAGTCTCCGCCCAGTCGGCGCACCGGACCCGGGACCGGCGGTCGATGGACCCCGGCACACGGCGATTCGCGAGCACCTCTCGGCGCACGGGGCCTCGTTCTATCGCGACCTGTTCGTCGCGGCCGGCGGGGGCCGGGATCGCGAGGTCCTCGATGCGCTCTGGGATCTCGTCTGGGCCGGCGAGGTCACGAACGACACCTTCGCGCCCCTCCGGGCCCTGCGCTGGAAGCGACCCGCGAGTTCCGCGGCCCGTCCGCGTGCGGGGCGGCTAACCGCGCTCGGGCCACCGGAGGCCGCCGGCCGCTGGTCGCTCGTTCCACCGGCCGGGGCTGCCGGATCACCCACGGAGCGGCTCCACGCAGCCGCCCTGGCGCTCCTCGATCGCCACGGGATCCTCGTCCGGGACGCGGTGATGTCCGAGGACGTCGCCGGCGGATTCGCGGGCGTGTACCCGGTCCTGCGCGCCCTCGAGGACGCGGGACGGATCCGGCGCGGCTACTTTGTCGAGGGGCTCGGTGCTGCCCAGTTCGCGTTGTCCGGGGCGATCGACCGGCTTCGGTCGGTGCGTGACCCGTCGGCCGAGCGCTCCTCGCCCGTGGCGGTGCATGTGCTGGCTGCGGCCGATCCGGCCAACGCGTACGGTGCCGCGCTCCCGTGGCCGCGGAGAGGTATGGATGACCGGCGCCCGCTCCAGCGTGCCGCGGGCGCGTTCGTCGTCCTCGTGGATGGGGTCGTCGTGCTCTACCTGGAACGCGGCGGGAGAACACTTCAGACCCTACCGGGGTTCGACGACGTTGCCGTGGCGACTGCGGCTGCGGCGGCGTTACGAACCCTCGTTGGTCCGGGGCGCGAGCGCGAATTGATCATCACGAAGATCGACGGCCTTCCGGTGGTCGACTCACCACACCGCGGCGCGCTCCTCAACGCTGGGTTCGTCGCCGGCTACCGCGGCCTCGTCCTGCGGGCGGCTGGCGCGGCGGGCGGACCGAACGCGTCTACACGATAGCCCGCCCGTTCCACGGTCCTGCGCAGCCGGGTGGCGTCGGCCCGGGCCGTTCGTGGCGCGGTCCCATCGGCGATCCGGGCTACGGCCCAGCGGTCAGCAAGGCCAGCGAGGCGGTCCCCGTCGATCCATTCGCCGCCATCCCACATGTTGATCCCGAGTCCGGCCCGGACGATCGGGTCGGCGAGCCACATCTTGAGTCGCCCCGGGACCGTCGTCGCCCGGGCACCGGCGCCGACCGGCGACGCTGCCGCGATCAGCACCGTCGCCTCGGTGGAAATGCCGCGCGCGTCGTCGCCACCGATGCCGACCTGCACAGCGAGAGCTTCGTCGAGTGGCCCGGCCAGCCGCAGCGAACCGATGGCCGACGCCCCGAACATCCCCGCGATCGGATCGAGGAGCGCCCACGCGAGAAGGATCGCGGCCTCGCGGGGGCGGGCGGGGAGCTTGGCAATTGCCGTCAGACGGCGCGACGCCGTTGCCACGGGATCGCCGGGCGCGGGCTCAGGGACAACCGGCAAGCCGGCGGCTGAGATCGCCGAAATGAGGTCCGGCAGGTTCGCGATGTCGGCGACCGCGCGACGGAGCGCGTCGTGGACCGGCGCGAGCTCGATGTCACGGATCGCGTCCTCGAGGCTGGGCACGCCGCCGCCATTAAGCTGCGCGGCGAGACGGCTCCACGGCTGGCCGGGTCCATCGCGCAGCTCGCGGAAGCTCGTGAAGACGTTGCATCGATAGGCGTCCAGGGTCAGCCGGAGACCACCATCGCGGATTCGAGTGGCGTGGAGCAGGTACTCGAGGCCGCTCCGCTCATCCCGGAACCCGATCATCGCCTCCGGGTCGAGCGGCAGTCCCAGGCCGTCGGCAAGCGCCCGCCGGGCCATCGACTTGGATCCATCGGGACCCTTCACCGCGAATCGCACGGAATCGCGGATCGTGCCGGCCGTGTCGCCAAATCGGTTGTGGAAGACGACCAGGGATCGCTGATCGCCGGAGCCATTCGAGTAGGCGTAGACGTTCTCGTCAACCGAGCCGTCCTCGCGGACGAAGTCGTACAGCAGGAAGTCATGTGCGTCTGCGAATTGGGCGCGCCGTCGGACGAGCGGGAAGAGATGCCGCTCGTGGCGTTCCACGAGCCCCTCGTCAGGCCGTTCATCGAGTCGAGGGCGCCGGAATTCCATGCCGTACTTCTCGGCGAAGCCCTCGACCTGGCCGTGGCCGAGCATCGGCAGACCGGGGAGGGTCATCAGCAGCGTCGCGACGCCGAGATACTTGTCTCCGCCGCCGAACTGCTCCTGGGCAGACTCCTCGTCCGGATTGCTCATGAAGTTGACGTAGCGCTTGAGGATGTCGGGATCGAACTCAAGGGTCTCGCGGATCACCTTCCGGTACCCGGCGTTGTCCTCGTCCCGGAGCATGTGCATGAACGCGCTGTTGTAGACGCGATGCATGCCGAGGGTGCGCACGAAGTAGCCCTCGAGGAGCCAGAACGCCTCTGCCAGCAGGAGCGTGTCCGGGACCTCTGCCGCGACCCGGTCCACGACCTCGCGCCAGAACTCGTTCGGCATGAGCTTGTCGAAGGCGGCCTTGCGCATGGCGTGTTCGGCACGTGAGGGGATCCCGTCTCCGGCGCCCGGCAGCGGCCACCACAGCCGTTCGACATGCTTCCGCGCCAGGACCATGGCCGCATCGAACCGGATGATCGGGAAGCGCCGGGCGACGGCGAGGATCGTCTGGATGACCTGCTCGCGGACATCGGCCCGGATGAAGTCGAGCTGGGCCGTGTCGTTCCAGGGGAAGCTGGTGCCGTCGTTGCCGTGGTAGATATAGCGGCTGGTGCCCGTCACATGGTCGTGATGCTTGAACACGACGGCCGCGTCCGAGTTGTCCCAGTAGTGATCCTCGAGGACGATCGACACGCGGCTATCAGGCGACAGGTCCGGGCCGTTGAAGGTGTAGGCGGGATACGGCGGCTCCTTGACCGACAGGAACCAGTCCGGGTGCTCGATGACCCAGCGGGAATCGATCCCCATGTGGTTCGGCACCATGTCGCTCGCGAGGCGGATGCCTCGTGCCCAGGCTCGATCGCGCAGGTTGGCGTAGGCGTGCTCACCGCCGAGATCGTCGGCGATGCGGTAGTCATCGAGGGAATAGGCCGATGCAACCGCATCGGGATTTCCGCGTCGCCGCTTGATCGATTCGGACGCGCGGGAACGCTCCCAGAGGCCGATGAGCCAGAGCCCGGTGACACCCCAGTCACGCAACCGATCGAGTTCCTCGTCCGGGATGGCGTCGAGGGTCCGGATGTCGCGCTCATAGCGCTTCGATAGCTGGTCCAGCCAGACGTAGGTCGCCTTGGCGATGAGCACGACGCGGGGCATCCAGTCCGAATCGGTGCTGAACCGCTCGACCTCCGCGTCCAGTCCCACGAACTCCGGGCCGTCCCGCGGCTCTCGCGGGCCGGTCCCGCCGCCAAAGCGTCGATGGAGACCCCGCTCTTCCTCGGTCAGGACCCCGATCGCGACGTCCAGGCGATCCAGGAGACCGCCGAGATCGTCGCCAAGCAGGGCCGGCCAGTTCTCGCGGATGTAGCGGAGCTGGCCGGCCAGCGAGGTCGGGGCGTGGCGAGCCGGGGCACGCAGGATCTCCAGCAGGTTGCCGGCAGCGCGGCCGCCGTCGCCGCCGCCAGCCCCGGCAACGGGACCCGCCGCGATCAGCAAGGCCTCGAGCTCACCGACGGCCCGGGCGTAGGCCGGCGATCGGGCGAGCTTCGCGTCGTCGACCAGCTCCTTGAGCGGCCCGAGGGCGGGGTTCTCGTTCGCGAGCCGGGTCAGGATCAGCTCACCGACGATGCTCGCTGCGTCAGCGTGGTCGGCGGATCGCGTCGGAAACGATTTGGCGAATCGATCGAGAATGCGGTCGCCGTTGCGTCCGAGGCGGAGCCGCAGGCCCTCTGCCGCGCGCTCGCGCGCCAGGGGAACGCTTGTCGCCTCAAAGCGCTCCACCAGGAGGTGCGCGATCTCGTGGAGGAGGCTCAGCGCTGCCACGTCGCCGGCCTGAACCGACGCGCCGCCCGGCAGCCGGAGGGCATTCATCTCAGCTGCGACGGCCCGTGACGTCGGCCCGTCGGCCAGCCCGACGTCGCCCCTTCGGCCTGTCGGCGCGGTCGCGAGCCCATAGCGGATCTGTGCGGTCCGCGCGATCCGAATCGCCGCGGGGTCCGGACCGGGACTCATCCGTCGAGGAGCTGGAGAATCCCGCGGATCGGGATTGCAACCCAGCCCGGGCGATTGTTCAGTTCGTAGGTGAGCTCGTAGCACGCCTTCTCGAGCAGGAATGCGTCCAGTAGGCCCACCCAGTCGCGGTCGTCGGACGGCAGGAACGTCGCCCCGGCTGTGGCCTCGCGGTAGCCGGCCAGGAACGTTGCCCCGACCCACCGATTCCAGGCTCGAACCCAGCCCTCGAGCGCATCGACGTCCTCGGGCCGGATGTCCGGCCCCATCTCGCTCCGAAGCAGCGATCCGTAGCTGGCGTAGTGGAACGAGCGCAGCATGCCCGCCACGTCGCGCAGGGCCGATCGACGGAGCCGACGCTCGCTCAGGGGTCGCGTGGGCTCGCCCTCGAAGTCAATGATGACCAGGTCGCGACCGGTGTTGAGGATCTGCTCGGCGTGGAGATCGCCGTGCGTCCGGATACGCATCCCGCCGAATTTGTGGCTGAGCAGGAATCGAAGGCGGCTGTCGATCGCCCCACGCAACTCCAGGACCTTCGCCGCATCCGCGGCGGCCTCGGGCGGGAGCGTATCGAGGCGCCGGGCGAGCAGGTCGAGGCTGCGTCGCGTGGACCCCCCGATCGCCTGGAAGAGCGATCGCTGGTAGAGCTCGCTGAAGGGCTCAGGCGTGAACGCAGGATCGGCGCCAGGGCGGGCGAGGGTCATGTGCAGTTCGCCGGTCCGGATCCCTGCCAGTCGGGCGGTCTCGAGGTACGTGTCGATCGCGGCACGCACATCGGGCGGCGGCGTTTCAGCCGAGGCGCGCAGGAGTCGTGCCGGATCGATTCCGTCGAGGTCCAAACGCGGCGGCTCGGCCGCGGCCCGCTCGAAGAACCCGCCGAGCTCCTCGAGGGTGTGCGCGAACAGGTTGCCCTTGTTCGGGACGAAAGCGTTCACGAGGACGGCCGTCATCGACGTTCCGTCATCGGCGCGGTAGTCCATCGAGCCAGCGATCGCCGGAGTCTGCTGGAAGCCGCGCTCCGTGAGCGCACGCCCGAGTTCGAGGTCGGGGTTGATGCCCGGCTGGGTGACTCGGTAGAGCTTCAGGATGGCACGGTCGCCGAAGATGATCGAGCTGTTGCTCTGCTCACCTCGGATGGGCGTCGGTACGAGGGCCGCCTGGTCGCGGCCGACGATCGATCGGAACGATTTCTCCGGCTTGCCGATGAGCTCGCCGGTCCGTCCACGCAGGCGCTTCCGGGAGCCAATGGCCTCGAGCATCGCGGTCATGAACGCCGGGTCGAGGGTCGCGTCGACGAGCACGGATTCCGAGCGTCGCCCGCTCGACGCGGCGATCCGGGCGATCGCAGCATGCGGACTCGCTTCGATGATCGGGGCCGCATCACGCACCGACATGGTCGCGAGGGGGATGAGGTACAGCTCCGGATCGCCGTCCGTGTAGGCCACGTCGGCGAGGATGATCGCGGCTGAACGACCGTCCATCGGGACCGGGACGACATCGCGGATCGAGAAGTCCTTGATTCGTCGGGTGCGGCTCCGGAACCAGCGGCGCCCGCGGGTCCAGCTGGAGAGGGCGGCGACCGTTGCCGCGGCGCGCGCGCCGCTGAGCAGAGCCGTGACCGATTCCGCCGAGGCCAGTACGGGCAGGTCGGAAGGCGAAGCAACAAGGCCTGCCTCCGCGGTCGGCTGCTCGACGGTGAACCACATGAACGAGTGCGGCCCCATCGCCAGCACATACGGGCTTTCGCCGATGACCGGGAACTCGACGCGGCCCATCAGCTCGATGAGCCTGGAACCGGCGAACTCCGACAGGTCCAGTTCGACCGGCTGGACGAAGCGAGACAGGTTGGCGACGATCAGGATGACCTCGCCCTCGTGGCGTCGAGTAAAGGCGAGGATCCGGTGATTCTCCGGATCGAGGAAATCGAGCGTCCCGCGGCTGAATGCGGGGTGGCGCTTGCGAAGGTCGATGAGGCGCTTCATCCACCACAGCAGGGACTGCGGGTTGCCCTGCTGTACCTCGACGTTGACCGCCTCGTAGTGATACTCGGGATCCTCGATCACCGGCAGGTAGAGCTGCTGCCGGTTGGCGCTCGAGAAACCGGCGTTCCGATCAGCGTTCCACTGCATCGGCGTCCGGACTCCGTTCCGATCACCGACGAAGACGTTGTCGCCCATGCCGATCTCGTCGCCGTAGTACAGAACGGGCGTTCCGGGCAACGAGAACAGGAGGCCGTTCATCAGCTCGATCCGGCGGCGGTTGTTGCCGAGGAGTGGACTGAGCCGGCGCCGGATCCCGACGTTGATCCGCATCTGCGGGTCGTGAGCGTAGGCGCGGTACATGTAGTCGCGTTCCTCGTCGGTGACCATCTCGAGGGTCAGCTCATCGTGGTTCCGTAGGAACATCGCCCACTGGGCGTTGGCGGGGATCGCAGGAGTCTGCTGGAGGATGTCCACGATCGGCAGCCGATCCTCGGACCGAACGGCCATGAACATGCGCGGCATCACCGGGAAATGGAATGCCATGTTGCACTCGTCGCCGTCCCCGAAGTACTCGACCGAGTCCTCGGGCCACTGGTTGGCCTCGGCCAGGAGCATCCGACCCGGAAAGTTCTGATCCACGTGCCGGCGGAGCTTCTTCAGGAAGGCGTGGGTCTCGGGCAGGTTCTCGCAGTTCGTGCCCTCACGCTCGTAGAGGTAGGGGATCGCGTCCAGGCGCAGCCCATCCACGCCCATCTCGAGCCAGAAGTCCATGGCCTTCACGACCGCCTCATGGACTGCCGGGTTGTCGAAGTTGAGGTCGGGCTGATGCGAAAAGAAGCGATGCCAGTAGTACGCACCCGCGACCGCGTCCCAGGTCCAGTTCGAGGTCTCGGTGTCCGTGAAGATGATCCGCGCGTCGGCGTACTTGTCCGGATCGTCACTCCAGACGTAGAAGTCGCGAGCCGAGCTGCCGGGCTTCGCGAGACGCGCCCGCTGGAACCAGGCGTTCTGGTCCGACGTGTGATTGCAGACCAGCTCGGTGATGACCCGCAGGCCGCGGGCATGCGCCGCGCGGATGAACGCCTTCACGTCGCGAAGGGTGCCGTAGCTCGGATTTACGCCGGTGAAATCAGCGATGTCGTAGCCATCGTCCCGTCCCGGCGACGGGTAGAACGGCAGGATCCAAATGGCGGTCACGCCGAGATCCCGGATGTAGTCCAGCTTTTCGGTCAGGCCCCGGAAATCCCCGATGCCGTCGCCGTTGCTGTCCCGGTAGGCCCGGACCGGAACCTCGTAGATGATCGCGTCCTTGTACCAGAGCGCCTCGCCGGTGACCGCCTTGCTCTTCGCGGCCCGCCCGGCTCGTGCCGTCGGCCGCGCCGCCGTGGTCGGTGAGGCGGTCGATGCGCCCGGCGCGCGCGATGCCGTCGTTCGAGCGGCCATCAGGCTGACTGCCGAACGTGCAGGACGCGGGCGGGCAGGATCGCCGGGTCGATCTCGATCTCGGCGTGGCCGGCCTTCCACGTCTCGATCCCGCCGCCGATGAGGTCCTCCACCACCAGAGGGCGGGCCGGATCGAGGCCGAGGCCAGCAAGATTCAGCCGGAGCGTCGCGCGGCGGACCTCGTTTGGCGCCAGGCTGACGATGGTCAGGACGCGATCCGAGCCATCCGGCGTCTGCTTGGAATAGGCAATCAGCTGGTCGTCATCAATCTCATGGATCAGCAGACCGGTGTTCGCCTGGAGCGCGGGATGGTCCCGCCGCACCTTGTTCATCCGGCGGATCAGCGGGGCGATCGTCGTCGGGCTGTCGAGGTCCCATGTCCGCTGCTCGTACTTCTCGGAGTTCAGGTACTCCTCGCTGCCGGGCTCGCGCGGGGTGTTCTCGCCGAGCTCATAGGCGGGCCCGTAGATCCCGATGTTCGACGACGAGGTCGCGGCCAGGACGTAGCGCGCCTGGAACATGCAGCGGCCGCCTTCCTGGAGCGTGCCGTGAAGGATATCCGGCGTATTGGGCCAGAAGTTCGGCCCGAAGAAGTCAGATACAGGGGGCCGGGACAACTCGGTGAAGTACCTGGCCAGTTCGTCCTTCTTTGTCCGCCACGTGAAATAGGTGTAGGACTGGGTGAATCCAACCTTGGCCAGTCGGTACATGACTCGCGGGCGGGTGAACGCCTCGGCGAGAAAGAGGACCTCGGGGTGATCCGCCTTGATCCGCGCGATCGCCCACTCCCAGAACGGAAATGCCTTGGTGTGCGGGTTGTCCACCCGGAAGACGTGGACGCCCTGGGCGATCCAGTACTGGAACACGCCCTCGAGTGCCGCCCACAGTCCGGCCCAGTCATCGGATTCGAAATCGAACGGGTAGATGTCCTGGTACTTCTTCGGCGGGTTCTCGGCGTACTGAACGCTTCCGTCGGGACGCTGCCGGAACCAGCTCGGGTGCTCGCGGACCCACGGGTGGTCGGGCGACGCCTGGAACGCGATGTCAAGGGCGATGGCCACGCCCCGGGCCTGGGCGGTTTTGACGAGCGCCCGGAAGTCGTCGAGGGTGCCGAGCGCGGAGTGGATCGATTCGTGACCGCCTTCGACTGAGCCGATGGCCCATGGAACGCCAGGATCGTCGGGCGTGGCCTCGGTGACGTTGTTCGGGCCCTTGCGAAACGTCAGGCCGATCGGATGAATCGGCGGCAGGTACAACACATCGAACCCGAGATCGATGATGTACGGCAGCCGGGCGACCACGTCGCGGAATGTCCCGTGGATCTTCGGGTCGGGCGACGCGGAACGCGGGAAGAGCTCGTACCACGTGCTGAAACGGGCCAGTGTCGGCTCGACGATAACCTCGAGGGTCGGTTCGTGGACCGTCTCGTGCGCACGATCAACGTACATTCGCATGAGGGCATCGAGGGTCGGATCGAAGGACCGACCGACCGGGTCTCCGGCGGGTCGCGTCGCTCGCAGTTCGGTGGCCCAGAAGTCCAGGCTCCGGCCGTCGTCCACGGCTCCCAACGCCCGCGCCCGAGCCGTTGCGCCATCGATCAATGCGGCGCCGATGAGGAGGTCCACGCTGACGTCCTGTCCGGCGTCGAGGCGCACGCGGAGGTCACGTCGCCACGTCGCCCAGGCGTCTGTCCAGGCAGCAACCGTGTATTCGTGGCGGCCGAGGACGTCGGCCCGGAACGCAGCGCGCCACTGATCGTTGCCGAGTTCGTCCATCGGGATCTCGGTCCAGTCGCCGGCCCCGGGCGGGCGATGTCGCAATCGCACCGTGACGACATCATGGCCATCCGCGAACGCGTCGGCCGCGACGACGACCACGTCGCCGATGACCCGCTTCACCGGGAAGCGGCCACCATCCACGGCTGGCGAAACGGCCTCGACGATTGCGCGACGACGCCCGTCATCGGGCAGTCCAGCGCTCGATTGGCTCGGGCCGGGCATCAGGACGTTCGCGCGCATCTGCTCGAGAATAGGACCTCCTGGATCACTCCCGGGGATGCAGACCGACCGCGGTGTGACGGTCTTTCTGCTCCCTGACCCTAGGCCAAGGTCGCGTGGAGTGTCAAACGCTGGGCTACCGTGGCGGGCCTGATACCGGCACGATCAAGGCGGCGGTCATGGGCGGCATGACGACCCCAGCGCCGGTCGCCACTACGGCCGACGATGACCGTGTGACGATCTCCCACGGGCCCGGCCGGACCGGTCGGGCCACGACACGGCGACCGCATCGGGTCCGAGGTTGGCGACGAGCGTCGCTCCGTCCCGGTCCAGCGCGATCCGGCCGGCATCGACGTCCGCGCGGACGTTCGGGCGCTGCCCGTCCCGGAGCCCGGGGATCGTGCGCCGCAGGGCGATGGCCGTCGGTACCAGTCGAGCATCGAGGCGTGGGGCTCGTGCCGATCTCGGACTAGTTCGGCACGGACCGCTCGGGCGTTGGCGCTGAGCACCTTTGGGTTGTCATCCGGCTCGACCCCGGAGCACCACGATCGACTCGTGCGCGACATCGATGGTCGTCCCGGCGCGAACCCGCCGGCCGCGGGCCGGGAACGGGGGCTCGGCCGCCGTGTCGATGGACAGCTGCCAGGCCGCGGCACGGGTCCCGTTCGGGACGGTGAACCCGCGCTTCTCGTCCGACGGATTGATCGCCAGGAAGAACGAGTCATCTGTGATCGGCAGCCCGTCCACGTCGACCAGGCCCTCGCCCGAGATGAACACGCCGATCCCGTGGTCGAGCGGATCGTGCCACTGGTTCTCGCCCATCCGACGGCCGTCGGGCGAGAACCACTCGATCTCGTGGGCCTCGTCGCCGTGAATCGGTCGGTTTTGGAACCAGCGTCGGCGCCGGAAGGCCGGATGGTGGCGCCGGAACGTGATCAGCTTCCGGACGAACGCCAGGAGCTCCAGGTCCGCGTGCTCCCAGTCGAACCATGAGACGTCGTTGTCCTGGGCGTAGCCATTGTTGTTGCCACCCTGGGTTCGGCCGATCTCGTCGCCGCCGAGGAGCATCGGGACGCCCTGGGAGAGGAACAGCGTCGTCAGGAGGTTGCGCTGATGCCGGACCCGATCGGCCAGGATCCGGGGATCATCGGTCGGGCCCTCGACCCCGTGATTCTTCGAGCGATTGTGACTCTCGCCGTCGCGGTTCCCCTCGCCGTTGGCCTCGTTGTGCTTCTGTTCATAGGCGACGAGGTCGGCCAACGTGAACCCATCGTGGGCCGTGATGAAATTGACGCTCGCGTGCGGGCGGCGGCCGTTCGATGCGTACAGGTCCGAACTGCCGGTCAGGCGGTAGCCGAAGTCAGCGAGCGGTTCGGGCGTGCCGCGCCAGAAGTCGCGAATCGCGTCCCGGTATCGGCCGTTCCACTCCGACCAGGTCGGTGGGAAGTTGCCGACCTGGTAGCCGCCCTCGCCGACGTCCCAGGGCTCGGCGATCAGCTTGACCTCGTTGATCATCGGGTCCTGGTGGATAAGGTCGAAGAACGCCGAGAGACGGTCCACCTCGTGGAGCTCGCGTGCGAGCGCGGCCGCGAGATCGAACCGGAAGCCGTCGACGTGCATATCCCGGATCCAGTACCGGAGGCTGTCCATGATCAGTTGGAGGCTGTGTGGATGTCGGACGTTCAGCGTGTTGCCAGTGCCCGTGTAGTCCATGTAGCGCCGCCGGTCATGGGGCATGAGCCGGTAGTAGGCCGCGTTGTCAATGCCCTTGAAGGACAGCATCGGGCCGAGATCGTTGCCCTCGGCCGTGTGGTTGTAGACGACGTCGAGGATCACCTCGATGTCGGCCGCGTGGAGGGCCTTGACCATGGCCTTGAACTCGGCGACTTGCCGGCCGCCATCGGTGACGCTCGCGTAGCCGTTGTGCGGTGCGAGGAATCCGAGCGAGTTGTAGCCCCAGTAGTTACGGAGGCCCTGGGAGGCGAGGTGCGCGTCGTGGACGAAATGGTGGATCGGCAGCAACTCAACCGCGGTCACGCCGAGGGCCTTGAGGTAGTCGATGGCGACCGGATGGGCGAGGCCGGCATACGTGCCGCGGAGCTCGGGTGGAACGCCGGGATGCCGAGCGGTGAAGCCCTTGACGTGGACCTCGTAAATGACCGTCCCGTTCGGAGGATGGCGCGGCGGCCGGTCGTCTCCCCAGTCGAAATCGGGGTCGACCACCACGCTGCGCGGCATGAACGGCGCGCTGTCCGTATCGGACCGTTCGCCATCCGGGTCGTCCATCCGATAGGGGAACACCGCGGGATCCCACTTGATCTCGCCCTCGAATGCCTTCGCGTAGGGATCCATCAGGAGCTTGGCCGGATTGCAGCGATGGCCCGCACCGGGATCCCACGGACCGTGGACGCGATAGCCATAGCGTTGGCCACCGATGACCTGGGGCAGATACGCATGCCACACGAAGCCGGTGGATTCGGGCATCTCGATCCGGGTCTCGTTGCCATCCGCATCGAACAGGCATAGCTCAACTCGATCGGCGACTTCGGAGAACAGCGAAAAGTTGGTGCCCCACCCATCGTAGGTGGCACCAAGTGGGTAGGGGACGCCCGACCAGACAGTGGTCATCGGCCCGGGTTCCTGCGGCGGGGTTCGGAGCGGCCGCGTGGAGACGGGGCCAATCGATGCATCGGGATGAAGGTGCTCCTGGAGATGCGCCGGTCACCGCGCGGCGAGGTGACAGCGATGGCAGGGGAGGCGCCCCTGACCCTAGGCCGAGCCCGACGACCCTGTCAAACGTCGCCGACTGCGGGCCATGTGCCGCGTATGATCGCGCGAATGTGCGAGCACTTTGTCGCCCGGTCCGGATCCCCGTTCAGACTGGACGAGCTGTGGGACTTTACCGATCGCCTCGAGCGTTTCGGGATTGCCGGATTCGGCTGGGGCGTTGCCTGGCTGGACTCCGGTGGAACGATGGGTGCGTACAAGGATGTCCGGGCCTTCAGGGACGACCCGGGAAGCGCCGAGGTCGGGCGCATTGTTACCACGGCTGCCCTCGTACATCTTCGTCGGCCCTCGAAGCTTTCGACGCTCGGTCTGGCCGACACGCAACCGTTCGATGATCCCGCCGGGCGATTCAGCTTCAGCCACAACGGCGACCTGCTGAACTACGGAACGCAACGCGCCGCATACCGGGCCGCCGGCCGCCTCAAGGGCAAGGCCGATTCCGAGGTCGGGGCCCGCTGGCTTGAGGATGAGTGGCGAGACGACCGGCCGGTGCCCGAACTCCTCAGTGCCATGCATGACACGTTCGGTGGCCTCGCCAATCTCGCGGTGCTCACCGCGGCCGGCGACTCGTATCACTACGCGGGCAATCGGGACAACCCGGTCTTCACGTTCCGGCTTGGGTCGATCGGGATTGCCGGGACGGGCCTCTACTCGCTGGACCGCTCGCTCTTTCGATATGTCGCGCCAACCGCCAAGGATCGCCGGCTGGTCAAGCCGGGTCAGACGGTCGCACTCGATCCCGACGGCCATTCGATGCCTGCGTAACAGCACCTTGTGCCGGGCGTCTTCCCTCCGTTCAGGCAACGCGTCAGAGGAGTCGGGCGATGGAACCCATGGACTTGTCCTCGGTTGATGAGCAAGGCGATCGGCCCACCACGATCCTCCCCGTATCGCAGCTCGTCCGGCTCTCGCTCTACTGGCTCGGCCTGTCGAGCATCTTCATCGGCGTCACCCAGATCCTGTCCGGCAGGATCCAGTTCGAGACCGGTGGGCCGCTCTATACCGGCCGAGGAACCGAGGGCCAGACACTCTTTCTGCTGACCTTTGCCGGTGCGCTCATCGCCGCCCTCGTTCAGCCAACGATCGGCACCATCTCGGACTACACGATCACCCGGTGGGGGCGTCGCAAGCCGTACATCTTCATCGGGTCTTTGCTCGACATCGTCTTCCTCTACGGGGTCGCTTCGTCGAACTCGATCCTTGCCGTGGCGGCGTTCATGGCCCTCCTCCAGGTCAGCGCCAATTTCGCCCAAGGCCCCTTCCAGGGGTATGTCCCGGACCTCATCCCGGCCAGGCAGGTGGGACTGGCGTCCGCGCTGGTCGGACTGTTCCAGGTCCTCGGCAATGCCGCCGGCTTCGGGATCGCCTCCTTTGCCGTCGCCACCAATTCCTTCTTCCTCGGGACGATGGCCCTGGGTGCACTGGAGCTGGCAACGATGGTCTCGGTGGTCTGGCGTGTTCAGGAGGGTCGGGCTGCGCTCCCTCGCAAGGGCAGATCCTGGCTGTCGATCGCGCGCGAGGCCTGGAGTACGGACATTCTGCGGGATCGAGACTTCGTCTGGCTCGTCGGCTCGCGATGGTTCTTCCTGATGGGCGCGACCATGCTGATCAACCTGTCGATCTACTACTTCGCCCAGACCTTCTCGTTCACCCAGGAAGAGACCGGCGGAACCAACTTCCTCGTCCTCGTGGCGGTGATCCTGGGCAACCTGGTCGCGGTTCTCCCGGCGGCACGGATCTCCGACCGCGTCGGGCGTAAGCCGGTCATCTATGCCGCCTGCCTGGTCGCAGGTACCGGCATGTTGATTGTCGCCGTTGCCCCAGCCATCCCGATCGTCGTGGTCGGCGCAGGCCTCTTCGGGGCCGGCTCCGGCATGTTCCTGGCCGTCGACTGGGCGCTCATGACGGACATCATTCCGAAGGCGTCGTCTGGCCGCTACATGGGGATCAGCAACGTGGCAACGGCCACCGCCGGGATCGTCTCGCTCCTCGTGGGCGGCAAGCTCATGGACGTCGTTAACGGCATCGTCGGCTACGGGGCGGGGCCCCGGGCCGCCTTCCTTCTTGCCGTTGTGTTCTTCGGCGTCGGCGCGATCCTCCTGCGACCCGTGGTCGAACCCCCAGGCCGGCCCGACGAACCCGTCCTTGCTCCAGCCGCCGCGGCCTAGGCTCCGGTGTCGATGGCGAACCCCGGTGGCGACCCCGGGCAATCCCCTCAGCAGTCCCAGGTGCCGCCGATTGGGAAGATCGCACTGGCGACTGCGGCCGGGTGGCTGATCATCGGTGGTGCCCTGTCGGGCCTTGCATCGAGCGCTCCGCACCCGCATGCACTGATACCCCAGTTGCTGGCGTACCTGGCCCTTCTCATCGGCTGGCCGATCGGACGGTGGGTGGGACGGCGGAATGGGCTCGTCACGCGCGGGGAATGGGTTCGAATGTGGGCCATGACCGCGGCCTTGCTGTTTGTTGGGCTCGGCTTTGTCGCCTGCGCGGTCGCCCTGGCGACGTACGGTTGAGGCAACGGCCCATGTGGCCGCCCGTGGGCCGGGCGGTCCTTGCCTTCGGACCAGATCCAGGCAATTCGACTCGTCTCTTTCGTCATCGGTCTGGCAGTCTCGGGCGGCCTCGCCTTCGTGACCATCAAGGGCGAAACCTCACCAAGCGCGAGCAGCAGCGCCGTACGTGGATCGTGGCTGCCGTGGCTGCGGCGCGATTCACCGTCTACGCAGCCGCGATGCCGTCGTTCTTCTTCCAGACGACGATCCTGACGATCCCGTGGGGCCAGTGGGCCGCCGTGCTCGCGATCATCACGGCGATGCGGCCGTTGCCGACCATCGCGCAGGCCCTTCGCGTTCGCAAGTAGCGTTCCCACCGGCGCACCAGGAGCATCGGTGCCCGGACCCGAACCGCGGCCCCGGTCCGGACGCCGGTATACTCCCGCGCAACCATGAACGACGGAACGGTCATCGTCATCGGCGGAGCAGAGGACAAGATCCGGGACCGGATCATCCTCAATCGATTCGTGTCCCTCGCCGGTGGCGAGGACGCGGTCATCGTCGTCATCTCCACGGCCTCGTCCCTTGGGCACGAGGCGGGCGAGCGGTACCGACAGATTTTCACGGAGCTCGGCGTCAAGACGATCCGACCGCTCCACGCGATGACCAGAGCACAGGCCAATGACGAAACCTTTGCTCGCGCTCTTCGCGATGCGACCGGGGTCTACCTGACCGGCGGCAACCAACTCCGCCTGTCATCGACCATCGGCGGTACCCGTCTGGCTGAGGCTGTCCTGGAGCGCTTCCGCGAAGGGGCCGTGGTGGCCGGCACGTCCGCCGGTGCCTCGGCAATGTCCAGCCACATGATCGCTTTCGGTGCGTCCGGCGCGACGCCCAAGCACCGGATGGCGGCGATCGCAGCCGGGCTCGGCGTGCTCCCCGGCGTCATCGTCGACCAGCATTTCCAGCAGCGAAACCGCCTCGGACGACTCCTCAGCCTGATCGCCCAGAACCCAAGCCTGCTCGGAATCGGCGTCGACGAGGACACGGCCGGGGTCGTGGGTCCCGACCATATCCTCGAAGTGATCGGCCGGGGAAGCATCACCATCGTTGACGGTGCGGCCGCCGAGACCGACGCGTGGGAGGTTCGAGCGCATCGACCGATCATGCTGAGTGGCGTCGTTCTGCATTCACTGCCGGCCGGCTACCGGTTCGACCTCCGTCGACGCCACCGGATCTCGGGTCCGGCACTCAAGGCGCTCCCGGGCGGCGAGGCAGCCGCGTCCAGCTAGGGTCCATCTCGCCGGACGAGCCGGCCCAAGCGTGAGGAATCCAACGTGGCCAAGGCCCCCGCGAAGACGAGCCGTGCCAGGCGTCCCGCGGCAAATGCCGTGCCTCTCTCACCGGACCTTCGCGTCCTGGAGACGCGGATCCTGCGAGGCCCGAATTTCTGGTCCCGCTCCCCGGTGGTCCGGATGCTCGTGGACCTCGGGTCCCTCGAGCAATACCCGAGCAACACCATCCCCGGGTTCGTGGACGGGCTCGTCGCCTGGATCCCGTCGCTCGAGGACCACGCGTGCTCGCTCAACCGACGGGGCGGCTTCCTGACCCGACTCCGCGACGGCACCTGGGCCGGTCACGTCGCCGAGCACGTCGCCCTGGAACTCCAGAATCTCGCGGGCACGGACGTCCGGCACGGCAAGACCCGCGGCGCTGGCGCCGTCGGGCAATACAACGTCGTCTACGAATTCCGCGAGGAGCTCGTCGGGATCGAGGCCGGAAAGTTCGCGGTCCGGATCGTCAACCATCTCGTGGATCCGGCATCGGACCCCGATCTCGACTACCTGGCCGAGCTTGAGGCGCTCATCCGTCTGGCCGAGCGCGCGGCCTTCGGGCCCTCGACCCAGGCGATCCTCGATGAGGCGGCGTCACGCGATATTCCGTTCATTCGCCTCGACCGGCACTCGCTCGTGCAGCTGGGCCAGGGCGTCCACCAGCAACGAATCAGGGCGACGATGACCTCGCGGACCTCGGGCATCGCGGTCGACGTTGCGAGCGACAAGAACCTGACGAATCGGCTCCTCGATTCGGCGGGCCTGCCCGTCCCGAAGGCCGATGTCGTCGATAACGTCGAAGCAGCCGTTGTGACGGCGCGCCGGCTTGGCTTCCCGTGTGTGATCAAGCCCCTGGACGGCAACCATGGACGCGGTGTGCAGCTGGACCTGCAGAACGAAGACGATGTTCGGGCGGCCTGGCCCGGCGCGTTTGGCGAGACCCGGTCGGGCGAGGTCGTGGTTGAGACGTTCATCCATGGCAACGACTACCGCTGCCTCGTGATCGGTGGGAAGGTTGCCGCGATCGCCGAACGGGTGCCGGCCTCCGTTGTCGGCGATGGGAAGTCGACGGTCCGCGAGCTGGTGGACAAGACCAACGCCGATCCCCGTCGGGGCATCGGCCACGAGAAGGTCCTGACCAAGATCAAGCTCGATGCCGCCGCCGAGGAGCTCGTCGGCGATCAGGGCCTGACGCTCGACGCGGTGCCGCCGGCCGGAACGCGGGTGAAGCTCGCCCTCACCGGCAATATGTCCACGGGTGGGACCTCGATCGACCGGACCATGGAAGCGCACCCGGACAACGTCGAGATCGCCGAGATGGCGGCACGGGTCGTGGGCCTTGATGTGGCGGGCATCGACTTCATCTGCCCGGATATCACGGTTCCTGTTCGCGAGACGGGCGGGGCCATCGTCGAGGTGAACGCCGCCCCCGGTTTCCGGATGCACACCCATCCCACGGAGGGCGAACCGCAGTACGTCGCTCGACCCGTGATCGATCTGCTCTTCCCGGCCGGCGCCCCGTCGCGGATTCCGATCATCGGCGTGACCGGCACGAACGGGAAGACGACGACGGTCCGGATGATCGCCCACATCCTGAAGCTGATGGGCCGCCGGATCGGCATGACCTCGACCGATGGCATCGTCGTCGATGGTCGAATGATCAAGCGTGGCGACATGTCCGGCCCGAAGTCGGCCCGGATGATCCTCCAGAACCCGACCGTCGATACCGCGGTCTTCGAGGTCGCCCGAGGCGGGATCCTGCGCGAAGGCCTCGGCTACGACCGGAACGACGTCGCCGTCGTCACCAACGTGACCGGCGACCATCTGGGCATCGGCGGCATCGACACGGTCCGCCAGCTGGCCGATGTCAAGGCGGTTCTCGTCGAATCCGTGCCGCGTTCGGGGACCGCGGTTCTCAACGCGGACGACGTGAACGTCGCGCGCATGGGCCAGAGCTGTGATGGCGCCGTCATCTACTTCTCGATGGCAACGGACAAAGGCGAAGCCGGCTTCGACCGAGTCGACGGCCACTGTGGCCGGGGCGGCGCCGCGTTCGTGGTCCGTCACACCGCCGAGGGCGACCAGATCGTGCTGCGGCATGGCCCTCGGGTGATGCCGGTCCTGTACACCCACCTGATCCCGGCAACGTTCGGCGGCAAGGCCCGCATGAACGTTGCCAATGCGCTCGCGGCGGCAGCGGCGGCATGGGCTTCAGGCGCGCATCTGCACGACATTCGTCAGGGTCTTCGAACGTTCACGACATCCTTCTTCCAGGCCCCTGGCCGGCTGAACCTGGTCGAGGTCGGTGGCGTTCGGGTGGTCATCGACTATTGCCACAACGTCGATGGCATGCGGAACCTGTCCGATTTCGTGAACCGGATGATGCTCGAGAACGGGGTCCGGACGGGCCGCGCCATCGGCGTCATCGGCGTCCCCGGCGATCGTCGGGACCAGGACATGCGCGACTACGGAGCACTCGCCGCAACGGCCTTTGACGAGATCATCGTTCGCGAGGATCGCAACCTGCGGGGTCGAGCTCCGGCGGAAACCGCCGCCGCGGTCCTTGCGGGAATCGAGTCCGCGCGCGGGTCAGGTGGCGTGACCGAAACGGCGGAGGAGATCCTCGACGAACTGACCGCTGTTCGCGAGGCCCTCGGCAGGGCCAACCCGGGCGACCTCCTGGTCATGTGCGTCGACGACGCACTCAGCGTCTACCGGGAGACGATGGCGGCGGCGGGGCGAGGTCACGGGACAACCGCGTTCGGCGATCCGGGCGAATTCGAGGCGCCCGAGGGCTGAGGGAGTGGCGCTCCTCCTGGCCGACCCGCCCGCCGTGCGCCGGGTTTCGGCCGCGCACCGGGTTCCCGCCGCGCACCGGGTTCGCGAGTCCTAGCGGCCGAGGTTGAGGTTTGCGCTGACGGCGCGAACGATGACCCAGATCTCGATCGCCGAGATCACCACGAGCGCGATACCAATTGCCATCTCCACGGGCAGTTCCTCCATCGCATTCGACCGCCGGTGGCCCGGCCTGAAGACCATGATGCGGCTCGGGCCAAGCCGCTGCAAGGCGATTCCGCGACGAAGGATCAGCGACGGGGGCGATCCTCGAGCCGCGGGGCGAGGTTGATCAGGTCCGCCGCTGTCTCGACGGGTCGGAAGTTGAGATCCCGCAGGAGCTTGAAGACGGCACCCCGGTCCTCGTGGCAGAGCAGGACGACGATTCTCGCCGCGTCGTGCCGAGAGCCATCGGAGCCGGCTGCTGCTCCGTTCAGTTCGGCGCGCAAGGCGGCGACCTCGGTCTCGTAGACTGGAATGTCCCCGGTCCAGCCACCCGCGGTGGCGCCATCCCGAAGTTCTCCGAGGACCGAATCACGCGATCGGCCCCGGAGGTAGCCCAGCGTCTCCTTGAACGCCACGCGCTGGGCCCTTGTCGCAGCAATTCGGCCCATAGCCTGCAGCGTGTCATCGGGTCGATCTCCGGCGGTTCCGATGATGACGGTGATCGGCGTCACGCGACCACCTGCCCCGCCGGCTATCCCGTCGGCCACGTCGAGAAGGACCTCCAACCCGGCTTCGTTATGGGCAAAGTCCACGATCGCGACACGGCCACCGTTGCGAAAGATGTTCATCCGACCCGGCGAGGCGTCCGCAGTCGGCCGGAAGTCCAGCAGCCCGGCGCGGACCTCCTCGACGCTCAGCCCGAGGGCACGAGCGCCGGCCGATGCCGCCATTGCATTGGCGACGTTGTGGCGGGCGAGGCCCGCCAGGGTGATCGGGACGTCGCGGACCGCGACGATGGGGGTCCACCCGTCGCCTTCGGCCTCGCCGAGATCCCCCTTCCGGACGACGTACGCTCGGCCGCCCGCTGCGAGGTGTCGACGAATGACGGGCGACGCGTCACCGCGCTGCGAAAAGAAGGCGACCCTGGCTCGTACCGTTCGCGCCACTGCTCGTACGAATGGATCGTCCGCGTTGAGGACCACCCAGCCATCGGGGCGCGTGATCCGGCAGATCGTCGCCTTGACCTCAGCGAGCTCCGGGAGCGTGTGGATCCCCTGCAGATCGAGATGGTCCGAGCTGACATTCGTCAGGATGCTCACGTCGTTCGACTCGTAACCGACGCCTTTCAGTACGAGCCCGCCGCGCGCGGTTTCGAGGACGGCGAGATCCACGTCGGAGCGTGCCAGGATCTCGTGCGCCCCGCCCGGGCCGGTCCAGTCGCCTGGCTCGACCATCCGTTCATCGACCAGGATGCCGTCGGAGGTCGTCGTTCCCACGTGTCGGCCCGAGCGAAGGAGGATGCGGGTCAGGAGTCGCGTCGTCGTGGACTTGCCGTTGGTCCCGGAGATCGAGATCACCGGCACCTTTCGATCCGCGTTGCGGATCCAGGGAGGGGCCGTGACGGACGCGCGACCGATCCGGCCGGTCCACTGCTCGAGGAGACGTTCCTGCGCCCCCGTGAGCCGAGCCCGGCGGGCGGGTGTTGCCGCCCGATCGGTCAGGCTCACCGACGCCTCGGCAATCGCGCGAGCGCGCTCCGCACCCACCCACGGCCAGGTCAGGATCCAGTGACCCGGGTCCGATGACCGATGCACCCGAATTCCACCGACGCCTTCCCCGTGATCGGCGCGAAGGCGCCGAGCCCATCCTGCGAGCGTCTCGACCGGTTCCGGCCACTCACGCCTCGGGAGGCTGGCACCGAGGTGGACGAGGGCGTGGTGGGCGGGAACCCGCTGGCCGAACCACGTCCTGCGACGACCCACGGCCACCTCGACCTTGACCACTGGCTCCAGCCGGTAGACGTTGGGTCCTTCAAGGAGCCTGATTTCGATCAATCGCATGGTTTGGGCAGGATAGCAACGCACCCCGTCCCGATTCCGTTCGTCTCACCACGCCCTACACTCCCGATGTGAGTACTTCAACCGCACCCGGGAGCGGAATTAGCCCGGATGAACTCTCGGCCCTCGAGGCCACCGTCCGCGCAGGGCACTCGGCCTATATGTCGGCCCTGGAGCAGCTCTGCAACATCGACTGCGGGAGCTACTCGCCGGTCGGCGTGAACCGTGTGGCCACCTGGGTCGCGTCCGCGTTCGCCGACCTGGGCGGGGATGTCGAGCGTCGGGCGGACCCGGCCGGCAACTACGGCGACACGGTCATCGGCACGTTCCAGGGGCGAGAAGGCGCAGGACCGCGGGTGCTCCTCATCGGGCACATGGATACCGTGTTCTCGGACGGCACGGTATCGGAGCGGCCGTTCACGATCGACGGTGACATCGCCCAGGGCGCGGGAGTCACCGACATGAAGGGCGGACTCCTGGCCGGCATTCATGCTTTGAGAGCGCTTCGATCGCTGCGCGACGGGTGGCAGGACCTGCCATTCGAGCGGATCACGTACGTCGCGAACCCCGACGAAGAGATCGGGTCGCCGAGCTCCACACCCCACATCCGCGAGATCGCGGCCAGATCCGATCTCTGCTTCGTCCTCGAATGTGCGCGCGCCAACGGCGATTTCGTATCGTCCCGGAAGGGCATCGCCGACCTTCGACTCACGGTTCGCGGCCGCGCCGCGCATGCCGGCGTTGAGCCGGAGATGGGTCGCAACGCCATTCACGCCGGATCGCGGATGGTCGAGCGCATCCAGGCCCTCAACGGCCGATGGTCCGGCGTCACCGCGAACGTCGGGGTCTTCCAGGCCGGGACCCGGCCGAATATCGTCCCGGATCTGGCGAACCTCGAGGTTGACGTGCGCGGGGTGACGCGGACCGAACTCGAGGAGGCGATCGCGGCGATCCGTGCCATCGCGGCCGACCCGGGCGTACCCGATGTGACGGTCGAAATCACCCAGATGGCGGGCTGGCAGCCGATGGAGAAGCTCGAGCGCTCAGGTCGACTCGCGGACCACGTCATCGCTCTGGCGAGTCGGATTGGGTTCTCGACCGCTGACGTCGGGACCGGCGGCGCATCCGATGCCAACACCACGTCGGGCATGGGCGTTCCTTCGATCGACGGCCTCGGGCCGGTCGGAGGACGTGACCACTCGCCGGATGAGTACCTCGAGATCAGTTCCATCGTGCCCCGGACGACCCTGATCGCCGCAGCCCTTCTGGCCGCCGGACGGGACCCCGAGGTCCTCCGCTGGCGCACTCCCGCCTGACGTGCGGCGGCAGGTCAGCTCCGGAAGCCCATGGGAGGCACCATATGGCTACAGTCGGGCCGTTGTCATCGGCGACACCTGCTGGGTGGCCGGAACGACGGACCCGAGCGGTGACCATCCCCACGATCCGGCCGGTCAGGCCCACGCGGCGCTCGGGATCATCGAGGCGGCCCTTGCCGAGGTCGGGTTCAGCCTCAGCGACGTCGTTCGGTCCCGGATGTACGTGACCGATCCCGCGCACGCTGCCGTCGTTGCCGAGGTCCACGGCGAGGTCTTCCGCGATATCCGGCCGGCCGCAACACTGGTGGTCGTTGCCGCGCTCATCGAGCCGGCGCTCCTCGTCGAGATCGAGGTCGACGCCGTCCGCTCGTAGATCAGGCGATGTTCGCGACTCGAGCCAGCGCGGCGATGGCCGCGGCCGCGACGAGGCCGACCAGGAGGCCCCGGCGGATGGCCACGAGCAGGACGCAGACCCCGACGGCGAGCCATTCGATGCCCAGGTGGAGCGACGGGTGGCGTGAGGGGTCGATCGCGATCATCGTGTTGACCGCCGCGAGGGCCGCAAGGATCGCGGGCCCGACGAGACGCACGTACTCGCGGGCGACGAGAGGCAGGCGGTGGATCCCCGGCGCCAGCAGTGGAACAGCGCGCCATGGGTAGGTGACCGCGCCCATGAGCAGCGCGAGATAGACGAGCTCGGTGCTCATGACGGGGCCTCGCTCGCCGGTCGCTGCTGGTCCGGTCCGGACACGTCGTCGACCGCCTCGGACAGTTCACCGATCGGATCGGGATCGCGGTCCTGTGAGGGATCGTCAAGGTGCGGGGTGAACACGATCACCGCTTCGTGCGGGCGATCACCTCGGCCCCGTGGCGTGACCATGCCAACCGCTGGACCGAGAAGGCCTCCGGCGATGATGCCCGCGGCTGGATCCCAGGCGAGGCCCACACCTACGGCCACGACCGCCCCGACGACGGCGGCAACAAGTTCGCGCCGCCCGGTGATCAGCCCGACGGCCAGGCCTGCCATCGCCGCAGGAAAGATGACATCGAGACCGTACCGCGATGGGTCCGGGATTTGCCCGCCGACGATCACGCCGGCGAGCGTCGCAAGGTTCCACGGAATGAACACGGTGACGATGGCCGCCCACCAGTACCCGGGCATGTCGGAACGGCCGATCCGCCGGAAGTGGGCGATCGTCAGGGCGAAGGACTCATCGGTCAGGACGTGGGCCATCAGCGCCCGGACCGGTCGGGGCTGATCAACGAGGTATGGCGCCAGGGCGGCGCCATACAGGAAATGCCGCGCGTTCAGGAATGCCGTGAGCACCAGGACCGCGGCCCACGGGAACCCATTGAGGACGTAGCCGACCGCCGCAAATTGCGCTGCGCCCGCAAAGACCAGGACCGACATGCCGCTTGCCTCGATCGGCGAGAAGCCGGCGGCGCGCGCCGCGAGGCCGTACACCAGACCGAATCCAATGGCGGTTGCGATGATCCCGATGCCATCGACGCGGAGCCGTCGTCGAGAGGCGGCAACCTCCGCATCCGTTACAGGTGCGCGCGGGTCCGGCGGGATCGTCAGCGCAGGAACGTTTTCGCGCACGTTCCGTCGCATACGACGAACAGCGCGTGGAGGTCCCGGGCGAAGCCCGCCGCATGCAGGAAGCCCGGACAGCCGCTCGACGGGCACTTCCAGACCCACCAGCGGTCGCGAATGTTGAGCGGGGTCGTTTCCGCGCCCAGGGTCGCGGCCAGGCCGTCGCGGGCTGCAACCAGCCCGGCAATCGCGGCGGCACGCTCCGCGTTGGTCTCGCTGGAGTAGGGGTAACTCTGGCCGACGTTCGAGGTCACCGAATCCTCCGGACTGGCGTTGTGCGGGGAGCGGAGTATTGCATATGAGGCACGTCGGGCGGTCTCACCAGACGGCCGGAAGGCCGGCGCTTCGAGGGTCCGTGGTTGCCGCGAGGGACCCTCTGTCCGCCGACGGGCCGCCGCTGATGAGCTCGATGGCGTGCTGATGGCCGAGCGAGCCGTCGAACGGTTCGGTTCGCTGGACGTGGTGGCCCATCGCTTCCAGGGCCTCCAGGAGCCCAGTCTCGAAACGCGGTTCGGCGCGGACGATATCTGGCGGCGCGAAGTGATTGGCCGAATCGACATACCAGCGCGGGGCGGCGACGCCGGTCTGGATCCCGACCCCCCCGTCGACGAGCGAGCTGACGAGCTGGGCGTGGATCTGCGGCTGGGCATCGCCGCCCATGGATCCGGCCACGATCCAGGGGTGATCCGGGTCCTTGAAGAGCATGCCCGGCAAGAGCGTGTGGAGCGTACGTTTGCCTGGCGCCAGGACGTTCGCGTGACCTTCGTCGAGGGAGAAATAGCTGCCCCGGTTCTGATAGTGGATGCCGGTTGTTGGATCCACCACCCCGCTCCCGAAGCCGAGGTAGTTCGATTGAATCAGGCTGACGGCATTCCCGGCCCCGTCGACAACGCCGAGATAGATCGTTCCGCCGCCCCGGCGATTGGCGGATGGACCCGGGACCGATGCCCGATCCGGCGAGATCCGGGCAGCCAACGTGCTGGCGTACCCCTTGTCCAGGAGATGCGCGATCGGGATATCGTGCCGCTCCGGGTCCGTCAAGTGCCGGTCTCGATCGGCGATGGCGAGTTTCGCCGCCTCGATCATGCGATGAATCCAGCGGGCGTCCACCGGGCCCCTTGGACCGAAGATGCCTCGATCCGGCGGACCGCCCGCCTCCATGATGTTGAGGATCTCGAGCGCCACCAGGCCCGAGGCATTCGGCGGATGGGTCGTGACGCGGACGCCGTGATAGGTCGTCTCGATGGGCTCGGTCCACGTCGACGAATGGGTTGAAAAGTCTGCGACCGTGTGCGAACCGCCGAGGGTGGACAGCACTCGTGCCTGGCGATCGCCCAGCCCGCCGTCGTAGAAGGCACCGAAGCCCTCGTCCACGAGTCGCGCGAGGGTGGCGGCGAGCGCCGGAAGACGGACCCGCTCGCCGGGAAGCCACGGCCGATCGTTCGGCCGATAGACCTCGCGGAACCCGGCGTTAGGCCCAACCGCTTCGTCCGCGACTGGCGCCATGCGCTCAACGGCATCGATGAATCCGGGCCACGCCGGGAAGCCGTCGTGAGCGAGTTCGATCGCTGGCGCCAGGAGTTCATCGAGCGACAGACGACCGAATCGCGCGTGCGTATCTGCCCACGACCGGACCGCTCCGGGAATCGTGACCGAGAGTGGGCCGCGCAGGGGAAGGACCGTCAGACCTCGAGATCGAAGGGCAGCCGCGTCAACGCCGGCAGGAGCGCGGCCCGATCCGTTCAGCGCAACCTGATGTCGTTCGACTGCGTCCCAGATCAGCCAGAACGCATCGCCCCCGATGCCGCAGCCATTGGGCATCACGACCGCAAGCACGGCGTTCGTCACGATCGCGGCATCGACCGCGTGCCCGCCTCGGCGAAGGGCCATGAGCCCCGCAGCGGTCGCGAGATGATGTGGTGCCACGACCGCGCCGTGGGTACCTCGAGCCAGCGGCACGGGTACCCAGCCCGATGCAGTTTCCTGCGTCACGCGGGATCACCCAGCACTGTCGGCGCTCCCGGCCCGAAGTAGTGCTCCATGCCGCGCAGACGAGACAGGGGCACGAGCGCGAGGATCAGGAGCCCGCCCGTCGCCAGGAGGAGTCCGTCCATCCCCAGCCCGTCGGCGACGACCCCACCGATCAGGCTGCCACCGATCTGGCCGATGGCCAGGAAGACGGAGTAGAGGCCCATGATCGCCCCGCGATCCGCGGGGAATTGCTCGCTGACGTCAGCCAGCAGCCCGACGGCCGCAGGGGTCGCCCCGGCAAGGAGGAACAAGCCGGCCGCAAACCCGATCGCGGCGACCATGACGGACCCGGTAACGAGGAGGGAATCACCGACCCCGAAGCCGGCGTGATTGACCACGAGTCCGGCTGCGACGAGACCGAGGCCCCCGAAAACTCCGAACAGGATGATCGTGGTGCGACGAAACCGATCGAACCGATTGCCCCACCACCAGATCCCGGTCCCGAAGACGATCGCGATCACGATCGCCCCGACGGTGATCTGTGCGGGTGAAAAGCCCTGGAGCAGCCACTGATCAGGGAAGGCGGGATTGCGCTTCGAGAACTGGAAGAGCGACTGGCTGAACCAGAGCCCGATCGAGGCGTTCACCGCGATCCACGTCGGCGCCAGGAGCAGGACGTGCGAGCTTCGGATCAGGCCCAGGTAGCGCCGTAGCCCGTTGGCGTTCGCGGGACGCGGCCCGGACATGGCATCTGCGCCGGCCACGCCGTAGCGGTAGATCAGGAACGACCCGAGATAGATCAGCGCGTTGAGCAGGAAGGCGTTGGTGCCGATTGCCTGGAACAGGAGCGGCGCGACGATGAACCCCGCCCCGAGTCCGGCGAGCGTGGCGCCTTCAAAGCGGGCCGAGGCCTTGCCTCTGAGGCCCTCATCGCCGGCGGTCGCGAGCGCGATGAACCCAAGGATCGCCGGCACCGAGGCGGCAGTGGAGGCCCCTTCAAGGATTCGCGTCCCAGCCAGGACGCCCACGTGGGTGGTCAGCGCGGTGAGGATCACGGCAACGGCCCCGAATGCCGGCCCGAGGAGCATCACCCGATGGTGCCCCAGCCGGTCAGCCAGGACACCGAAGATCGGCGACAGCACCAATTCGGCCAGATAGAACGCGGCCGCCAGCAATCCGACGACCTTGGCGTCGATCCCGCTTGTTCCGGCTGTCGAGAGGTCGGCAAGGTAGAACGCCAGCATCGCCCCGGTCAGGCCGGTGCTGAAGCGCAGGGTGAAGGTCCCGATCAGGACCGCCCGGAGGGATCGTTCCATCCCGCGAAGGGTAGCGGGTCGCCGGATGTCGAATGAGGAACGGCTCGGGCGCCGATTTTGGGTATGCGGATCGCAATCCGACCCGTATCATCCCGACAACCCACACCGCGCCGCCGCCCAGGCCCCAGCAGGGAGGGAGACCCCAATGAGCCCCGTTGCCATCATCACGGATTCCGCATCCGACCTCGATCCGGCCTATGCCGCCGAACTGGGGATAGGTGTAGTGCCTCTGGCCGTGACCTTCGGCGCGGAGACGTTCAAGGCCGGCGTCGATCTGTCCACACTGGAGTTCTGGAAGCGCATGACGGCGCCGTCGGCTCCGTTTCCGACGACCGCCGCTTCGGCGCCCGGCGACTTCCTCGCGGCCTACCAGGCAGCGTTCGACGGTGGCGCCGATTCGATCGTGTCCATTCACGTGGCCGGCACCTTGTCCGGCACCATCAAGAGCGCGGAGATCGCGAAGGGGATGCTGCCCGGCAAGGACATCCGCATCGTCGACACGCTCGGCGCGTCGATGTGCGAGGGGCTCCTGGCCGAACTCGCCGTCGCGATGGCGAAGGATGGCGCGACGGCCGAGGAGATCGCCGAGGTTTGTGAGGGGCGTCGCGGAGACATCGCGATGATCGTTGCCCTCGACACCCTCGAGTACCTGAAGCGCGGTGGGCGGATCAGCGGCGCTCAGGCGGCCATCGGGACGCTCCTGTCGCTCAAGCCGATCATCGAGATCAAGGATGGCGCCGTCGAAACGAGGGACAAGGTCCGGACCCGCAGCAAGGCCCGCGAACGGGCGATCGAGTTGATCGCCTCCCGCCCCATGGAACGGCTCTCCGTCCTCCATACGACCAATGCCGACGTCGAGTTGTTCCGCGACCAGCTCGTTGCCCGGGCGAAAGGCGGGATCGACCCCGCCAAGGTCACGATCGATCTGGTCGGACCTTCTGTCGGCCCACACCTCGGGCCCGGCTGTGTCGGAGCGGTCGTTCTCTACCGTCCCGAGTAACCGCCACCAACCGCACCGCAAGCGACAAGGTTGCAACAAGGTTGCGATCAGGGTGCCGCCGCGTGTCGGAATGCCGGACGCCCCGCTATACTCCGAACGCTTTCCGCGCGTGAGGCGTTCCGCTGGTCGGACGCGCGTCGCGCACCGTGGGGTCGTCCGGGAGACGGCTCAGCATTCGGTCCGGAGTTCGCCGGCCCGAGTCGGAGGAACTCCACTCACATGACCACCGAGCCCGCTACTGTCCCGGTCAATCCGTGGGCCGTAGCGCAGCAACAATTTGATCTGGCTGCCGAGCGCCTCGGCCTCGATGAGGGCATGCGCGCCGTTCTGCGCGAGCCGCGTCGTGAGTTGACCGTCCACTTTCCCGTCCACATGGACGATGGATCCGTGCGCGTCTTCACTGGCTATCGGGTCCAGCACAACCTGGGCCGCGGCCCCGCCAAGGGCGGCATTCGCTACCACCAGAACGTTTCCCGCGACGAGGTCAAGGCCCTCGCCATGTGGATGACCTGGAAGTGCGCGGTCGTCGGCATTCCGTACGGCGGAGGCAAGGGCGGCGTCATCGTCGATCCCAAGAAGCTCTCCATCCGCGAGGTCGAGGCGCTGACCCGTCGGTTCTTTACCGAGATCGAGATCCTGATCGGGCCCGAGAAGGACATCCCGGCTCCGGACGTCAATACCAACGCCCAGATCATGGCCTGGATGATGGACACGTATTCGATGCACGCCGGGTACACCGTGCCGGGCGTCGTCACGGGCAAGCCCATCAGCCTGGGCGGCTCCGAGGGCCGCAATGAAGCGACAGCTCGGGGCACCGTGTTCTGTATCATCGAGGCGGCTCGCCACCTCGGGCTCGAGCTGAAGAAGGCTCGTGTTGCAGTCCAGGGCTTCGGCAACGCCGGGTCGATTGCCGCAACCCTGATCTCCGCCGAAGGTTCGACCGTCGTCGCCGTGTCTGACTCCACCGGCGGAATTCACAACGCCGCCGGCCTCGACATCTCCAAGGTCATCGCCTGGAAGCAGGAGCACGGCACGGTTCAGGGCTACCCCGGATCGATCGACGTCTCCAGCACCGACGTCCTGACCGTGGACTGCGACATCCTGATCCCGGCCGCCCTCGAGAATCAGATCACGGCGGCCAACGCGGACGACGTCAAGGCTCGACTGATCGCCGAGGCTGCCAACGGCCCGACGACGCCGGAGGCGGACCAGATCCTCTGGAAGAAGTCGAAGTTCATGATCCCGGACATCCTCTGCAACGCGGGTGGCGTGACGGTCTCGTACTTCGAATGGGTGCAGGACCTCAATCGCGACCACTGGAGCGAGGCGGTCGTCAACGAGAAGCTCAAGGAGATCATGGTCAAGGCCTTCACCTCGGTCCTGGCCATCGCTCGTCGCGAGCAGTGCGACATGCGGACCGCCGCCTACCTCCTCGCCGTGGAACGGGTTGCCGACGCGATGCAGATGCGAGGCTTGTACCCGTAAGCCTCGTCTCATCTGGCTCATCCCGGCGTTGGCGCCTTCGGCGCGGTCGCATACGTCATCTGGTGCGTCGAGACCCCGGCAACGCCGGGGTCTCGCGATTCTCGGTGCTACCATCGCGGGCATGCTCGACCACGAAGAGAAGTTCCTGTTCAAGGAGGAAATCAGCCACCTCGCCAACGCGGTGGCTGAACCCGGCACCCTCGACAACGTCGAGGACCTGCTGACCGACGTCATCACCAGCCCTCGCTTCGATTCCGAGGTCTTCACCCTCGAGCGAAGTCTTCAGGTGATGCTCGGCGCGCGGGCAGGGACGACGCTCGTCGGCCTCCTCACGGTCGCCCCCGAGGTCTTCGATGAGGTTGCCGAAGTCCGCATTCCGCCTGAGGTCCATGAGCGCCTGGTCGCCTGGCGGGCGCGGTTCGGTCTCGCGATCGACAACGCCCTGAACTTCCTCAACAATCCCGACGGCATCCAGGGCCACAACTTCGCGACCCAGATCGCCCATGTCGACGAGCGGCGTGTCCTCCAGGGCCGACTCACGCTCGTGCGCTACAACAACGAGCCCCAGTTTTTCGTCGCCGACTCGGTCGTCTTTCTGAGCCTGCTCGCGGATGTCATGGACCGGCTGGGGCCGTACCTCGAGCCGGATGCCGTGGATGCGGACCTCATGACGCGACTCCGCGACGGCGTGCAGTTGATCGAGCGCAAGACCACGGCGCACACCTGACCAGAGTCAGGCGCGCGAAGCCGGGCATGCGCGGGCTCGGGCGCTGATGCGCCAGCTCTATCTCGCCGCAACGGGCCAGAACCGGGGCAAGACCACGACCTCGCTCGGGCTCCTCAACGGATTTCTGTCGCGCGGGCTGCGGACCGGGTTCATGAAGCCGGTCGGCCAACGAACGGTGATCGACCACGGCGAGCCGGCCGACGAGGACGCCGTGCTCATGCACGAGACCTTCGGGTTGCGCGAGCCGTACAGCGTCATGAGCCCCGTCCACATCCCGCGCGGATTCACCAAGGCCTACATTGCAGGCGAGGTGGTCGATGACCTCGGGGATCGGATCCTGCGCGCGCAGGCGCACTACCGAGACCACGATGTGCTCCTCATCGAAGGAACCGGGCACGCTGGCGTCGGCGCAGTCATCGGCCTCTCGAACGCGCGCGTCGCGGCGATGCTCGGATCACCGACGGTCATCGTCAGCGAAGGCGGGGTCGGGCGCCCGATCGACGAGATCGTCCTCAACGCCGCGCTCTTCCGGGCGAACGGCGTGATCGTGGCCGGGGCGATCGTGAACAAGGTCGACATCGACGCACAGCCGGGCATTGCCAGGGTGATTGCAAACGGGCTGGCACCGTACGACATTCCGCTCCTCGGTGTCCTGCCGATCCGACCCATCCTGTCCAATCCGACCCTCGAGATGATCCTGGAGGGCGTGCACGGCGAGGTTCTGCACGAAGGCCCCGATCTCGAGCGGGTGATCGATGGTGTGGCGGTCGGGGCCATGGAGCCACGCCACATGCTCGAACGGGTTGGCCCGGGCACGCTCGTCATCGTGCCGGGCGACCGAGAGGATGTGATCCTGACGCTCACGACCGCGCATCAACTCGGGCTGGCGGGTCGCTCGAACCGAAACGACGATGAAGAGGGCACGACCCGTGCGATACCGGACGATCACGACGGCGCCGCGATCGGTCTTGTCCTGACCGGCGGCTACCGCCCACGACCCGCGGTCATCGATGCCATCCGGCGGGCCGACCTGTGCGCAACGCTGGTCGATGAGGACACCTACGCCGTGGCGTCCGAGGTCCACGACCTCCTGGTCAAGACGCACGCCGCAGACCTGGTCAAGATCGAGCTGATCAAGCAGCTGGTCGCGGAAAACCTCGACGTCGACCGGATCTTCGAGGTCGCCAGCGAGCCTCGCCACTGACGATGCGGCCGGGGCTTTGGCCACGAGTCGGCGGTTCCGACTCGATCTCGTCGTCAGCCGAGGGGTTCGTTGTCGATGAGCCGGGTCGTGCCGACCTCGACGGCAAGGGACAGGAGCGCCGGTCCGGTGACGACCGCAAGTTCCTCCAGCGATTCGGCCCCGGCGCACGAGACGTACTCGACGACCGCCAACGGTTCTCCCGCAAGGACGTCCCGGATGATCGATCGGAGCCTGTCACCCGAGCGCTCACCCGCCTCCCAGGCCTCACGAGCAGCCACGAGTGAGCGGTGCAGGACGGGCGCGGCCTGACGTTCGCCGGGCGAGAGGTGGACGTTGCGCGAGCTCATCGCCAGGCCGTCGGGCTCGCGAATGGTCGGACACGCAACCACCTCGGTCGGAATCGCGAGATCGATCGCCATCCGTCGGATGACCGCCACCTGTTGCGCGTCCTTCTGGCCGAAATAGGCTCGCTCGGCACGGACCAGCCCGAACAGGATGGCGACGACGGTCGCAACGCCGTCGAAATGGCCCGGTCGAGCCATCCCCTCCAGGGGTTGGGCGATGGCGCCGACGCGGACGAGACTGTCGAAGCCGGGCGGGTACACCTCGTCAACGCCCGGGGCGAAGACGATGTCGACGCCTGCCGCCTCACACGTGGCGACGTCACGAGCTTCGTTCCTTGGATACTGGGCCAGATCGGCGGGGTCTCCGAATTGGCGAGGATTCACGAAGATCGAGACGACGGTCGTCCGGTTTTCGGCCCGGGCCCGCTGCATGAGGGCGCGATGTCCGTCGTGAAGCCAGCCCATCGTGGGGACGAGGCCGATGGGTCGGGGTGCTTCCTGGAGGGCAGCGCGGAGGGCCGCGCGACTCCGGACGATCGTCGTGGGCAAACCGATCAGAGGTCTCGGTCCAGTGGAATGCCGGCCTCGAAGCCCATACCCGCGCCAGTGGCATCCGCGCCATCGCCCGACGCCCGATCCAGGGCGGTTCGACCGAGGACCTCGTCAAGGGTCTGCTCATCCATCCGGACCGTCTCCGCGGGCCCCGGAAACGCGCCCGTTCGGACATCCGCGGCCCATGCCTCGGCGGCGGTCCGGATGGTGCTCTGGAGGTCCG
>JBDTOJ010000040.1:0-5073 GCA_039933295.1 Chloroflexota bacterium
ACAGCGACACCAGCTGGGGCATCGCGGTCATCTTCACGGTCCGGGCGGTGTACAGCCCGGCCCCGCCGCCGATGGCAATGCCGACGACGATGATGATCCAGCCGGTCGCGCTGAGGCCGCCCGCGACGAGGAACACGAGCGTCGCACCGATGGCGATCGCCATGCCGCCGGCTGACAACAGGTTGCCGTTACGGGCCGTGGCGGGCGAGTTCATCCGCATCAGGCCAAGGACGAAGGACGCGGCTCCGATGAGCCAGGCGATCCGGACGAGGACTTCGATGAAATCCATTGCGTCAGGCCCCGACCTTCTCGGCCGGCGCCGCCGCGTCCGCGGCCGGCTTCGCCGCGGTGACCTTCTTCCTGAACATCTGGAGCATCCGGTCCGTGACGACGTAGCCACCGACGACGTTCATCGTCGCGAAGGCGACGGCCACGAGGCTCAATACCTGGCTGAGCAGGTCGGTGGCCGTGGCCGCGATGAGCATCGAGCCAACGAGCACGATGCCGTGGATCGAGTTGGCCCCCGACATCAACGGGGTGTGGAGCGTGGCCGGGACCTTGCTGATCACGGCGAAGCCGCACAGGATCGCCAGCACGAAGACCGTCAGGGCGGCCAGGATTTCGGTGTTCATGCGGCACCTCCGGCCGGCTGGAGCAGCTTCTTCACGGCTTCGGAGCGGATCTCGCCGCCGTGGGTGATGGTCACGGGACCGGCGATCTCATCGGTCGGGTCGAGGTTCAACGCGCCGTCCTTGACGAGCTGCAAGAGCAGCGCGGACAGGTTGCGAGCGTAGAACGCGGACGACCCGATCGGCATCGCAGCCGGCAGGTTGTCCGGGGCGATGATCGTGACGAGGTTGTCGGTGACGACTTCCTCGCCAGCCTTCGAGAGCTCGCAGTTGCCGCCGAGCGCGGTCGCGGCCATGTCCACGATCACGGAGCCAGGCTTCATCAGCTCGACGGCCGCGGCGGTCACGAGGACCGGCGGCTTGCGACCCGGAACCTGGGCCGTGGTGATGACCACGTCCATGTTGCCGATGCTCTCGTTGAGCTCGGCCTGCTGCGAAGCGCGCTCCTCTGCGGTCAGCTCGCGGGCGTAGCCGCCCGCACCGGTCGCGTCGATCTGGGTCTTGAGGGTCACGAACTTGGCGCCGAGGGACTCGGCCTGTTCGCGGGTTTCCGGGCGAACGTCATAGGCCGAGACGACGGCGCCGAGGCGCCGGGCGGTCCCGATGGCCTGGAGGCCGGCGACGCCGATCCCGAGGATCAACACGTTCGCGGGCTTGGCCGTGCCGGCCGCGGTGGTCAGGAGCGGGAAATACCGTCCGAACGCGTTGGCCGCGATGAGCACCGCCTTGTACCCACCCACGTTGGCTTGGCTCGATAGCGCGTCCATCGTCTGGGCCCGGGACAGGGTCCGCGGGATCGCGTCGAGGCTGATGGCACTGACGCCGGCCTTGGCCAGCGTCTCCATGAGCTTCGGATCCAGGAGCGGGCCGAGCAACCCGACCACGGCCTGACCGGATCGAAGGCGCTTGACCTCGGCCTCGCTCGGCTTCTGGACTCGCAGGATCGCGTCCGACTGCGCGTAGAGCGCATCGGTCTTGACGATCGTCGCGCCCGCATCGACATACGCCGAATCGGGGATCAGAGCGCCGAGTCCGGCGCCTTCCTCGACGAGGATTTCGAGCCCGGCGGCCGTGAGCTTGCCGAGGGCTTCGGGTACCAGGGCCACGCGCCGTTCGCCGGCCGCGGTTTCCCTGGCGACTCCGATCTTCATGAGCACCACCTGATGATTGGGCAATGGGTCCGGTGTCATGGCCGCCGCGCCGCGCGCCGCCTGTCCCTGCTTGCGTCGAGGGGCTCGTTCGGGGCCGTGTTGAAGGATAACCGGCGGTGAGCGGCGGTGTGTACGGGGCGCTCGCGGGCACCGCTTGGTTCGGCGCTACGCGACGGCGGCGGGCCAGCAGGTCGCCTACCATCGGCGCATGACCGGGTCGAGTGTCGATCCTCGCTCACGGCTGAGTTCCGGCGTCGCCTTGTTAGGCGCCGGACTCATCGTCGGCTTGATCCTGGGTTTCGGATTCGGCGCCCGGGTTGGGAGTGTCACGCCAGGGACGACGCCGAGTCGCGATGTCGGGACGATCGCGGACGACGTCGCCCCGGATGCTGTCAGCCAGCGGTTGCGCGATGCGTACTACGCGAGCGGCGGCCGCATCGTGGTCTGCGCCGCTGACGCCACCATCGAATGCGCCTGGACCCGTCCCGGCCAATCCACTCGACTGTTTTCCCGTATCACGCTGGTCATCGACCCCGCCGAGATCCGCGACCTCACGCCGGTCGCGATCTCCTCAGGTCGGACGATCGTTGCAGGTGACTTCGGACCGATCGACGGTGCGGCCGTGACGCAGATCGTCGACGGAAGCGGCGTCGATGGGCGGCTCCTGACTGTCGTCAACCCCAACCGGGCGGGCATCGACTACGTCGACCTCGGGTTGCTGGGGTCGGGGACGTATCTCATCGCCATTGCTGTTCCCTGGCGGGGAGTCTCGAGCGCGTTGATCCTGCTGGCGGTCCAATGACCCGATTCGGACTGGGGCTGGTCGCCTTCATCGTTCTCGGTTGCGCCCAGGTCCAACCGAGCGTGGTCACTGCGGCCGACGAACCGTTCCCCGCGTCATTCGCGGAGGCCGGTCAGTGGGGGGCCATCGAGCTCGTTCCACGGCCGGGCACGCCGCGGAGGTTCGGCTCCCTCGAAGCAGCCCTCAAGGACCTCGACGGTGACCTCCGGGCCGGGATCAAGGTCCCGCGCCCGGGCAGCGGAGTCACGATCACGGTGCCGGATGGCGCCGTCTCGGCGCACGAGGTGCACGTGTTCGTCACGATCATCGGCGGCGCGACCGACGTGTCGGCCGGCGGGCAACTCCGCCTCGTGCTTCGGCATGATTCGAACGGCTGGTGGCTCGATCCGCAGGGCGAGGGACGCACCTACTGCGATCGCGCCCTGTCCGGCTTCGGCCACAACTCCTGCCGCTGACTGGGCTTGACAGCCGGTTGGCTGGCGCGCAATCTGGCCTACTACATCAGTTGGCGAGGTAGATAGCCGAGTTGGACAAGTCACAGCTCCTGAAAGGGACCACGCGACTGCTCGTCCTCGGTGTGCTGCGCGACGCCGAGCTGCATGGCTATGAGATCCGCCAGCAGATCCGCGAGCGCAGCGGCGCGGCCATCGAGCCCGGCGAGGGATGGCTCTATCCGGCGCTCCATCGCCTCGAGGCCGAAGGCGCCATCGAGGCGAGCTGGCGGGCAGGAACGCTCGGCCCGCGCCGGCGCTACTACCGGATCACCCGCGCGGGCTTGACGACGCTGGCCGAACTCGAGGCCGGCTGGGCGTCGTTCACCGCGAGCGTCCGGCTCGTGACGACACCGCGTCCCGGCTGATGCACGACATCGAGGCCTTCCTCGGCGACGTTGCGGACGCGCTTCCGTTCGCGGATACCGAGCGCGCGGAGATCGTCGAAGAGCTGCGGGCGCATCTCGACGACTCGACCGTAGCCTTGCAGGCTGAGGGCCTCAACGTGGACGTTGCACGGCGAACCGCGCTCGACCGCCTCGGGCCGCCCGATCGACTCGCCCGAGCCATGACCGAGGCACGACGAAGCCCGCGCCGGTTGCTCGCCGCTGCGGGCGCCGGGTCGTGGGCGCTCGTCAGGACCGGCGTCTACGGCTGGGCCCTTGGGCTCCTGGTGGCGGCCGTCGCGTGGGCGGTGACCGTCGCACTTGTGCGATTCGTCGGTGCCTTCGCCTTTGATCCCGTGTCCTACCTCGCCATCGGCGTTGCCCTTTACGTTGCGGGCAGCGCCGCTCCGTCGGTCGTGGCACGGCGCGCCGGCTATCGCGTCGAGTCGGTTCGATGGGCCGTGGCGGCGATGGGCGCGATCGTATTCGGGACGTACGCCCTCATCGGCTGGTCGGGTCCCCTCGATCTCGTCGCGGTCGCCGCGATCCTCGCTCTGCCGGCCTGGTGGATCGTCGGGACATTGCGACGGGTGCCGGTAGGGAGGGCCTCGCTCCGGACATTCGCGGCGCTCGTCACCGTGGCAGCAATCGTCAGCGTGGGCATCCAGCTCGGTCAATCGGGGCTCCGGCAGACCGCCACGCCGAGCGACTATTCCGTGGATCTCGGGCTGGATCGGATCGCGGTGCCGGCGCCGGACGCCATCAGCTCAGTGGTCACGGGCGAAGGTGGTGCCTCGGGAGGGGGCGCCTCAGGTTTCGTCGCGGGCACATTCACCATTGACGTCGCGGACATGGTGGCGTTCGCAGGCTGGACCGATCTGCGGATCGAGGCGTGGATGGCGATCGATCCCTCGGGCGTCGAACCGACGGCGGTGAGTCCGCAGGTGACCGGGCCGTTCATTGTCGCGCCGGCCGTCTGGGGGCCTCCCGGGGAGCTTGGCGGTGGCCAGCTCAAATGGTCGGGTTCGAACCCTTGGGGTCCCAGGGCCGCGACGCTGATCGGCTCAGTGCGTCTGGATCGGACGCCGTGGCTGACGGCAGCCTGGGTGGGGTTCACGGGAGTGGCTCCCGACGGTGTCCGGTATCGCATCACCGAGCCCCAATACGAACAGGCCATCTTCAACGGCACACCGGCACAATGGTTAGAGGCAGTTCTCGCCGGGCGCTAGTCATCCGACGAGGAGCGCCGGACCGTCAGTCCGGGGGCAGGTCCAGCCAGCCCTCGCGCAGGGCGCGCGTCGCCAGCTCGGTGCGCGACGCGATCCCGAAGCGTTCGAACAGGCGGGCCAGATGCGTCTCGACCGTCTTCGCCCCGATGCCCAGGGCTGCCGCGACCTCGTCGTTACTACGGCCCTCGACGACCAGACCCACGACGTCGAGTTCCCGGGGCGAGAGGCGGGTGCGGTCACTCGGCCGCGGCCTGCTGCCGAACGCCAGGCCGCCCGACGCAGCGCGCCGGATGGCGTCGACGAGCTCGGTAGTCCGTGCTGTCTTCAGCACGAACCCTGCCGCTCCGAGGCGCAGCGCGGCCTCGGCGTACTGCGGATAGTCGTA
>JBDTOJ010000041.1:0-5808 GCA_039933295.1 Chloroflexota bacterium
CACGAGGACCTCGCCGCGACCACAAAGCGCCACCCGGCGATCGTCCGCCACCGGACCGGGATCATGGCCGACGGGACGCTCGTCGCCCAGGACATCGAGGTCATCATGGACGGCGGCGCGTACTGCACGCTCACGCCCGTTGTGCTGTCCCGGGGTGCGCTCCATTCGGGTGGCCCGTACCGCTGCGCCAACGTTCGGATCCGGGCCCGCGCCGGCCGGACCAACACTCCGCCCAACGGTGCGTTTCGTGGGTTTGGTGCGCCGCAGGTCGAGTTCGCGATGGAAACGCACCTCAACCGGCTGGCCGAGCGCCTCGGCATGAGCCCCGCGGAACTCCGGCGCCGGAATGCCTATGAACTCAACGACACGACTCCGACGGGCCAGGTACTCCGCGAGAGCGTTGCCGCGCAGGAAGTCCTCCGGCTCGCGGTCGAGGCCAGCGAGTTCGAACGGATCCGACAGGTGACCGCCACCGCAGCCGCGGCCCGAGGCGGCTCCGGGATGCTGCCGCCCGGTCGGCTGCGCTCGGGTGCCGCGTCGAGCGCGTCGGGCATCGGGCTGGCACTCGCGTGGCACGGTGCCGGGTTCACCGGCTCGGGCGAGGTCCACATCGGGTCGGTCGCATCGGTCGAACTCGCCGCCGACGGTCGGATCCGCGTCCTCATCGGGTCGACGGAGATGGGCCAGGGAACAAACACGATCTTTCCGCTGATGGTGTCGGGCGAGCTCGGGATCGCGGCCGAGTCTGTCGAGATGGCCGCCGTGGACACGGCGTATGTGCCGGACTCCGGGCCCACGGTCGCGAGTCGAACCGCGATGGTCGTCGGGGCCCTGTGCATCGACGCGGCTCGCCGACTCCGCGCAGAGGTCGAGGCGCGCAATGATGGCCGCCCGTTCGCGGAGGTCTATCTCGCGGACGCGGCCGCGCATGGTGTTACCCGAATCGACCAGCGTTTCGAGCCATATCCGGGCATTAGCTTCGATGATGCGACCTACCGCGGCGATGCGTACCCGGCCTTCGGCTGGGCGGCCTGCGTCGTCTCGGTGGACGTGGATCTCGATTCCGGCGAGGTCTCGGTCCGGGACGTGGTGGCGGTCGACGATGTCGGCAAGGTGCTCCACCCGATCCTGTGCGAGGGCCAGGTCGAAGGCGGGACGCTCCAGGCCATCGGCTATGCCACGATCGAGGAGATCAAGCTGGATAACGGCCGCTACCTGAATGACCGTCTCGCGACGTATCTCATTCCCACCGCGCTCGATGCCCCCAACATGACCACGATCCTCGTCGAGTCCCCGTTCAGCGGGGCGCCACACGGGGCCAAGGGTGTCGGCGAGCTGCCGATGGATGTTGGCGCGCCCGCGGTCATTGCAGCCATCCACGACGCCGTCGGTGTGTGGGTCACGGAACTCCCGGCCACGCCGGAGCGGATCCTCGCGGCGCTCGACGCGGCGGGCACGGGGTCGGAGGGCGCTGCGTGAAGCCCATTCGCTTCCTGGTCAACGGCGTGCCCGCGGAGGTCGAGGTTTCGGGTTCCCGGCGCCTCCTCGATGTCCTGCGCGAGGATCTGGCGCTGACGGGCACGAAAGAAGGCTGCGGGGAAGGGGAGTGCGGGGCCTGTTCGGTGCTGATGGACGGGCAGGTTGTCGACGCCTGCCTCGTGCCGATGTCGCAGGTGGACGGGCGGATCATCCGGACCGTCGAGGGCCTCTCCCTGGCAGCCCGCGAGCTGGGCGACCTCGACACCCTTCAGGAGGCGTTCCTCACGTTCGGTGCGGCCCAGTGCGGGATCTGCACACCCGGGATGCTCATGGCCGCGCGGGCCTACCTGGATAATGGCGGCGGCCCCGATCATGACGCGATCCGTGAAGGGATCGCCGGCAACCTGTGCCGGTGCACGGGCTATCAGAAGATCGTGGAGGCGATCGCCGCGGTCGCTGCGGGGGATACGGCATGAGCAAATCAAGCAAGACCACGAGCGCCACCGAAGCGGCGGACATCGCCGCGTCGCCGTCCGCCAGCCCGGCCGTTGGCGCTGCCGTTGACGATGATGTCGCAGGTCGATCAGGCCGCGAGTCCGGTGACCTTCTCGTGGCGATGTCGCCGCGCCAGATCATCGGCGGGTTTGCCGTGCTGGCCGGACTCATCGTGATGCTCAGGCGTCGGCGCCGGGACAAGGGCTGACATGCCCTTCGAACCGGCCATCGACGTCCCGAGGACATTGCCTGAGGCCTACGGGTTTCTCGCCAGGGGTCGCCGAACACCGATCGCGGGCGGCACGGACCTGATGGTCCGGATCACGGGCGAGATCGGTCCACCACCGGACCACCTGCTCGATGTCTCGCGCCTGCGCGCGCTCGAAGGCATCTCCGTGGAATCGGGCGTCCTCGTCCTCGGGGCGCGCACCACGTACGCAGAGATCCGACGCGATGCCCTGTGCCGAGCACACTTGCCGGCGCTCGTGGATGCCGCCGCAACGATCGGAGCCGCCCAGATCCAGAACCGCGGGACGCTCGGCGGGAACATCGCCAACGCCTCGCCCGCCGGGGACATGCTGCCGGTTCTGCTCGCAGGTGATGCCGAGATCGTCCTCGGCAGCGCGCGCGAGGAGCGGACGATCGCGGCCGACGCGTTCTTCACGGGCTATCGCCAGACGGCCCTCGCCGCGGACGAACTGATCCTCCGCATCCGGATTCCGCTTCCGCCCGGTCGCCAACTCCGGTTCCGCAAGGTCGGGACGCGCCGCGCGCAGGCGATTTCCAAAGTCGTGATGACCGTGGCATGGCGGGCGCACGGGCCGACCAGCGGCTGGTCTGACGTCCGTGTGGCTCTGGGCTCCGTGGCGTCAACGCCGATCCGGGCCGTGGCGTGCGAGGCGGCACTCGAGGGCCAGCGCCCGACGCCGGAGGTTGCCGATCGTGCCGCGGAAGCGCTGGCCGCCGAACTCCGGCCGATCGACGACGTCCGGTCCACTGCCGAGTACCGGCGGACGGTCGCCGCACGGATCCTGCACCGGATCCTTCGCGACGCCGGCGGGTGGTGACCGCCAACCTCGAGCTCGGCAACCTGAACGCGGCCAATCGGGCGGCGTTCGTTTCGATGGTCGCGCCGCTGTTCGAGGGGGCGCCTCGGTTCCTGGATCGATTGGCCGCAGCGCGTCCGTTCGATGATGTTGAATCGATGTTCGCCGAGGCCCGCGAGACCGCGCACGCCATGCCGGAAATCGAACAGATCGAGCTGATCGACGCGCACCCGCGCCTCGGTGCGCCACCGTCGACTGTTTCGAGGATGTCGTTCCGTGAGCAGGGCTACGATCTGGACGTCGCGATATCGGCCGAGGCCGTGCGCGCCGCCGTGGCCGCCGAACTCGAACGCCTGAACGCGGCATACGAGGCCCGGTTCGGGTTCCGGTACTGTGTCCATGTGGCCGGACGCTCGCGCGCCGCATTGCTTCCGGCGATGGCCGCGGCCCTCGACGAGGATCCCGACACGGAACGCCATCGGGCGCTCGATGCCGTCGTGGACATTGCGAGGGACCGGCTGACAGCAATGGTCGGCCCGACCACATGAATCAGGAGGATCCGTTGTTCGAACTTGGAGCGAATCGGTACGGCAAGTCGCGGATCCGCCTGGTCACCGTCGATCGATCCATGGATCGGCAGGAAATGCGCGACCTGACGGTCGACGTTTCGCTCGAGGGCGATTTCACGGCTGCCCACGTCGACGGCGACAACGCGAACATCGTCGCGACGGACACGATGAAGAACACGGTCTACGCGTTCGCCCGCGAGCACCTCACGGGACCAGGGGAGGTGCTGGGACTCGCCCTGGCGCGGCATTTCGCCGCCTATCCGCAGATCGACAAGGCCGTGATCACGCTCCGGCAGCACGGCTGGTCGCGTATTCCCGTCGCGTCCGGTGACTCGCCGGACGCCTTCACCCGATCCGGCGACTTCACCCGGGTCGCCATCGTGGCCGCGTCCGCGGGCGGCGCGACGGTCGAGGCCGGGATCGAGGATCTGACGGTGATGAAGACCACCAGGTCGGCGTTCACGGGCTTCGAGCGCGACGCGTGGACGACCCTGCCCGAGGCGGACGATCGGATCATGTCCACCAGGATCACCGCGGTCTGGGGCTACGGTGAAACGGCCGCCGAGCCCGGCTTCGACTTCGACGCAGCCTTTGAAGGCGCCCGATCCACGCTCCTCAGCGTCCTTGCCGAGCACTTCAGCCCGTCGGTCCAGACATCGGTCTGGATCATGGCAACGGCGATGCTTGAGGCGGACCCCGCGATGGACTGGGTGCGGATGGTCCTTCCGAACCTCCATCACTGGACCGTGAACCTCGAGCCGTTCGGGCTCGACAACCGGGACATGGTCTATGTCTCGACCACCGAGCCGCACGGCCTGATCGACGCCACGGTCCGCCGGAGCGCGTGAGCGACACGGCCGGCATGAGCATCAGCGTCTCAGGTCCCGATGTCGAGGGCACGTCCGACGTCCTGACGCCGGCCGCGCTCGCCTTCCTGGAGCAGCTTGAGCGACGGTTCCGTGATCAGCGAGCCGGCATCCTGGCGGCCCGCATTGAACGCGCGGCGGAGATCCGCGCCGGGGCCGAGCTCGGCTTCCTCGCGGAGATGGCAGCCATCCGGGCCGACGAATCGTGGCGGGTCGCTGACACGCCGGCCGACCTGCTGGATCGGCGTGTCGAGATCACCGGCCCGGCCGAACCCAGAATGATGATCAACGCCCTGAACTCCGGCGCTCGCTGTTTCATGGCCGACCTCGAGGATTCGCTCTCACCTATGTGGGCCAACGTGATCGGCGGGCAGGCGGCCCTGCGGGAGGCCGTTCGCGAGCGACTCACGTTCACCTCGCCAGAGGGCAAGGACTACGCGCTGGGCGCCGACCCGGCGGTTCTGCTGGTTCGTCCCCGCGGCTGGCACCTCGATGAGCGCCACGTACTGGTGGACGGCGCGCCGATGTCGGCGAGCCTGTTCGATGCCGGCCTGTTCCTGTTCCACAACGCCTTTGAGCGAGTCGACCGCGGGACTGGTCCGTACTTCTACCTCGCCAAGCTGGAATCGCATCTGGAGGCACGGCTCTGGAACGACGTATTCCGGTGGGCCCAGGACGCGCTCGGGATCCCGCAGGGGAGCGTCCGCGCGACCGTCCTCATCGAGACGATCCACGCCGCGTTCCAGATGGACGAGATCCTGTGGGAGCTCCGCGAGCACGTCTCTGGATTGAATGCCGGCCGCTGGGACTACCTGTTCAGTTGCATCAAGACCTTCGGCACGCGCCCGGACCGGGTCCTGCCGGATCGCGCGCAGCTGACGATGACGGTCCCGTTCATGCGCGCCTATACGGAGCTGCTCGTACGGACCTGCCACCGTCGCGGTGCCCACGCGATGGGCGGTATGGCCGCGTTCATCCCGTCCCGGCGTGACGCGACCGCGAACGCGACGGCGATGGCCCGCGTTCGCGAGGACAAGGAGCGCGAATCGCGCGACGGGTTCGATGGAACCTGGGTTGCCCATCCAGACCTCGTGCCGCTCGCGACGGAGGTCTTCGATGCGGTCCTGGGCGCGGCGCCGAATCAGCGGGATCGGCTTCGGGGGGACGTCGCCGTGACCGCGGCACAGCTCGCGGACATCGGGGTCGAGGGCGGTACCGTGACCGAGGCTGGCGTGCGCCTCAACATCTCGGTCGCGCTCCAGTACCTCGATGCGTGGCTGACCGGCAACGGCGCCGCGGCGATCAACAACCTCATGGAGGACGCGGCCACGGCCGAGATCTCCCGCTCGCAGC
>JBDTOJ010000042.1:0-28864 GCA_039933295.1 Chloroflexota bacterium
ATCGCCAGCAGAGAGGACCGACCGTTCATGACCATGAAGAACGTCGACCTGCCCCACATTCGAAGCGTCGTCCTGGCCGGCCATGCCGGTTCCGGCAAGACGACGCTGGGCGAACAGCTGCTCTTTCGAGCCGGTGCGATCCCTCGACTTGGACGGGTCGACGACGGAACCTCGCACCTCGATTTCGAACCCGAGGAACAGAAGCGCAAGGAATCGCTGAGCCTCGCTGTCGCGACATTCGAGACCGATGGGACGCGAATCACGATCCTCGATACCCCTGGCTACCTCGACTTCGCGGCCGAGGTCGTGTCCGGATTCCACGCCACCGACGGGGCGCTCCTTGTCATGGATGCGTCCGGCGGGGTCGAGGCGGGCCTCGAGAACGCCGTCGCGCTGGCACGGGCCACCAACACCGCGACATGCTTCTTCATCAACAAGTGCGACCGGGAGAACGCCGATCCAACGGCAGCCCTGGACGCGCTCCGTGCCGCATTCGGGAACAAGGTGGCGCCGCTGCAGATCGCCATCGGCGCCGCGGACACGTTCACGGGATATGTTGACCTTGTCCACCGGCGGGCGTACCGATGGGACGGCGCGAAAGATGCCGAGATCGAGATCCCGAGCGAGCTCCAGGCCGAGGTTGTTCGACGCCGCGATCAGCTCCTCGAGGCTGCATCCGAGGCCGATGACGACGTCCTGACCAAGTATCTCGAGGGTGTCGAGATCACCGACGCCGAACTCGAGGCCTGTCTTCGCAAGGGCGTGAAGGAATCGGTGCTGGCACCGGTCCTGGTCGGCAGTGCCAACGTTGGTATCGGCCTGCGGGCCCTGCTCGATGCGTTCATTCGATATCTGCCGTCGCCGGCCGACGAGCCCGCGGCGGTTCCGGTCGACAAGAGCGGGATTTCGGTCCAGGTGGCCCCGGATCCGGACGGTCCCCTCCTCGTTCGCGTCTTCAAGACCGCCGCGGACCCGTTTGTCGGCCGCCTGACCTACCTCCGGGTGCTGTCCGGGACGCTGCACTCGCAGGCACACGTCTGGAACGGCAATCACGATGTGGACGAGCGCATCGGACAGCTGCTGTTGCTGCACGGCAAGGAGCAGGAGGCGATCGGCGAGCTGAAGCCTGGCGAAATCGGTGCTGTGGCCAAGCTTGCCGCCACCGCGACCGGCGACACGCTCAGCACCAAGGAGCGACCGCTCACCCTCCCCGCGTTGTCCTTCCCGACCCCGACGTTGATGGTCGCCATCGAGCCCCAGACCAAGGCCGACCTCGACAAGATGGGCCCGGCCCTCCAGCGGATGTTGGAGGAAGAGACGACCGCCCGTCTCGAGCGCAGCGACGCCGGCGAGCAGGTCCTCGTGACGATGGGGGAAGCCCATACCGCGGTCATCATCGAGCGCCTCAAGCGCAAGTTCGGGTCCGCGATCGTCACCAAGACGCCCCGCGTCCCCTATCGCGAGACCATCCGCGGAACGACGCAGGTCCACGGTCGCTACAAGAAGCAAACCGGCGGTCACGGGATGTTCGGCGATGTGTGGATTGAGCTCGAGCCAAATCCAGGCGCCGGCGTGCTGTTCGCCGAACGCGTTGTCGGCGGGTCCGTGCCCAAGCAGTTCTTCCCGGGCATCGAGAAGGGCATCCGCGAGACCGCTGCGGAAGGCGTCGTTGCCGGCTATCCCCTGTCCGATTTCAAGGCCACCCTGTATGACGGCTCATTCCACAACGTCGACTCGAACGAGCTCTCGTTCAAGATCGCTGCATCGATGGCGCTCAAGGATGGCGTCCATCAGGCGAAACCGGCCCTCCTCGAGCCGATCATGACCGTCGAGGTCCGGATCCCCGAGGTCTACATGGGCGAGGTCAACCGGGACCTGAACGGTCGTCGGGGCCGCGTCCTGGGACTGGACGTGCGGGACGGAACGCAGATCATCACGGCGAGCGTTCCCCAGGCCGAGTTGTTCTCCTATGCCACCGAGCTCCGCTCGATCACCGGCGGCCGCGGCACCTTCAGCGCGACCCTCGACCACTACGACGATGTTCCATCACACCTGGCTGAGAAGGTGATCGAAGACCATCGCAAGCACGCCGAGGCCGCCGGCGGTCATTGAGGGGCAAGTACACGCCGGCGTTCCCGCACGCGGGCGACCGAGGAAGGCACGCGCGGCGAGGCAGCCGAGGGGCCCGGGGGCCGTGGCAATCGGCACGCTTCTGCGATTTCGTCACCCCCGGGTCGGCAAGGCTGGGAAGGCGGCCACTTCCGCGTGCCTTTCCTGCCATATCGACACCCCCAGTCGGAGAGGCGCGGAATCCGGGACTTGCTCCAGGGATTCGTGCCCTCGGCCGGACAACCTGAGCACGGACCATGTCGCCCAGGGCCTGGAATCGGCAGTTGCTGTGCCTTAGCGACCACCTATGTCGATCTGGCAGGAATGTGGAGCTTGGCCGATCCGTTGGCGCGTGAACGGGCACATGCATGCGTTCCCGCACGCGGACGACCTTAGGACCGCGCGCGACCATCGCACGCGCGCCGCGCGCCGCACCTACCGACGCTGAGGGGCGGTGCCCTCGTGAGGTGCGGTGCCCTCTTTGCTCGACAGTTCCCGCAACGCGGTTGCCAGATCCAGCGTTCCGTCGTAAAGGGCGCGACCGACGATCGCGCCGGCACACCCGAGGTCCCGTACGGCACGAAGATCCGCAACGGAAGCAATTCCGGCGGACGCAACGATCCGTGCGCGCGGGTCATGCAATAGCCGTTCGAGCAACGCGAGATCCGGCCCGCCGAGCATGCCGTCACGATCGATCGCCGTGACCTCGAACCAGGTCACGCCGACATTGAGCAGCGACCGCAGCGCCTGCTCTACTTCGACCCCCTCGCTCCCACCGGCCCAACCGTGCCCGACCGCCCGGCCCTCACGAATGTCGAGGGCCACCGCGACGCGCTCAGGACCGTACGCAACGACCAACTGACCAGCAAACGCGGGGTCGGCGAGCGCTCTCGTACCGACCACAACGCGCGCCGCGCCGGCCGCCAGGACCGATGCGCAGGCCTCAACGGTTCGCAGGCCTCCCGCAACTTCAACGCTCGCCGACGATCCGGCCGTCGCTGCGAGGATCGCCTCGATCGCGCCTGCGTGGCTCGGGCTGCCGGTCCGAGCGCCATCCAGATCGACCACGTGCAGCCAGGTCGCTCCCCCATCGACGAAGTTCTGGCCAACGGACCGTGGATCATCGGAAAACGTCGTCTGCCGGCTGAACTTGCCCTGCTCCAGCCGCACCACGCGCCCACCGAGCAGGTCGATCGCCGGCAGCACCTGAAACGGCGTCTGGAGTCGGGGCGGCGGTGACGATCCCGGTGCGGGCACGGCAATCCTTCTCAGGTTCACGAAGCGTTGTCGAGCATGCTATTGTAGTAGTACGCTACCACGCTATCATAGCGAGCCAGGCGCCGGGAACGGCAAGCAACGTCTCACCCCACGCCCACCGCCCACGCCCACCGCCCACGACCTACCTACCCGCAACCCGCCACCCGCGAGGTATCACCATGACAGCAGACGACTCCTGGCGAACGCCCGAGGCAAGGGCCCTCTTCGACGCGATCCTGCGCCTCGAAACTCCGGACGAGACCGAGAGCTTCTTCCGCGATCTGTGCACGCTCGGCGAGATCCGCGACCTCGGCATGCGCTGGAGTGTCGCGCGGCTATTGGACCAGGGCCTGCACTACGCGGACATTTCATCGCGCACCGGTGCGAGCACCGCAACCATCACCCGCATCGCGTCGTGGCTCCGTCATGGCGAGGGCGGCTATCGCCTGATGCTCGACCGGATGGCGCCGCGTTGATCCGCGAACGCATTCGCCTGGCCGTTCCGAACAAGGGACGGCTCGTCGAACCGAGCCTGGCATTGCTCCACGGAGCCGGGCTGCTCTTCGATGAGCACGACCGCAGTCTGGTCGCGCGCGTCCAGAATTTCGCGCTGGACATCCTGTTCGTGCGCGCGGCCGATGTTCCCGAGTTCGTGAACGATGGCGTCGCCGATCTCGGGATCACCGGGGCGGACCTGCTCGCCGAAACCGGATCGACGCTCGCGGTCGCTCGCAACCTTGGGTATGGGCGATGTCGGCTCGCGGTTGCCGTGCCTTCCGATAGTGACATCCAGAACACGGAAGACCTCGCCGGGCATCGGGTCGCGACGGCGCACCCGCGCGTCGCCCGCGAGTTCTTCGAGCGCCGCGGCATCGCGATCGATGTCATCGCTCTCTCCGGTGCGGTCGAGGTAGCACCGCGACTCGGCCTCGCGGAGGCCATCGTTGATCTCGTATCGACAGGTTCGACGCTCGCGATGAACGGCCTGCGGCCGATTGAGGACGTCCTGGAATCCGAGGCCGTCCTCGTCACCAGCCCAACGATCGACCAGGCTCGCGACGAGGAAGTGCGAGCCCTCGACACCATGATCGGTGCCGTGATCGCTGCACGCGATCGCAAGTACGTGATGATGAACGCCCCGGCCGAGCGACTCGCCCAGCTCGAGGCCCTTCTCCCTGGGCTTGAATCCCCGTCGGTGATCCCTCTCGCCCACTCGGGGATGATCGCCATTCACTCGGTCGTCGGCGCGGACGATGTCTGGGCGCTGTTGCCGCAGCTCAAGGCTGCCGGAGCATCCGGGATCCTCGTTCTGCCGATCGAGAAGATCGTCCCGTGACCAGCCTCCGGCGTGTCGAGGCCAATGCGGACGTCGACCCGGGCGCACCCGGCGGCAAGGCGCTCTCCCGCCTCGATCTCCGACCCATGGGCGCCAGCGCCGTCGAAGACTCACGGATCAGAGCGCTCGCCCATCGCGGCGCCGTGCCCGACCAGGCGATCCGTGACGGGGCTCGGGACATCCTGACGACCATCCAACAGGATGGCTCGGCCGCCCTCATCGACTACAACCGTCGCTTTGGCGGTGGTTCGGCCGATGGGCGCATCGTCATCCGCGCCGATGAACTTACGCGCGCCGCAGCCGACCTCGAGCCGAACATCCGCACCGCCATCGATGCGGCCATTGCGAACGTGAGCCGGTTCGCCGTGTCACAGCGCCCCAGTGACACGACGACCTCGATCATCCCAGGCGTCGACATCGAGCGTCGCTGGGTCCCCGTCGCGCGGGCCGGTGCCTATGTCCCTGGCGGCGGCGCGGCCTACCCGTCGAGCCTGATCATGACGGTCGTGCCAGCCCAGATCGCCGGCGTCGCTTCGATCGTCGTCGCCACCCCAGCCGCGTCCGATGGCACCGTCGACGCCGTCCTCCTCGGTACCGCTGGCGTGCTCGGGGTCGATGCCCTGATCGTGGCCGGCGGCGCGCAGGCCATCGGCGCACTCGCGTTCGGGTTGGCGGACCTCGACATCGAACCGGTTGACCTGATCGTGGGTCCGGGCAATGCCTGGGTCACCGCCGCGAAGCTCGAACTCGCCGGACGCGTCGCCATCGATCTCCCGGCCGGGCCATCGGAAGGCATGGTCATCGCCACCCCGCCCGCCGATCCCGATCGCGTGGCCGCGGATCTCCTGACCCAGGCCGAGCACGGCCCCGATTCGCCCGCGCTGCTGATCACGACGGACGTGGCGTTTGCCGATGCCGTCGAGCGCGCGGTATGGACCCGAGTCGCCGCCGCCCCGCGAGCGGCGGTGCTCCACGAAGCCTTGACTCATCACGGTCGAATCCTCCTGGTCGCAGACATCGAGACGGCCGTGGCGATCGCCAACGCCTATGCCCCGGAACACCTGTCGATCGATGTGCCCGATCTCGAAGAAGCCGTCGGCGCCATTCGCAACGCGGGTTCCGTATTCGTTGGGCCTTGGGCGCCGGAATCGGCCGGCGACTACGGGACGGGCGCAAACCACGTCCTGCCAACCGGCGGCCTGGCGCGTGGTTGCGGGCCACTCGCAGTGGAGACGTACGGCAAGTTCATGCAGGTGCAGCGCATCAGTCGGGAGGGTCTCGCCGCCCTGCGGCCGACCATCGGCACCCTCGCAACTGCGGAGGGACTGTTCGCACACCGCGAGGCGGTCGAAATGCGGTTTGCGCCCGAGGTCGCCGAAGTCGCCGTAACCGAGGCGAATGCCGCCCGTACCCCCACTGCGAGCGGAGTGACCCGCCGATGAGCCCGACGCCTGTGTCCTTCACGTCACCGGTGGCGCCCGCCGGGTACACCTGGGAAGCCACGGACGAGGAAGTTTCGGCCCGTTACGGCATCCCGCTTGACCAGATCGCCCGGTTCGACCTGAACACCTCCCCTGCCCCGCCGGATCTCGCGATCCGCCTGCTCACATCCAATGCGTTCGATCGGTCCATCTCCGAGTACCCACCGTCCGACTATCGCCGCCTGTCCGAGGCGGCCGCTGCGCGGTATGGCGTCAACCGGGATCAGGTGCTCGTGGGCGCCGGCGCGGACGAGATCCTCGATCTCATCGCCAAGGCGTTCCTGCCCGCCGGTGGTTCCGCCGTGATCCCGACGCCGTCCTACGCGATGTATCGCGTCGACACCGAGCAGCGTGGCGCCTCGGTCAGGGCCGTCCCTCGTCTCGGCCCGGCGCAGGGGTTTGCGATGGACGGACCTGCCGTCCGGGCCGCGGCGCGCGGGTCCAACGTCGTCTGGCTGTGCAGCCCGAACAACCCCACGGGCCTGCCCGAACCGGAGGGCACCATCGAAACCCTGCTGGAGGGCCTGCTCAGCGATGCTGCGGAGGCCTCGCTCGAGGCTCCGGTCGTCGTGCTTGACGAGGCCTATGCGGAGTTCACCGGTACGTCGAAGGTCGGCCTCATGGCCGCGTATCCCCGCCTCATCGTGATCCGGACCGCGAGCAAGGCCTATGCGCTCGCTGGTCTGCGAGTCGGGTTTTCGTTGGCGCATCCGGACCTGATCGCCAAGCTCGCCCCGTATCGACCGCCGGGCTCGGTGGCGGTTCCTTCCGTCCACATCGTGACCGAGGCCCTGCTCGACGAGGGCATTCTCGCCAGCAATCTCGAGCGGGTCGCGGGCGAACGAACCCGCCTCAGCGACGGTTTGAAGCGCCTCGGCTGGATCGTGCGACCGTCGGTCACGAACTTCGTCCTGGTCGACTTCGGAACCGACATACGCGCGGCCGCGGTTGCCGAAGCCCTGCTGGGAAACGGCCTCGTGCCACGAACATTCGGCGCAGGACACCCACTCGTGCATTGCCTTCGAATCACGATCCGGAACGCCGCCGAGAACGATCGCCTGCTCGCCGCTGCAGCGACCATCGAACTGGAGGGGACCGCATGACGACGCCGCTCGGATCACTCGAGATCATCGAGTCGGGCCAGCGCCTGGCGGCGGTCCGCCGCGCGACCCGCGAAACCGACATCACTGCCCGAGTGGAACTCGACGGCCAGGGCACGGCCGCAATCGAAACCGGGATCGGCTTCTACGATCACCTCCTCACGTCGCTCGCCCACCACTCGCTGATCGACATCCGCATCGAAGCGCGCGGTGATCTCGAGGTCGACGACCACCACACGGTCGAGGACGTCGCGCTGGTCCTCGGATCGGCGGTCGCGGCCGCGCTCGGCGACCGCGCGGGAATTCAGCGCTTCGGTGATGCGTCCGTGCCGATGGATGAAGCGGTCGCGACGGCCGTCATTGACCTCGGGGGCCGCCCGTATGCCGTTATCGACCTTCCATTCCGCGGCGAACGCATCGGCGCCCTCTCGACGCAGCTGATCGAGCACGCACTGGAGGCCTTCGCACGCACCGCTGGCGCCACGCTGCACATCAGCGGCACAGGGCGCAATGATCACCATCTCGCCGAGGCGGCGTTCAAGGCACTGGCGAGGTCCCTCCGGGCTGCCTGCACGCCCGATCCGCGACGAACCGGCGTTGCATCGACGAAGGGCTCGCTCGGATGAGTTCTGTTCAACCGCGCAGGGGCCTCCGCGTTGCCGTCGTCGACTACGGCGCCGGCAATCTCGTGAGCATCGAGCAGGCGTTGACGTTCGTCGGGGCCGAGGTGCGCGTCGCCACCGGCCCGGATGACCTCCTCGAGGCGGAAGCCGTTGTGGTTCCAGGGGTCGGCGCGGCCGGCCCGGCGATGGATCGGCTCAATCGGGCCGATCTCGTCGATCCGCTCCTGCGCTGGATGGCGCTCGGCCGTCCTTACCTCGGCATCTGCCTCGGGCTGCAACTCCTGTTCGACGCCAGCGACGAAGACGGCGCGGCGACGTTCGGCGTGATCCCGGGGCGGTCGGTCCTCATCAGGAACGCACCGACGCTGCCCCACATCGGCTGGAACCAGGTCGAACGCCGTCGCGATCATCCCCTGTTCACCGGAATCGACCAGGCTGCGGATCTCTACTTCGTCCACTCCTACGCCGGGCGGCCCGAGGGCCCAAGCGCAGACGCCGTGACGCTCGCCGAGACCGAGCACGGGTCCCGGTTCGTCTCGGCCCTGGACCGTGGCAACGTGCTCGGCGTCCAGTTCCATCCGGAGCGGAGTGGCGGCACGGGTCTCCGGATCCTGGGCAACTTCACCCGCTGGGCGACCGCGCTGGCGGCTGGTGCCGGAGCAGAGCGGAGCCCCGTCGGGGCCGGTGGAACCGCAGGGGGAGACTGAAGTGCTCTGCCGCCGGATCATCCCCTGTCTTGATGTTGCGAACGGGCGCGTCGTCAAGGGCACGCGCTTCATCGACCTCGTTGACGAGGGTGATCCGCCCGAACTCGCGGCGCGCTATGCCGCCGAAGGAGCCGATGAGCTCGTCTTCCTCGACATCGGGGCGGCGCCGGAAGGTCGCGGCACCCTCCTGGACATCGTCGAGCGGACGGCCCGCCGGGCGTTCATCCCGCTGACCGTCGGAGGTGGAGTCCGGACCGTCGAGGACATGCGTCAGGTCCTGCGCGCCGGGGCCGACAAGGTGGCCCTCAACACCGCCGCCGTGTCCAATCCGGAGCTGATCACGGATTGCGCCCGCGCCTTCGGGCGCCAGGCGGTCGTCATCGCCGTGGACGCGCGTCGGGTCGAGGGGACGGACTCCGGGACCGGAAACTGGGAAGTCATGGTCCGCGGCGGGCGCGACATCACTCGCCTGGACGCAGTTGCGTGGGCGATTCGCGCGGCGGAATTGGGCGCCGGGGAGCTGATCATCACCTCGATCGACCGAGATGGAACGCAGACGGGCTATGACAATGCCTTGCTCCACGAGATCACGAGCCGCGTCAGCATTCCGGTCATCGCCTCGGGCGGAGCCGCCGGCCCGGCCGACTTCGTTGCCGCAGTCAGGGAAGGTGGTGCGGACGCCGTACTGGCCGCATCCGTGTTCCATCGCCGAATCCATGCAATCGGCGATGTGAAGCGGGCGATGGCCGACGCGGGGCTCCCGGTGCGCCTGACCGACGGAGTCGCAGCGTGACGACGTCGCAGCCAGGTGTCGAGCCACGATTTGGCGCTGACGGCCTCGCGCCCGTCATCGTCCAGGACGAAGCCGATGGGCGCGTCCTCATGCTCGCCTACGCCGACGCGGAATCACTCGCGGCCACAATCGCGACCGGCGAGATGCACTTTCACTCCCGTTCCAGGGGCCGGCTGTGGCGCAAGGGCGAAACGAGCGGGAATGTCCTCCACCTTGTCCGACTCGACCTCGATTGCGACGCCGACGCGATCCTCGCGACCGTTCGTCCGCACGGTCCGACGTGTCATCGGGACACGCGAAGCTGCTTCGATGCCGACGGCGCACCGACGAGCCTGGAGGCCGTGCCGGCGCAGGAATTCGCGTGGCTCGAAACGCTCTGGCGGACCATCGAGCACCGCCGCTCGGAACGTCCCGAAGGCTCCTACACGACGTCCCTGCTCGATGCCGGCGTCGACGCCACTGCACGCAAGGTCACCGAGGAGGCGACTGAGGTCCTCATGGCCGCGAAGGATGACGCCGCGGCTGCGTCATCCGGTCGGGACCGCGTCGCCACGGCCGAGGCCCTCGCGGGCGAGGCCGCAGATCTCCTGTTCCACACACTGGTGCTCCTCGCGGACCGGGCTCTGGAACCGCGCGTCGTCATCGAAACATTGAAGCGCCGCCACGCGGGCTGAGCCCGGCGACCTAGCGCCCGAGGCGACCGATCGCACGCCGGCGCTTGCCGATCCGGACCTCCCACCACGCTCCGTCGATCGGAGCGGGCATCGTGGCCGCAGGATCACGGATCGGCTCGCCGTTGATGGTCAGGCCGCCGTTCTGGATCATCTTCCGCGCCTCACCATTCGATGTGAAGACCCCTGCCGACGCGAGCGCCGCAGCCGCCCCTGAGGCGACTCCCGACTCCACCGTGAACCCGCCGACGCTCTTCCACAGGCGCTCGAGGATCACGGGGTCACGGATGGGTTCGGGATCGAACAGAACGGCGGAATCCAGTTCGACCTGACGAGCCGTGTCGGCGCCATGGGTGTGCGCGGTCACATCGAGGGCGAGGGCCTTCTGGGCCGCGCGCGCGCCCGGGCGTTCGCCCATCTCCGCCTCGAGGCCGACGATCTCGTCCGGCGACATCGTGGTGAACCAGCGCAGGTAGATGCCGACGTCGCGATCGTCGGTTGTCAGCCAATGCTGATAGAAGGCATAGGGCGTCGTCCGGTTCGGATCCAGCCAGATCGAGTCGCCCTCGACGGACTTACCGTATTTGGCCCCCGACGCGGTCAGGAGGAGCGGATAGGCCAGGCCGAAGGCGGTTGCGTTACTACCCGCGCCGGCGTTCGGGGCCGTACCGCGGCCCGCCTCAGCCGCGCCGACGTCCTCCGATCCGCCGGCCGTCCGCCGGATCAACTCGAGGCCGGCGGTGATGTTGCCCCACTGGTCCGCGCCGCCCATCTGCATCTCGACATCCATCGTCCGGCGCAGGTGCGCGAAATCGGCCGACTGGAGGAGCATGTAGCTGAACTCGGTGTAGGACAGGCCCTTGTCCAGCCGAACCTGGACCGAGTCCTTGGCCAGCATGTACGGGATCGTGAAGTGCTTGCCGACGTCACGCAGGAACTCGATCATCGTCATCGACTCGAGCCACTCGAGGTTGTTCACCATGACCGCGCCTCGCGGGCCTGAGAAATCGAGGAAGTGCTCAAGCTGAGCGCGGATTGCCTCGGCGTTCGCGGCGAGCGTGTCGTGGTCCAGCAGGTTCCGCTCCGACGAACGCCCGGACGGGTCGCCGATCATGCCGGTCCCTCCACCGACCAACGCGACCGGTCGGCCACCGTGGCGCTGGAAGTGGATCAGTCCGAAGATCGGCACCAGGCTGCCGATGTGGAGCGACGCGCCGGACGGATCGAACCCGTTGTAACCCGCAATCGGCCGACCAGACGCCAGGCGCGCCTCGAGGCCATCGGACGCGGCGTGAAACATGCCGCGCCAGCGCAGTTCGTCGAGGAGCCCGGCCGTGCCGGGATCGAACGACGTCACAGCGCCCGATGACGAGGCGTCACGGGATGCACCGGTACCGGGGGAAGGTCCTCCACGGGGCCTATGGTATCTTCGCGGCCGATATGCAGACCAGTCTCAACCGGCGCCAGCGCCATCGCCGCACCGGCGCCGCGCGACGTGGCCGTGGTGGAGGCGGGACCGCAACTCGCGCGGCGCTCGCCATCCCGATCCTTCTCTTCGCCAGCTTCCTTGCCCTTGGCGGGGCGGGCTTCATCGGCGCGGTCAGCGCCTACGCCTATTACAGCCGCGACCTCCCCGACCCCGCGAAAGCGTTCGCGGATCTCGGCTTCGACCAGCCTTCGATCGTGTACGACCGAACCGGGACCGTCGAACTGGCGCGCTTTGGTGAACGCAAGCGCGAGCTCGTGACCTTCGATCAGATCCCGCCCGAACTCCTTGACGCGACGACCTCGGTCGAGGACAAGGATTTCTGGAGCAATCCCGGATTCGATCTCGGCGGTTTCCTGTCCGCGACCATCGACACCCTCCAGGGCCGACCCCGCGGCGGCTCCACGATCACCCAGCAGTTGGTCCGTGCCCGCCTCCTGCCCGAGACCGCGTTCGCCGGGTCGACCTATGAACGCAAGATCCGCGAGATCATCCAGTCGATCCGCCTGACCCAGGCCTTTCCTGATGAAAAGGGGAAGGAACAGATCATTACGGCCTACCTCAACCAGAACTTCTACGGCAATCAGAGTTACGGAGTTGCCGCGGCAGCCAAGGGGTACTTCAACAAGTCTCTCTCGGATCTGACCCTCGCCGAAGTGGCGATCCTTGCGGCCATTCCCCAGTCCCCCACCCAGTTCGACCTCGTCAAGAACGCGGAGTCGCTTTGCTCGGTCACGATTGCCGAAGGCGACGAGTGCCCGGCCGCCAGCATTCAACTGGTTATTCCCGCGAGCGCCGACATCGTCATCCGGCGGAACAAGGTTCTCGACCTGATGGAGACGCGGAGCGTCCTGTCCAAGGACCAGCACACGATCCAGGAGTACGAGGCGGCCAAGAAGGATCCGGTGATCCTGTCCCGCCAGGGTTCGACGCCGTGGAAGGCAGCGCACTTCGTCTGGCAGGTCCGCCACCAGCTCGGCGTGATCCTGTGTGGCGCTGAGACAGCGGACACCTGTGAGCAGGTTGACACCGGCGGCTACAAGATCATCACCAGCCTCGACTGGAACATGCAGCAGGTCGTCGACAAGTGGCTCCTCGCGGCTGGCAGGTCGCCGAACTTCTCGAATACGAATCGCACCCTTCGATCAATCGGCATTCCCGAGGCCGACTGGGGTTGGATCAACGATCTTCGCGGCCGCAACATCCACAACGCGGCCTCGGCCGTCATCGACTACCGAACCGGACAAGTTCTTGCGTATGGCGGCAGCGCCGGGTATTACGCCGCTGGCGATTCCTCCTTCGATCCGAAGTACGACGTGCTGTCGGACGGGTATCGCCAGCCTGGATCGGCGATCAAGCCAATCAACTACATCACCGGGATCGACGACGGCTCGATGACCGCCGCGACGATGTTCATGGATGTCACCACGAATTTCGGTGGCCAGAAGGCGTTCATTCCGACGCAGGCCGACAAGCTCGAGCGCGGACCGGTACGCCTGCGCTCGGCCCTCCAGTTCTCACTCAACATCCCGTCCATCAAGGCTGGTCTGATCAACGGCCTCGACCACCTGTTCCAGCGCATGAAGGACTTCGGACTCACGTTCCAGAGGGGCACCATCCCGGTCACGTCCATGTCGATTGGAACGCTCGAGGTCCATCCGATCGATCTGCTGTCTGCGTATGGCGCCATTGCCGACGGCGGCATGCTCCAGCCGCGCAAGATGATCATCGAAATCCGGAACGCCGCCGGCGACGCGATCTATCCGACGGCCGCCGATGCCACGACGCCGACGAAGGTCGCGAGCCAGCAGGCCTCGTACATCATCACCGACATTCTTCAGGGCAACACGATCAAGACGGTCAACCCGTACTGGGCCAAGTGGGCGATCCTTGAGAACGGCAAGCGCCGTCCCGCCGCCTACAAGACGGGTACGACGTCGGACAACAAGGACGTGCTGGCCTTCGGTTTCCTCGCGCCGCCGGAAGATCCCGTCGCACCGGCACTCGCCGTTGGCGTGTGGATGGGCAACTCCGACGCGACGCCGAACAGCGGGAGTCTGTCCCTGGACTCCTCCGCTCCACTCTGGTCACGCATCCTGACCGAGGTCAGTGCCGGCACCCCGGTGACTGACTTCACACGACCCGCGGGGATCAAGACCGCCGAAGTCGACGCGTTCAGCGGACTCCTGCCGGGGCCATATACGATCAAGAAGGTCACGGAACTGTTCGTCGATGGCACGGTCCCGACCCGGACGGACGACCTCCACGTGGAGCTCGACATCGATGAGGCCACCGGCAACCTCTGGCAGGACGGATGTGCGGGTCCAATGGTCAAGAAGGGGTTCCTCGACTTCAGCAACGTCGAGCCGCGCTTCCCGGGCTGGCAGGTCTACACCCAGGACTGGGCCGCACGAGCGGCCCGGGGCGCAGGCGTGTCCCGGAGCCCCGAGAAGACGCGAACCAGCTTCTTCTACAGCAACAGCTTTGCGCCATTCGGCAAGAATTGGGGCGGCCTGTTCGCGCCGACGGCCATCTGTTCACCGGCGCCACCGCCGACGTGCGATCCGGGCACGTCCTTCGACCCGCTCGCGACGTTCGATCCGGCAGGGTCACCCCTACCGACCCCGTGTATCCAGCCGACCCCGGGACCGACCAAGCCGGGTGGCGGCAAGCCCACGCCAACACCCAGCCCGCTTCCGTCGCTCCCGTTACCTGTGCCGGGCCAGTCGCCCGCGCCGCGGCGACCTCGGCGGATGGTGCGCCGACGGATGAATCGCCTGATCGACGCGGCCTGAGCGAGGCTGCGTCTCTTCTCAGCCGAGGCTGACGATCGTCGCGCCGTCCCCACCTTCTCCCCGGCCGCCCGGGCGAACCTCACCGGCGAGCGGATGCGCCGACGCCGCGCTCCGAACCGCGTCGCGCAGGGCCCCGGTACCCATGCCATGGATGACCGTGACCCTGGGCAGGGACGCCAGCGAGGCATCCTCGAGGTAGCGTTCCAGCGCCTCCAGGGCTTCCTCGACCCGGGCGCCCCGTAGGTCGAGGGAATTCGGGACCGAGCGAGCGCGTGCGGCCACGAGGCCGGCGCCCGAGGCCGTGCTGACGGAGTCGGCCCGCGACGCTCCGAACGATCCGTCGGCAGGCGGCTCGGGCATCAGCGCATCGGTCAGCTCCTCGACCGGGACGCGAACGCGGATGGAACCTGACGCCAGGCTCGCAATCCGGCCGTCGCGTTCGAGGGCAACGATCCGGCCCTCCCAACCGCCGGAGCGGCTTCGAGCACGGTCGCCGATGGCCCAGCGACGGTCGGGATCCGCAGGCGGCGGCGCCTCTTCCGCCGAGTCCGTCCCGGCATCGGGCAGCCCGGCCACGCCGGCCTCGATCCGCTCCAGGGCCTCATCGAGGGCAGGAGCTGCGAGCTGCCCACGCTCCAGCGTCGCTCGCAGGGCCTCGACCTCAGCCCGGACGCTCGCCAGGAGCCGCTCAGCTTCCTCCCTGGCGGCCCGACTCCCGTCCTCGCGCTCTTGACGCGCCCGCCGTCGCTCCTGATCGGCGAGCCGGAGGGCTTCGATGGCGCGAGCGTCCGCATCCCGCGCATTGGCCAGGGCGTCGGTCGTCGCCCCTTCGGTTTCCCGGATCTGCGCCAGTGTCGCCTCGAAGTCGCGCTGTGCATCCGTGAGTCGCGAGCGCGCGTCGTCCACGACATGCTGGGGCAGCCCGAGGCGCTCGGCAATGGCGAATGCCTGCGAACCGCCCGGCAGCCCGATCGTTAGGCGGTACGTCGGGCTGAGCGTCTGGAGATCGAATTCGACAGCCGCATTCGAGGCGCCCGGCGTCGTATGCGCGTAGGCCTTCAGCTCCGCGTAATGGGTCGTCGCCGCGACCAGGGCCCCGGCGCGGATGAAGTGATCAAGCAGGGCCTGGGCCAGCGCCGATCCCTCGGTCGGATCGGTGCCGGCACCCAGCTCGTCGAGGAGGACCAGCGTGCCAGGACCAGCCTCGGCGACGATCCGGATGATCGAGCGCAGGTGGCCCGAGAACGTGGACAGGGATTGGGCAATCGACTGCTCGTCACCGATGTCCGCAAAGACGTCGGTCAGGACCGGCAGGCGGCTTCCCGGCGCTACGGGAACATGCAGGCCGGCCTGGTGCATCAGGACCAGCAGGCCGAGCGTCCGCAAGGTGACCGTCTTGCCGCCCGTATTCGGGCCGGTGACGACGAGGGCGGTGAAGCCATCGCCGAGATGGACATCGATCGGGACGACGCGACCGGTCAGCCCCGGGTGACGCGCCGACAGCAGCACGATTTCCCGGCCGGTCGCGGTATCGGCACGCACGCCCTGAAGGTCCGCCGCAAGCGCCGCCTTCGCGGCCCAGAAATCGAACGTGGCGAGTGCCGTGAGCGTCTGACTGAGCGGCTCGGCATGGACGGCCACGAGCGCCGAGAGCTCGTCAAGGATCCGGCCGACTTCCTCTGTTTCCGCGATCATCGCCTCGCGCCAGACGTTGCCGAGCTCGACGATGACCAACGGCTCAATGAACAGCGTCTGGCCGGAACCCGACGAATCGTGAACGATGCCCTTGACCCGGCTCCGGGCGTCGGCGCGGACCGGCACGACGTAACGCCCGTTGCGGAGGGTCACGATCGGCTCCTGCAGGGCGCTGCCGATCTCGGACGAAACGAGCGTGTCGAGGCGCCGGCGCAACCGGTCATAGGCGATCCGAACGGCATTCCGAAGCGGACCGAGCCGTGGTGAGGCCGTATCGAGCAACTCGCCGGCCGGGTCGAAGCTGCGAGCGAACGTCGCCCGCAGCGATGGCAGCGCATGGAGATCCACGGCGAGGTCCCGAAGCAATGGACGCCGATCCTCCGCGAGCACGAGGCGCAGCCGCCCGGCCGCCTCGATGGTGTCCGACAGCTCGAGGAACTGTGATGGCTCCAGGCGGCCGCCACGGGCCGCACGATCGACCAGTGGCCCTATGTCGTGCGCCCCGCCGATCCCGACGCCCGGCCGTTCCTCGAGCAGGGCACGTGCCTGATCGGTTTCGTCGAGTGACCGAGCCACGATCACAGGTTCGTGGCTCGGCTCGAGCGACTCGGCCAGGCGGCGTCCGGGCCCGAACGATGTGTGCGCGGCAAGGCGCTCCCGGATGAGCGGGAACTCGAGCAGGTCCTGAGATCGTTTGTCCATCAGGTGATCAGTCCGCTATTGGGAGCCGCGGGCCCGACACGGACGGGCTGTCGGCAAGCGCCAATCGCCACGCAATCTGATCCCACGGCGCCTGCGCGTAGCCAACGCCGATCCTCGCGGTGCGCCGGATGGTGGCCCGATCGAGCGACGTGCCCTGGAGGAGCCCGAGCGCGCTCCCTGCAGCGCACAGGTCGAGCCCGGCGAATTGGCGATCAATCTGGAATGCGGCACACAACCGTCCCGGTCCCGATGCGAGAGCATGATCCGGGAGCCGGTCGATGCCCGCCTGATCGGGTCGGGGCGCTCCACGACCCTGCGGCTCCGTCCTGCGGCGATCACGGCGCTCAAGGGCACGTCCCACCGAACTCGCCCGCATCGCACCGATGCCGGCTATCGGCTCGACCGCCCGGATCAACACCGCCGAGGCTTCCCCGACGGGACCCGTGACCACGTTCAGACAGTCGTGCATGCCATAGACAAGGTACACGTGCGGGTTGGGGCGGACCGAACATCGGGGCCGTTCGGGCGGTCTCTCCGGCGCGCGCATGGGACGCCCGGTCCTCGGGGCCCCCATACGCCTCGACCTCGACAATCCGACCGACACGTTCAGGCACGCCTGCTTCTCGACGAATGAGCAACGCCCCGAGCAGCGCTTCGGCGGCCATCGGCGCGTTGATCGCGAGTGCTTCCCGCGGGAAGACCGTGCCGGACGTCGCCGGACCTCCCTGATCGGTCAGGAGGAGAAGATCGACGTCACGTCCGAAGGAATGATCCCGCCGAAGAACGTCAGCAGGATCGGAACCAGCGTATGGCGCGTGATGTCAGCGGTAACCGACCCTTGGAATGCGTCGAAGATCTGGCGGACAAACGGGAATTCGTTGACCTGGGCGACCTGCCCGGAGACGGAAAAGAACGGATCCGTGATCAGGTAGAAGGCGGCAAGAATGATCGCTCCCTGCACCAATCCCAGGATGCCGCCGAGCACTTCATCCACAGCCGGGTACCGGGAGAACAGCGGGGTGGACTTGTAGAAGAACTGGAGCGCAATCGTCGACGCCACCGAGAACGCGACGAATACGGACCCGAAGGCGATCATGTGGTTGTACTGCGGGCTGTACTGCGTCCAGTTCGTGGCCAGAAAGTCTCCGAACGGCCCTCGAAGCTGCGCACCGATCAGGAGCGACAGGATCAGCGACGCAATGCCGAGCAGACGTCGAAGCGTGCCCTGCATGAATCCGAGCACGAACAGCCCGAAGAAAATGAAGAAGATCAGGAGATCGACGCCTTTGATGCTGGTGATCGAGCCGATGATGTCCACTGGCCGTCGCTCTCCCCGATGGTGCCGAGGTCGACGCTCGGGTGAGCTCGGCAGGGCTCCGTCAGCGTAGCAGCGCCGTCACCGCCATCGCAAGCATGCCCACCGCTCCAGGAGGACGCCGCCTCAGGACCGGATCCGGCCTCCGATGGCTTCGATCGCTGAAGTGACCGCCGCGATCGCGGTCTCGACCTCATCGTCCGCGAGTGTCCGCTCCGCGGCTCCGAACGTGAGGCGATACGCGAGGCTCCGTTCGCCGGTGTTGAGCGGCGGCCCGACGTACACGTCGAAGACCTCGGCGGAACGGAGCAGCGTGCCGGCACTTGCCTTGATTGCCGCTCCGACCTCACCGGCGGTCCCACCCGACGGCACGACGATGGCAAGATCCCGCTCGACGCTCGGGAAGCGAATCGGACTGATGGCGCGCGGCACGGTCGGTACGCCGCCCGATAGGCCGCGGATCGAGACTTCGATGAGGATCGACCCTTCGGCGCGCTCATCCCAGGCCGCGGCAGCGGCCGGGTGGATCTCCCCGACCACGCCCGAGAGCGCGACCCGACCCTCGGGATCATGGGCGGTGACCGTCGCCGAGCGGCCCGGATGGAGTGCCCTCTCGGTGGCCATCGGGGCGTAGATCGGCTTCGTCAGGCCCAGCGCATCACCGAGCGCCTCCAGGACGCCCTTCCCGTCATCGAAGTCGACCGTCCGTCGTGGCCGATTCCACGCGGCCGGATCAAACGAACCAGCCAGGGCGATCCCCAGGCGCCACCACTCGTGAGGGGCGTCCGCCACGCGCCCGTAGCCCTTACCGATCTCGAACAGGGCAAGGTCGTCGCGTCCGCGGCGTCGATTGAGCACGACCGTCGCCACGAGGCCACCGACGAGGTCCTGGCGGAGGACTGCATGGTCCGCGGACAGCGGGTTCGTGACCGTCACGACACCGCCATCGATCGGTCCCTCTCCGTCAGCGGGGGCCGGTGGGATGGTCCATGACCAGGCCGCAATGTGCTCGGGAGAGACCAGGGCATGGGTCACGACCTCGCGCAGGCCGAGGCCGGCGAGGGCGTGCCGGACGAAGTCCCGGAGGCTCAGCGGCGATGCCCGATGGCCCGGCGTGGTCGTCGCTGGGAGTGTCGTGGGAATTCGGTCGTAGCCGTTGACGCGCGCCAGTTCTTCGATGACATCGGATTCGATGCCGATATCCCGACGCCACGATGGGACGATGGCCTCGAGCGTCTCTCCGATCGGCGTGCTCACGACGAGCGGCTTCGAGCCCGCTGCGACGGGAACGTCGACCCGGGTGGTGTCACCGGACGACGGGGCATTAACCACGATCCCCACGCGGGCGAGCAGCTCGATCTGCTCCGCCGGCGTCAGCTCAACCCCAAGGATGCGCCCGACGCGCGTCGGCCGAAATCGGATCCGATCCGCCGCGGGTTCATCCGGAGCGGTGTCGATCCGTCCGCGCGCGACGCTGCCGCCTGTCCACGCGGCGATCAGTTCGGCAGTTCGATCGGCACCGAGCCGGCCGAGTCGGAATTCCTGGCCCTTTTCGAAACGAAGGCTGGCCTCGGACCGAAGCGCGTACTGGAAGGCGGTGCGTCGGATGCTGACCGGGTCGAAGATCGCCGACTCGACGATGACCTCGGTAGTCGCGGCCGACACCTCCGAGGCGGCACCGCCCATGACGCCGGCGATGGCCAGCGGGCCAGCATCGTCCGCGATCAGCAGGGTTTCGACGTTCATGGCGCGCTCGACATGATCGAGGGTCATGAGTCGCTCGCCGGGCGTCGCCGTCCGGACCACGATGTGGCCACGTTCGACCTTCGCTCCATCGAACGTATGGATCGGCTTCCCGACCTCGAGCATGACGTAGTTCGAGGCGTCGACGACGTTGCTGATGGGCCGGACGCCGGCAGCGAGGAGGCGCATCTGGATGGCGTCGGGAGACGGCGCAACGCGCACGTTGCTCACCCATCGGCCGACGAACCGGGGACAGAGCGCCGGATCGGCGATCTCAACGCTCAGGTGGTCCGTCACGGCGTCGTCCGATTCGACCAGATCGATCGAAGGCATCCGAACCGGCCCACCGGTGATCGCGGCAATCTCGCGGGCCAGACCGAGGATCGACAGGGCGTCGCCCCGATTGGGCTTGACGTCGATGTCGAAGATCACGTCGCCGTACAGATCGGCAAGCGAGGCCCCCAGGGGCGTCCCCGCGCCGAGGATGAGGATCCCGTCGCCGTCGGCAGTGAGGTTCAGTTCGTCGCCCGAGCAGAGCATTCCGTTGCTGACGACGCCCATCTTCTCGGTCCGTTCAATCCGGCGATCGCCCGGCAGGATGGCTCCCGGCAGCGCGACCGGGATCCGCTGACCCGGAGCGATGTTCGTGGCTCCACACACGATGCTGAGCGGCTCTCCGGAGCCGAGGGTCACCGTCGTCAGTGACAGGCGATCAGCATTCGGGTGCTTCTCAACGGTCAGGAGCTCGCCGATGACGACGTTCTGCCAGTCAGTCCCCCGCCGCTCAATCCCGCGGACTTCCATGCCGAGCAGCGTCAGGCGCTCCGCGAGCGCTTCCGGAGTCAGGTCGATATCGACGAATGTACGCAGCCAGGACAGCGGAGCCTTCATTTGAACGGTTCCAGAAAACGGACGTCGTTTTCCATAAACAGCCGAAGGTCGGAGATGCCGTGCTTGAGCATCGAGATCCGCTCCGGGCCCATGCCGAAGGCAAACCCCTGGTAGCGCTCCGGGTCCAGACCGCCGTACTGGAGCACGACGGGATGAACCATGCCCGCACCGAGGATGGTCATCCAGCCACTCCGGCCGCAGGCCGGGCAGCCCGGACCGCCGCAGACGAGGCATTCCACATCGAACGCGACCGACGGCTCCGTGAACGGGTAGTAGCCCGGACGGAATCGTGTCTTCTTGCCTGCCCCGAACATCGCCTGTGCGAATTCATCGAGCAGGCCTTTCATGTCGGCCAACGTCACGCCCTCATCGACCATCAGGCCCTCGACCTGGAAGAACTCGAATCCATGGGAGGCATCGACCGACTCATAGCGGTAACAACGCCCGGGCAACAGCGCCCGGATCGGTGGCTTCATCGCCTGCATGACCCGGATCTGGCCGGGGGACGTGTGCGTCCGAAGCAGCCGGCCCGGGATGTCGACATACAGCGTGTCCCACAGGTCGCGCGCCGGATGGTCCGGTGGGATGTTCAGCATCTGGAAGTTGGTGAGGTCGTCCTCGATCTCGGGGCTCTCGTGGACCACGAACCCGAACTGCTCGAAGATCCGGGCGATCTGGGTCATCGCCTCGATGCTCGGGTGGAGTGAGCCCCGCCGGAGTGGTCGGCCCGGGAGGGTCACGTCGACGCCCTCACGGGCAAGTCGGGACGCCAGTTCCGCGGCACCGAGCGCAAGTCGTCGCTCGACGAGGGCCGCCTCGATCGCGGCTCGAACGGCATTGGCGATCGAGCCGACGCGGGGACGGTCATCGGGAGCCAGAGCCCCGATCCCGCGCAGGATTCCTGTCAGAGCGCCTTTCTTGCCCAGGACCTCGACATCGAGGACTTCAAGCGCTCCGGTATCCGGGGCATCCGCGATCGCCGCGATCGTGCGCGTCTGGAGCAGTCCGAGGTCGCGGGTGATGTCAGCGAGATCCACGATGGAGGTCGGCTCCGGCTTGCGGGGATGCTGGTGTCAGGTGATGGTAGAGCGTCAGGGGCGGGTAATGACGAGCCCTCGATCGTCCGAGACGTCGAGGGCTCCGAGTCGAAGTTGCCGAACGACGCTCAGGCGCCCTTGGCGACCTCGACGATGCGTCCAAACGTGGCGGCATCCCGCACGGCGAGATCGGCCAGGACCTTTCGATCCAGTTCGACGTTCGCGGCCTTGAGACCGGCGATGAACCGGCCATAGGCCATGCCGTTGGCACGGACAGCCGCGTTGATCCGGATGATCCACAGCTCGCGGAAGTCTCGTTTCTTCTGTTTTCGGTCCCGGGTCGCATACGCCAGGGCGTGCAGGAGGGCCTCGCGTGCCGGCTTGATCAGGCGCGAGCGCGTGCCCTTCCGGCCCTCGGCCGCGTTGAGAAGGCGCTTATGCCGCTTGTGGGACGCAACGCCCCGCTTGACTCGTGCCATGAGGTCCTGGTGCTCCTAGAGGTACGGGAGCAGGCGCTTGACCCGCTTCGTCTGGATGTTGCTCAAGAGGGTCTTGCCCGCGTAGCGACGGGTACGACGCGACGACTTGATCTCGAGGTGGTGGCCACGCCACGCATTCACCCGGATCAATTTGCCGCTGCCCGTTGCGCCAATGCGCTTCTGGGCCGTCTTGTGGCTCTTCATCTTCGGCACGGTGCCGTCACTCTCCCGTCGTTGCCGGCGCCTCGGCCGGTGTTTCCGGCGTTTCGGCCGGTGGTTCCGGCTCCACCGCGGGTGGTGCCGGCTTCGTTGCTGCCTTTGCTGCCTTCGCCACCGGTGCTGCCACCGGCGCGTCGGTTGGTGCCGCTTCCGCTGTGCTCGTCACCGGTGCTGCCACCGGCGCTTCGGGCGCTGCCGCTGTTTCGACTGTCTCGCTTGCGTCCGGATCAGAAGCCGGAGCTTCCGGGTCCGCAATGCGGCCCGGCCGCACCGGAGCCTCGAACACCTTCGGCTTGTGGGTCGATGCCATCGTGATGAACATCGACTTGCCTTCCAGCACGGGCGTTCGCTCCGCGATCCCATGATCCTTGACCAGGTCCACGAACTTTGTCAGCAGGTTTCGACCCAGCTCCGGGTGGGTGAGCTCACGACCCCTGAACCGAACCGTCACCTTGATGCGATCTCCGTCTGACAGGAATTCGATCGCTCGATGGACCTTGGTCTCGAAGTCGCCGATCCCGATCTTGGGAGACAGCCGCACTTCCTTGAATGTGACCGACCGCTGCCGGCGCTTCGCTTCCTTTTCCTTCTTGGTCAGATCGTACTTGTACTGACCGAAGTCAAGGAACTTGGTGACCGGCGGTGCCGCCATCGGTGCAACCTCGACGAGGTCGAGGCCGCGATCCTGCGCCATCTCGAGAGCCTTGGGCGTCGGCATGACACCCAGTTGATTGCCCTCTTCGTCGATGACCCTGACCTGTGGGATTCGGATCATCTGGTTAACGCGCAGATCTCGGCTGATGGTGACCCCTCCGGGATTCGATGATTGAACTTGGCGGACACGGCAACGCTCAGGCCTCCGGCCGCCGCGGGACTATACCACGGGCTTCCGGGCAGCGGCAACGATCGGCCGACCTCGCCGGCCCACCCTCGAACGTCGATCCGAGGTCAATTCGGGAGTCGTGCGGCCGCTTCGGCCGCGAGACGAACGGCCAGGTCCTCCCAGCCCTCGGCCGGCAACTGGTCCCCCGCCCTCGTTCGGGGCGATGCCGTCCGGGCCTCGATCTCCCGGTCCCCGAGAACCATCATGTAGGGCACCTTCTGTTCCTGCGCGATGCGGATCTTGTTCTGCATCCGCCCATCGGAGGAATCGACGTCCACGCGCAGCCCGCGGGAGCGCATGACCGCAGCGAGCTCACGGGCGGCTTCGATGTGTCGATCCGCGATCGGAATGACGACGCCCTGGACCGGGGCGAGCCAGAGCGGGAACGCACCGGCGAAGTGCTCGACGAGGATCCCGATGAACCGCTCGAGCGAGCCGTAGATCGCCCGATGGATCGCGATCGGGCGTTGCTCGTTGCCCTCCTCGTCGATGTAGGTCAGGTCGAAGCGCTCCGGCAGCATCGTCAGGTCCGCCTGGATGGTCGCCATCTGCCACTCCCGGCCGAGGGCATCGTCGATGTAGATGTCGATCTTCGGAGCGTAGAAGGTCCCGTCTTTCGGCTTGATCTTGTAGTCACCGCCCGCCCGATCGAGGGCGGCCTTCACGAGGCTCTCGGCACGTTCCCAGAGCGCCGGATCGCCGATCGCCTTGTCCGGCTTGGTCGCGAACGCAAAACGGGGCTCGAGGCCGACCCACGAATAGGCTTCGCGAACCTCGCCGAGCATTGCCTCGATCTCGTCGGCCAGCTGGTCCGGACGGACGTAGACATGGGCGTCGTCCTGGATGAACTGGCGGACTCTGGTCAAACCCGACAGCGTCCCGGATCGCTCGTTCCGGTGCAACCGCCCGTACTCGTTGAGACGGAGTGGCAGGTCCCGGTATGACCGGATCTTCGAACGGTAGATGAACGTCGACTCCGGGCAGTTCATGGGCTTCAGTGCGAAGTCATGGTCCTCGGACGAGAGTCGGAACATGTTTGCGTCGTAGAGGTCCCAGTGGCCCGACTGCTGCCAGAGCTTCTTGTCGACGAGGATCGGGGTGCTGATCTCCTGATAGCCGCGTCGGAGCTGCAGTTCCCGCATGGCCGATTCGAGCGTTCGCCAGATCATCTGGCCCTTCGGATGCCAGAACGCCGAACCAGGACTGACGTCATGAAAGCTGAACAGGTCGAGCTGAACGCCCAACCGACGGTGATCGCGCTTCTTCGCCTCGGCCCGGCGCCAGAGATACTGATCGAGTTCTTCCTGGTTTGCCCAGACGGTGCCGTAGACGCGCTGGAGCATCGGGCGCTTCTCATCGCCGCGCCAGTACGCACCGGCGACGGACAGGAGCTTGAACGGCCCAATGTGGCCGGTGCTCGCGACATGCGGTCCCTTGCACAGGTCACTGAACGGACCGTGCTCGAAGAACGAGGTGATGGGCGGCGGCTCGCCCGCGGCGACGGCCTTCGCGGCCAGGTCGTCGAGAATCTCGACCTTGTAGGTCTGCCCCTGGCCCTCGGCCACGGCGCGGGCATCGTCAAGATCGATTTCCTTGCGGACGAAGGCGTGGTCTGCGGCAACGCTCTCGCGCATCCGCGCCTCGATGCTCTCGAGGTCATCGGGCGTCAGCGGCCGTGCGAGATCGAAGTCGTAGTAGAACCCATCCGCGATGGCCGGCCCGATCCCGAGCCGGGTCCCGGGGAACAGATCCAGGACCGCCTCCGCCAGGACGTGCGCAGTCGAATGGCGCATTGCGCCGATCTCATCGTGCCCACCGGCATCGAGCAATTCGTCTGCTGATCCGCGATCCGGCGCGTCGAAGACCTCTTCGTCCTGGGCTGAAACGTCCGCCATGGTGCTGCCTCCTGGAAACACAAAACCTCCCGTCCGACAGGACGAGAGGTCCGTTCCTCCCGCGGTTCCACCCGCCTTTGCGTCGCGCCATCGAGCTGCCGCGATCACACGCTCATGCCGCGCTAACGGGCGGACCCGGACCGGTTCACCGGCCGCTCACGGGTGGTGCCATCACTGCCTTCGACGCCGGGCTTGCAGCCATGGCCCAACTCTCTGGAGGTCGAACGCGGTACGGCGTATCCCGATCGGTGCGTTGCTCTTGATCGCCTCGGGGCGATATGTGGTGGGCGGTACTGGACTCGAACCAGTGGCCTCATGCATGTCAAGCATGTGCTCTAACCAACTGAGCTAACCGCCCGAACGTTCGGCCCGGAGACAGGACCTGTCGCCGAGCGCGCCGCATTCTACCGTACCCATCGCCCACGGCATCTGGACTCGATTGGTGGACGGGGCGGCGGCTTCGCGCTCGGGCGGCTCCGGGCCCATCATGGCCGCGATGGACCAACCAGACGGCTACCAGCTCCTTGATTGCGGACGCGGCCGACGTCTCGAGGCCTTCGGGCACCTCATCGTTGATCGACCCGCTCCGATGGCGGACGGATCGCGACGTGGCTCTGCCCGCTGGGGCGACGCAATAACCTATCGGGCGGGGCGGGGTTGGGCCGATCCCGAAGGAGCGCGGCCCGAGCATGATTCGTCCCCGGTCGCCATCGCCGGTGTGATCCTCGAAGCCCGGTTGGGATCAGGCGGTCAGGTGGGGCTGTATCCCGAGCACGCCGCCTACGCGGACTCCCTTCGGAATTCCGTCCGCGCCCGGATCGCTGGCGATGACGCGGGCGATGCGGCACCACCCGAGCTGCTGAACCTGTTCGGGCACACGGGGCTCCTGACGCTCGTCGCGGCGGAGGCAGGCGCCCGGGTCACCCATGTCGATGCCTCGCGACCTGCGGTCGGGGCCGCCCGGCACAATGCCGAGCTCTCCGGTCTGGCCGAGCGTCCCATCCGCTGGATCGTCGATGACGCGATGGCATTCGTCCTGCGCGAAATCCGACGCGGTCGGCACTACGACGGGTTCATCATCGATCCGCCCTCGTACGGCCATGGGGCACGCGGCAATGACGAGCGCGGATGGTTACTCGATCGCGACCTCGGTCCGTTGCTCGCGGCCTGCCAGGAACTGGCGAACGATGACGCTTCCTGGATTCTCTCGGCCCACACGCCCGGCTGGGATGGTCGGCGCATGGCCATGGCAATCGAGGATGCAACGCGCATGAGGGCGCCGGCCGAGCAGATCGAGCTCGAGATCGTCGCTGAATCCGGTGCGGTCCTCGCCCTCGGGTCCGCAGTGATCCTCGACCCACTCCGGGCCGACCAACGATGATGGATCCCGTGATGGTCATCGACAGTCCGCGGAACCCGCGGATTCGGGCCGCCGTGGCCCTTCGCGAGCGCGCCGCCCGCATGGCGCTTGGGCAAACCCTCGTGGACGGCGCCCGCGAGGCCCTTCGAGCCATGAACGCCGGCGTGGTGGTCGAGCATGCCTTCATCTGCCGATCGCTGATCAGGAGCGAGGAGGCTGCGCTGGCAGTTCGAACGCTGGAGCTTGCCGCGCACCCGCTCGTCGAAGTAAGTGAGCGTGTCCACGATCGACTGGCGTTCGGGAATCGACACGATGGCCTGGTGCTCGTGGTTCGGACTGTCGGAAGCACGCTCGACACGCTGGCGCCGGGTCCGGAACCATTGATCCTCGTGACCGAGGACGTCGAGAAGCCAGGGAACCTCGGGGCCATTCTGCGCACCGCAGACGCCGTCGGATGTGCTGCCGTGATCGCGATCGGCGGGACGGACATGTTCAATCCGAACGTCGTCCGGGCGAGTGTCGGGACCGTCTTCTCCGTGCCGGTGGTAGCGGCCACGCCCTCGGAGGCGATCGCCTGGCTCATTGCTCACGGCATCCGGCCGATCGCGGCGACGGTTGACGCCCCGGCGATCTACACGGACGCGAACCTGACGGGTGCGCTGGCGCTGGTGCTCGGGAGCGAAGCCGACGGGCTTTCGGCGGCATGGAGTGGCGCCGGCATCGAACATGTACGCATTCCCATGGCGGGAACCGCGGATAGCCTCAATGTATCGGTAGCGGCCGCCGTCCTTGCCTTCGAAGCGCGCAGGCAGCGCGACGGCCAACAAGCGCGTTGAACGGAGCGACCCATGGGTGACCAAACGACTGACTTCGTGATCATCGGCGCCGGCCCGGCCGGCGAAGCGGCGGCATACATGGCCCTGAAGCGCGGGGCCACGGTCGCGATCGTGGATCGACGCTGGTTCGGCGGCAGCTGTCCGCATATCGGGTGTGTACCGTCCAAGGCGCTCCTCCACGCGGCGGCGGTCCATACCGCCAACCCGGCGCGATACCCGTGGAAACGCGCATCGGAACGCCGCGACTACATGGTGAATCGTCCGGCTGGTGCCCCCGATCCCGATGATGCTTCCCACGTGCAGTCTCTCCAGAACGCCGGTGCCACGATTTGGCGCGGAACGGGACGCATTGCTGAGCACGGAGTGGTCGAGGTCTCCCACGACGGAACCACCCATCGGCTGTCCGCGTCCAACATCGTGGTGGCTACCGGATCCGAGTCTCGTCACCCGTCGATCAGCGGGCTCGAGGCCATCGACACGTGGACGAACGAGCAGGCGACCCTTGCCCGCGAGCTACCCCGCTCGCTCCTGGTGCTCGGTGGTGGCCCGACCGGTGCCGAGCTGGCCCAGGTCTATGCGCGGTTCGGCGTCCCCACGACGATCGTCCAGTCCGGCCCGCGACTCGCGCCGACCGACCACCCACGCAACTCCGATGTCATCCTCGCAGCACTCGCCCGCGATGGCGTCGATGTGCGCCTCAACGTTCGGGCAACGGCGGCGCACGCCGGCGGCGGGATCGATGGCGCGCACCGGATCGATCTTTCCGACGGGACGCATGCCGACGGACACGCGGTCCTCCTCGCGGTTGGTCGGGTGACGGATGTCTCGGACATGGGCCTCGAGGCCTATGGGATCGATGCCAGTGGCCGGACACCGTTTCCCCGTGACGGCCGGCTTCGTCTTGCGGAAGGCCTGTGGCTCATCGGCGACCAGGCTGGGCCGGAACTCCACACCCATCAGGCCCACTATCAGGGTGAGCTGGCCGTCCGCATGGCCCTCGGCGATCTTGTGCGTCCAGACTATCGGGCTCTGCCGCGAGCAACGTATACGGATCCGGAGGCCGCGTCGGTCGGCGTCACCCTCGATCAGGCCACCGAAGCGGGTCTCGATGCCATCGAATTCGTAGCCGAGTTCGCGAAGACCGCCAAGGGCTACTCGATTGAGGCCGACCTCGGGCACGTCACGATCGTCGTGGATCGGGCTAGCCGCACGCTCATCGGGGCGGCGATGGCCTGCCCGGATGCGTCCGCGGCGATCCACGAGTGCGTCCTCGCGATCCGGGCCGGGATCGATCTCGATGTCCTCGCCGACACCATCCACGCGTTTCCGTCCACGTCACGGATCCTCAATGGCCTGCTCAACGAGGCCGCCGAGGCCGTACCGGCCGGCGCCTAGCTGTGATTCCCAGACACGTTGTTGACCGACGGACGCCGCCGCGATTGAAGGCTTTG
>JBDTOJ010000043.1:0-23945 GCA_039933295.1 Chloroflexota bacterium
TGGCCAAGCGCCAGGCCGTGACGAATCCGGCCAACACCGTCTACTCGATCAAGCGTTTCATGGGCCGCCGCTGGGATGACCCAGAGGTCAAGCGCAGCAAGGATCTCGTGCCGTACACCGTCGAGAAGGACGGCAAGACGGACGGGATCAAGGTCAAGCTGGCCGACGGTAATTCCTACTCGCCGCCGGAGCTGTCGGCGATGATCCTGCAGAAGCTCAAGGCTGATGCCGAGGCCTACCTCAACGAGAAGGTCACCGAAGCGGTCATCACCGTTCCTGCCTACTTCGACGACACGCAGCGCCAGGCGACCAAGGACGCGGGTCGGATCGCCGGCCTCGATGTCAAGCGGATCATCAACGAGCCGACGGCCTCGGCGCTGGCCTATGGCCTGGACAAGAAGGCCGACGAGAAGGTTGCGGTCTACGACCTCGGTGGTGGCACCTTCGATATCTCGATCCTCGAGCTGGGCGACGGCGTCTTCGAGGTGAAAGCCACCAACGGCGACACCCGTCTCGGTGGTGACGACTTCGACCAGCGGGTCATCGATTGGCTGCTGGCCGAGTTCAAGAAGGACCAGGGGATCGACCTCGCGAAGGACGCCCAGGCCCTCCAGCGCCTCAAGGAAGCAGCCGAGAAGGCCAAGATCGAGCTCAGTTCGACGATCTCGACCGAGATCAACCTCCCGTACATCACGGCCGACGCCACCGGCCCCAAGCACCTGGTGATCAACCTGACCCGGGCCAAGCTCCAGGACCTGGTCGGCGATCTCGTCGAGAAGACCAAGGGGCCGGTCCTTGCGGCGCTGAAGGATGCCGGCCTGAAGCCGGGCGAGATCGACGAGGTCATCCTCGTCGGCGGCATGACCCGGATGCCGGCCGTCCAGGAACTGGTCAAGAGCCTGTTCGGCAAGGAGCCGCATCGCGGCGTCAACCCGGACGAGGTCGTCGCGGTCGGCGCGGCCATCCAGGCTGGCGTGTTGGCCGGTGAGGTCAAGGACGTCCTCCTCCTCGACGTGACGCCGCTGTCACTCGGGATCGAGACGCTCGGCGGGGTCATGACCCGGCTGATCGATCGCAACACGACCATCCCGACATCGAAGTCGCAGACCTTCTCGACGGCCTCGGACAACCAGAGCCAGGTCGAGATCCACGTCCTCCAGGGCGAGCGCGACTTTGCGGCGGACAACAAGACGCTCGGGCGGTTCATTCTCGATGGGATCCCGCCGGCCCCGCGCGGTATTCCGCAGGTCGAGGTGACGTTCGACATCGATGCCAACGGCATCCTCGACGTCAAGGCCAAGGACCGGGCGACCAGCAAGGAACAGCAGGTCCGGATCACCGCCAGCTCGATGCTCGACAAGTCGGCCGTGGACCAGATGGTCCGCGATGCCCAGGAGCATGCCGAGGAGGACAAGAAGCGCCGCGAGGACGTGGAGACACGGAACCAGGCGGAGCAACTGACGTACCAGGCCGACAAGACCCTCAAGGACCTCGGCGACAAGGTGTCCTCCGAGGATCGGGCGGAGGTGGAGACGAAGGTCGCCGCGCTTCGCGAGTCGCTCAAGGGCGACGACCTCGACGCCGTCAAGGCCGGAGCCGAGACACTTGCCGAGACGTTGTCCCGTGTCGGCGCCGCGGCCTACGCTGCTTCGGCGGCGGCCGGGGACGAGAGTGGGGGATTCGATCCCACGGGTCAGGGTGGTGCCGGTTCAGCCGGAGCCGGTCCTGAGGAGTCCGACGGCACCAGCGGTGGCGCCGGTTCCAGCGGAGCGCCCGACGGCGAGGAGACCGTCGAGGGTGAGTTCAAGGAGGTCTAGCAGCCGCGCGCCTGCAACCCTCCCTAATGACGCGAAGGCCCGGGCGCAAGCCCGGGTCTTCCGATTCGTGGGGCTGATCCTCGTTGGCGGCCCCGGTCCGTGCCCCCGGCCCCCGCGCAGACCCCCGGCGGGTTAGGATTCGTCGCCATGCCCGCTGAGACCGCGTCCCCGCCGCTCATTCACGCCCGTGGCCTGAGCAAGCGGTTCGGGACGTTCACGGCGGTCGACGGGGTCGATTTCGATGTCGAACCCGGCGAGGCGTTCGGATTTCTCGGACCGAACGGGGCCGGCAAGACCTCGACCATGCGGATGATCGGCTGCACCTCGCCGGCCAGCGGCGGCACGCTCAGTGTGCTGGGCATGGATCCGGAAACCCAGGGACCGGAGATCCGGGGCCGGCTCGGCGTGGTCCCGCAGGCGGACACGCTCGATGAAGAGCTCACGGTTCGCGAGAACCTCGTGATCTATGGCCGGTACTTCGGGCTGAGCCGGTCTGAGTGCGGTCGCCGGGCCGACGAGCTGCTCGACTTCGCACAATTGACCGAGCGTCGTGACAGCCGGGTTGAACCCCTCAGCGGCGGCATGAAGCGGCGACTCACGATCGCCCGGGCCCTGATCAACGAACCCGACATGCTGTTGCTCGATGAGCCGACGACAGGCCTCGACCCGCAGGCCCGGCACCTCCTCTGGGACCGCCTGTACCGACTCAAGCAGCGTGGGGTCACCTTGGTCCTGACCACGCACTACATGGACGAAGCCGAGCAGCTGTGCGATCGCCTCGTCGTGATGGACAAGGCGAGGATCGTGGCCGAGGGCTCACCGCGCGCCCTGATCGACCAGTACAGCACCCGCGATGTCGCGGAATTGCGGTTCCCGGTTGGCGTTCAGGAGACCCTAGGCGACCAGCTCGACGGCCTGGCCGATCGCATCGAACACCTGCCCGACCGCCTGCTCCTGTACGCGAACGACGGCGAGGCCGTGGCGGTCGCCGTTCACGATCGCGGCCTGCGGCCCGAGACCGTTCTCGTTCGCCGTTCCACCCTCGAGGACGTCTTCCTGCGGCTGACCGGCCGGACCCTGGTCGACTGAGGATTCGCCGGTGACCGCCGTTCCGCGCGAGGACATCGCGCGCAGCACCAGGCCCGAACCGCCATCAGCTCTGGCTGCCGCCGGACGCGTGTTCGAGCACCGGCTATACCAGTACCGTCGCTCGTACCGCGGGTCGATCTTCACGTCGTTCGTGAACCCGACCCTGTTCCTGCTGGCCATGGGAATGGGCCTCGGCAGCTATGTGAACGCCCAGAGCCCCGACGCCTTTGGCGGGGTGCCGTATCTCCACTTCCTCGCTCCGGGCCTGCTGGCGGGTTCGGCGATGCAGATCGCGATCTTCGAATCGACATTCCCGGTCATGATCGGGCTCGTCTGGCGACGAATCTTCCATGCGATGTATGCGACGCCGATCGGACCGCGTGCGGTCGCGGTCGGGACGATGCTCTGGATCGCGTTTCGCCTGACCCTCGTGTCGAGCGTGTTCCTGCTCGTCAGCGTGTTCTTCGGTGCGGCGACGTCCCCGCTCGCATTGCTCGCGATCCCGGCCGCGATCCTGACCGGCCTGGCGTTTGCAGGCGGGATGGGCGCCTTCATGGCCACGCGACGCAATCCGAATGCGTTTAGTGCGATATTCCGCTGGGTCATCACGCCGCTCTTCCTGTTCAGTGGCACCTTCTTCCCGCTCGACAGCCTGCCGTCGTCCATCCAGCCGATTGCCTGGATCTCACCGCTGTGGCATGGCGTGGAGCTGACACGCGGCGCGATGCTCGGAACGCTCCTCGACGATCCCGTCCGCGCGCTCATCCACGTTGCCGTGCTCCTCGCCCTGATCGGCGTCGGAAGCAGCCTCTTCGTCCGGAACGTGCGTCGGAAACTCGCCGCATGAACCGGCCGCCGATGCCCAGGCTGACGACATGAGCGCAGCCTCGATGACGAGCGTCCGCCCCGCAAGCCGGGTGCCTCGAGCGTGGCACCTCATCGAACGCAATCTGTACGTGTATCGGCGCACGTGGACGATCATCGTGTCCGGGTTCTTCGAGCCGTTGTTCTATCTGGTCGGGATCGGCTTCGGGCTGGGACGGCTGGTGGGGGATGTCATCGGACCCGGCGGCCAGCCCATCCCGTACGCGATGTTCATCGCCCCGGCCCTGCTCGCCACCGGAGCGATGAACGGGGCGGTCAACGAAGCGACATTCAACTTCTTCTTCAAGCTCAACTACAACCGGACGTTCGCATCGATCCTCGCCACGCCGTTGGCTGTTCGCGACATTGCCGTCGGCGAGCTCGCGTGGGCGCTCGTGCGCGGCGGCCTGTACGCGATCGGGTTCACGGTCGTGATCACGCTCCTCGGGCTCGTAACTTCGCCGCTGGTGCTCCTGGCGCTGCCCGCCGCGCTCCTTCTGGCGTTCGCCATGGGCGCGGTCGGCATGGCCGCGACCTCCTTCATGCGAACGCCGCAGGACTTCGACCTGATCAACATCGTCGTCCTGCCGATGATGTTGTTCTCAGCGACGTTCTACCCGATCGAGACCTATCCGGAGACGATCCGGGGGATCGTGGCGTGGACGCCGTTGTACCAGGGAGTTGCGCTGATCCGCGGCCTGACCGTTGGCGTGGTTGGACCGGACATGCTGTTTCACGTTATGTATCTCGTCGTGATGGGCGCCATTGGCCTGTGGATCACATCCCGTCGCCTCGATCGGCTGCTGCTCAAATGACCGGGTTGCCTGATCGCGGGGCTCCGTCGAGCGGTGCGGCTGGCCGCCGAATCGGTCGTGATGCAGCCCTTGAGGTTCTGCGGGACGAGATCATCGAATGCCGGCTGTGCCCTCGGCTCGTCGAGTGGCGCGAGCGAGTGGCGCGCGAGAAGGTCGCGCGCTTCAAGGACGAGACGTACTGGGGACGACCGGCGCCCGGATTCGGCGATCCCGCGGCGCGGTTGCTGATCATCGGCCTCGCTCCCGCGGCCCACGGTGCCAACCGGACGGGCCGCGTGTTCACCGGCGATGCTTCCGGCGATTTTCTGTGGTCGGCGCTTCACTCGATCGGGCTGGCGGACCGCGGATCCAGCCGCCGTGCCGACGATGGATTGACGCTGACGGGAGTCCGGGTCGTAGCGGCGGTCCGGTGCGCCCCGCCCGCGAACAAGCCGACGATCGATGAACGCGACAACTGCGCTCCATTCCTGGGTCGCGAGATGGCACTCCTCGATGAGATTCGCGTCGTCCTGGCCCTTGGGCAGTTCGGTTGGGACGCCGCGCTCCGGGCGTTCACTGCCGAGGGCGTGGACATCCCGACCCCGAAGCCGCGATTCGGTCACGGCGCCGAGGTGGCGGTCGGGGCCCGAATGCTGGTCGGTTCTTACCACCCGAGTCAGCAGAACACCTTCACCGGACGATTGACCGTCCCGATGTTCCGCTCGGTGCTGGAGCAGGCAAAGGAACTTGCCGGGCTCTGATGGCGCGCTGCCGTGATCAGGGTCCGGTTATGTATCCCGCGAGTGTCTGGAGGACCGCGTCGCTGACGGCGCCCGTGCCGCCGAGGACGATGATGTTCGCGGGTTGGAGGCGGGTGAGCTCGGCGGCCGTCGAAGCGTTGATGGCCCCGGTCGCACCGACCAGGAGCACCGGACCCTTGATGGTTCCGGCCGCGGCCGCACCCGCAAGCGCGTCCGGGAAGTTGTACGCATTCGCGATGTAGGCGACGTCGGCACCGGGTAGGAACGTGGCGGCACTGATCGCCGCCGCGGTCCCGAAGCGTGACGCCCCGGCCAATCGGGTCACCGTGCCGCTCGTGGGGTCGGTTGCGGGCCCATGTGTCATCCGGCCCCACCGGTCGCGGCGCCGACGTGCCTCTGGGTGCTGGCAGGTTGGCCGCGACGGTGAGAGCCTACTCCTCGACTTCCCGAGCAGTGGACTGCTCATGCACGTTGAGGCGGTCACGCCTCCGAGCGGTCCGGCGCACGGCCACCGTCTCGGCTCCATCCTCCCGTAGACTTCCCGCTGCATGGCTACCACCACCGACTACTACGCGACGCTCGGCGTCGATCGCGGCGCGACGGACGCCGAGATTAAGAAGGCATTCCGGAAACTCGCCCAGCAATGGCATCCGGATGTCAACAGCGATCCGACCGCGCATGCCCGGTTCACCGAGATCAACGAGGCCTACCAGGTCCTGTCAGACCCGGAACGCCGGCAGCGGTACGACGTCTTTGGCAGCGCCGGTGTCGAGGGCGACCCGAACATGGCCGGCTTCGGCGGGTTCGCCGACATCTTTGACGCGTTCTTCGGTGGTGCGGCCGCGGGTGCCGGTGGCCGGCGTGGCCGTCCGGCAGGCGGCTCGGACCTTCGCTACGACCTCAGGATCACCTTCACCGAGGCTGTCCTCGGTACGGAGAAGGAGATCGAATTCCCAGTCCTCGGGCGGTGCGACACGTGCGCTGGCTCGGGCGCCAAACCCGGGACCCAGGCCACGGCCTGCCCTCAGTGCAACGGTCGGGGCGAGGTTCGGTCGATCCGGCAGACGATGCTCGGGCAGATGGTGAACGTGACCGCGTGCCCGAAATGCAAGGGCGACGGGAAGATCGTGGAGACGCCGTGTGAGACCTGCCGGGGGGATGGCCGGACCGAGCACAAGAAGGCGATCCGGGTCTCGATCCCTGCCGGCATCGACGAGGGTCATCAGATCCGCATTTCCAACGAGGGTGAAACGGGCCCGCGGGGTGGTCCTGCCGGGAGCCTGTATGTCGCCGTCCACGTCGCGCCCCATCCGACCCTGAAGCGGGACGGCACCGAGCTCTATTACGAGGCTTCGGTCGGCGTTGCCCAGGCGTCGCTCGGGACGCGGATCATCGTGCCGACTGTCGAAGGCGAGGAGGACGTCGAGGTCAAGGCCGGGACCCAGCCCGGAACCGAGATCCGTCTTCGGGGTCGCGGCGTGCCCCATCTTCGAAGAACGGGCTCGCGGGGCGACCTGCACGTGATCGTCGATGTCGTCGTCCCGACCCGCCTGTCCAAGGCAGAGCGCGAAGCCCTCCACGCCTATGCCGAGGCTTCGGGGGAGATCGTCACCGACGGCGGCGGCATTCTCGATCGCGTCCGTGACGCGCTCGGCTGAGGTCCGGGGATCCGGAACGCCCGCGCCTCAATCCGGATCGTGGCTCGAACTGGCTGTTGAGGCCGACCTCGAGGCCGTCGAGGCGGTGAGCGAGATCCTCGGCCGGCTCGCGCCGGGTGGAACCAGCGTCGAGCCGGGCTTCGACCTCGTCGATGAAGGACTTGGCGCCAGGATCGATCCCGCTCGCCCCGCGGTTGTCCGCGCCTACATCGAGGCCGACGACCCGGCCGCCGTCCGGCGGGCCATTCGTGCGACGGAAGAGGCACTCTCCCATCTGCAGGCGTTTGGCTTGCGGCCGATCGGTGAACTTCGAACGAGAACCGTTGCCGAAACCGACTGGGCTGGCGCCTGGAAGGCGCACTTCCCGGTCATGCGGATCGGGAAGCGGCTCGTGATCAAGCCAACCTGGCGGCGCCATCGGAGTCTGCCCGGAGACCTGATCATCGCCCTCGACCCCGGCATGGCCTTTGGCACCGGCCTCCACCCGACGACGCGCCTGTGCCTCGGGGCGGTCGAGCGATCCGCTGAACGAGGGGAACTGGCAGGGGCGCGGGTCGTCGACGTCGGCTGCGGGTCCGGGATCCTGGCGATCGCTGCAGCCCGCCTGGGCGCGGCGGACATCCTCGGCGTCGACACCGATCCGATCGCGAGCGAAGCGACCGATGCGAATGCCCGCCGAAATCGGCTCGCCCGGGTGATTCGCTCGCGCGTCGGCTCGCTGCCGAGCGGTGAACCCCCGCACGATCTCGTCCTCGCCAATCTCATCGCTTCTGTCCTGATCGCGCTTGCAGTCGAGCTGCATGCCGAGCTGCGACCCGGCGGCGTAGTCCTGGCATCGGGGATCTTCATGGACCGCGAGGCCGACGTTGCCGCAGCGTTCAGAGCTGCCGGCCTCGAGATTTTCGAACGGACCACGGAAGGCGATTGGGTGGTGCTGGCGGCTCGACGACCTGACTGACCGGTTCGGCGACGCCGACCTTGGGAAGCCGCGCGTCCCATGCATTCACCGTTGCGGCCGCTCTGCGCGGCGCGGGCGGTTCTCGGCGCTCCGCCTCTACAATCGGCCCTATGCCGTCAACGTGGTTTCCCATCGTCCTGATCGTGCACATCGTGCTCGCGGTCTCGCTATTCCTGCCGTCGGTCCTGCTGCCATTCACATTGCGGACGCGCCGCGTCGCGTCGGAATCGACCGGCCGGTTCATGCGTGCCCTGCTGGCGATGCAGGCGCGCGGGACGGCGATCATCGGTCTGGGCCTGGCGATCACCGGTGTCGCGCTCGTCTCGACCCTCGGCTTTCGCCTGTTCCAGCAGCCGTGGCTGCTGGTCGCCCTCGCCATCTACGCTGCGAACCTCGTGATCGCCTACTTCATCCAGCGCCCGAACCTGCGGCCGCTGCTCGGAATCAGAGGCTCTGGCGATGACCGAGTCTGGACAAGCCGCGCTCGACGGCAACGGTACGTGTCGTACCTGATGGCGGGCATGATCGGAACGATCGGGTTTCTTATGAGCACGAAGCCGGTCCTGTGGTGATCCAGTGACCGTCGAGTCGCAGGTCGGCTGCCTGTTCTGCCGGATCGTTGCAGGCGGCGTGCCGTCCACGATGGTTCACGAGGACGACGCCGTCATCGCGATTCGCGACATCGCTCCTCGTGCGCCGACGCACATCCTTGTCCTGCCAAGAGCGCATATCGCGTCGGCCTCGGATCTCGACGATTCGACGGGCCCGCTCCTCGGCCGGATCTTCGCGGTCGCCGGCGATCTGGCGCGTGCCGAGGGGATCGCTGCGCAGGGATACCGGATCACGACGAACATCGGGACGTGGGGCGGGCAATCCGTGGACCACCTCCATTTCCACCTGATGGGCGGCCGACCATTCGACTGGCCGCCCGGATGAGCGATCAGTGGCCGCCCCGGCCGCCGCAGGATGCGGAGCCGCCGCAGGGTGCGGAGCCGCCGCAGGATACGGAGCCGCCGCAGGGTGCAGAGCCGCAGCAGGGTGCAGAGCCGCCGCAGGGTGCGGAGCCGCCGCAGGGTGCGGAGCCGCCCCGTCGCGATCGCGGGTCAATCGACCGACCTGGCGCCAGCGGGGTTCCGGATGCCTCGCCCGCCGGGACCGTGGCGTCCGACCTCGATCCGCTTGAGCGTCCTTCGGCCAATCGGAAGGCCCTGGTCATCACGGTGGCTTCGGTCGTCGCGCTGCTCCTGATCGTAGCGCTGGCGTCGGGCCGGGTCGCGGCTCCGGGTGCCCCGACGTTCCCGCCGGCCGGGGCCACCACCGCTCCGGCAGGGCCTGCCGCTGCCTCCACTCGCACCGCGCTCGCCGACGCCCTTGGTGCGCAGGGGCTGCAGCTCGAGGACGTGGTCACGGCCTATCGCCCGGCAGAGGCCGCGCGGGTTGCCGTGGCCCCGCGTCTCGTGGTCCGTGTCATCGTGCCGGCCGATCCGGACCATGGTCGGATCCTGATCTATGAATTCCGGGACACAGGCGCCGCGACGGTTGCCGCCCAGGAGCAGGCCGCCTACGTCTCGAGCGGGATCGGGAAGGTCCAATTTCCGCCGCAGGCGCAGTTCACGCTGCGCGTCGTCGGTTCGACGGTGGTTTTCTACGCGTACTCGACGGCTGACGTGCAGGACCCGGAACGCGCCTCGGCCATCGCCACAGCGCTTGCCGGCTTAGGCATCGAGGTTCCCGTTCCGAATTAACCGGTCCGCATGACGTCGGGTCGAAAGGCGATCAACGGCGTTTGACCCCTCGGACGGCCTGTGCGACACTCCGGCGGCTCCAACGGGTGATGCGAATGCGCATCGTTCCCGTGAGCACGCGACGAGTGCCGTTGGGTTTCGACACCGTGACCGCGAACACGCACCGATCAACCCGAGGGGGTGAATCCGGATTGGCAGAAGTCCGAGTGGGCGAGAACGAGACGTTCGAGAGCGCCCTGCGCCGCTTCAACAAGAAGATCCAGCAGTCAGGCATCCTCGCTGAAGCTCGCCGTCGTGAGCACTACGAGAAGCCCAGCGTGAAGCGCAAGCGCAAGGAAGCAAAGCGAAAGAAGAACGCCCGAACGCCGCAGGGCTGATCGGCCGGACGGCCAGCCGTCCGAGCGAGTACCAAGGCTGACACCGGATCGACCGGCAACGCCGAGGCCCACCGCACCGACGACCCGCCGTCCGCGCCCATCGAAAGCCCGAGGGTGTTCGCCCGAGGTGCCATTTCCGGTGACTCTTCGAGATCGGCTCCGCGCCGAGACGACCGCCGCCATGCGGTCGGGTGACGCGCTGCGTCGCGATACCCTGCGGCTGGCCGAGAACGCCATCTACAACGCCGAGAAGCGCGATCGTCGCGCCTACGCCGAAGACGAGGTCGCGGTCATCCTGGCCAAGGAGGTCAAGATGCGGCGCGAGAGCATCGACGCATTCGAGAAGGGCGGCCGCCCGGATCTCGCCGCCAAGGAAGTCGCCGAGATCGAGATCCTGGCCGAATTCCTGCCTCAGGCCCTGACCGACGGAGAACTTGCCGCGCTCGTCAGCGAGGGCGTTGCCGCGACCGGCGCCAGCTCCCCGCGGGACATGGGCAAGGTCATGGGCTGGCTCAGTCCACGGACCAGGGGTCGCGCGGATGGACGCGTGCTGAGCGGCATGGTTGCGAGTGCGCTGGCCACCCTCGACCTTGCGAAGCACGATGGCGCCGACCACGCCGGCACAGCCCAGGGATCCGGGCAGAGCTGAAGGTGCTTGCTCATCGAGCCAACGCGGCAGTTCGCCTGACGTGGCGCGAGGCCGGTCGGCTGGCGGTCGCGGCCGTCGGCCTGATCGTGGCCATGACCATCATCCTCGGTGCGGACTTCTCGCCCCCCCGAGTCGATGTCCAGGTCGGGGATCTGGTACCCGCGGATATCGTCGCCCCGCGCGCGATGACCTATGAGAGCCAGACCCTCACCGCCGCCGCCAGGAAGGCCGCAGCGGACGCCGTCCCGCCGCAGTACGACTTCACGAGCGAGCGGGCCATCACCATCGCCGCGGCCCAGGGCGACGCCTTCCTGAATGCCGTGCGCCTCCTCGACACGGCCTTCGACCCGGCAACCACCGATGTTCAGCGCCAGCTCATTCTCGATCGCGTTGCGAGCGACCTGCCCGCCCCGTCATCCGGCTTCGTCGTGACAATGGAGGCGTCCCGCTGGATCCCCATCCGCACCGAAGCAGCGCGCGTCCTGGACGGCACAGAACGAACCGAGCTCCGTGATACCGAGGTCGCGATCGTTCGATCCCGCCTGTCCGAGCAGATGGCCGGTGATCTGTCCGAGGCGGAGCGCCGCCTTGCAGCCGATCTCATCTCGCCGCTTGTCGTTCCCAACAGCTCGTTCAGTTCCGAGCTCACCCAGCAGGAGCGGGATCGACGGGCCGCCGCCGTCGTACCAATTACCGAGACCTACCTCCAGGGCGAAATTCTCGTTCGCGGTGGCACCAAGCTGACCGAGGCAGACGCGCTCGTCCTCGCGGCCTTCGGGTTGGATAAGCCAACGACTGACGTGACCGCGCTTATCGGTTGGTTCGTGCTGAGCGCCCTTCTCGTGACGCTGCTGCTCGGCTGGATCTGGCGGTTCCGGCGCGATTTCTGGCATCGCAACAACGTCCTGATCCTGATCAGTCTGCTGCTGTTGTTCTCCACGTTCGTGGTGCAACTGACTGCGGGCCGTGCTGCCCTGCCTTTCGTCCTGCCACTCGCGGCCATCCCGATCCTCGTCGCGGTGCTGCTCGATGCCGAGGTCGCGATCTTGCTGAGCGCGCTGATCGCCGTTGTGGCCGGCGCCGTCAACGGACCCTCACTCGAACTGGCGACCTACGTGTTCTTCGGCGGACTGGCCGGGGTCCTCGGCGTCCGACGCGGCGATCGATTCCAGATGTTCCTGCAGGCCGGGATCATCGCCTTCGTTGTGCAGGCGCTCGTGGTCACGGCATTCTCGTTCCTGGGAGAGCGCGACCTTACGGGCATCATCCAGCTCGTCGGTGCCTCGGCCCTCAGCGCCGGTGGCGCCGCAGTGGCCGCCGTTGGCACGTTCGCCGTGCTCGGCAACGTCTTCGGGATCCTGACCGTGTTCCAGCTGCTCGAACTCGCCAACCCATCGCAGCCGCTGCTCCGCCGCCTGCTCATCGAGACACCCGGCACCTATCACCATTCGCTGATGGTCGGGAACCTGGCGGAGCGCGCGGCCGAGGCCGTTGGTGCCGACCCGCTCTTGACGCGCGTGGCGGCGTACTACCACGACATCGGCAAGCTCGCGAACCCCGTCGGGTTCATCGAGAACCAGGCCGGCGGCGAGAACCTGCACGATCAGTTGTCTCCGGAAGAATCCTCCCAAATGCTCAAGGCTCATGTCGCCGATGGGATCGATATCGCGTATAAGGCTCGCCTGCCGAAGGCGCTCATCGCGTTCATCCCGCAGCACCATGGAACGGCGATGATCAGTTTCTTCCATGCCAAGGCGCGCGAGGCCGCCGCGGAACCGTACGGGGGCCTCGGCACGGAGGCCGGCCGACACGCGGCGGAGGCGGTCGACATTCGACGGTTCCGCCATTCCGGCCCAAAGCCGCAGTCCAGGGAAGCCGCCCTGATCATGCTCGCCGACGGCGTCGAGGCATCCGTCCGATCCCTCACGTCCCGCGACGAACCGGCGATCCGTGGCATGGTCGAGCGGATCATGGCGGACCGGATGTCCGATGGGCAGTTCGATGAGTGCGACCTGACGTTCCGGGATCTCGACCTGATCGAGGAGGCATTCGTCCAGCAGTTGCTCGGGATGTACCACCAGCGCGTCGCCTACCCGCAGAGCAAAATCGTCGAACTCGAAGCTCGCCGGGCCGCGGCGGGCGGTGGATCAAGCCGAGGGTCTGGGCCCGCGTCGCGTCGACTGAGCGTCGGTCGAGCAGGTGCTGGGGCCGGAGCTTCGGGTGACGAGGGCCACGACGCCCATACGGACGACGCCGACGGGGCGCATGCGAGCGCGGATGCGATGGATCGGGCGCGCGCCGATCCCGCGGGCGCGGATCCCGAAAGCGACGCGAGGACCCCACCCACGGGCAGCAGGTGACCCGAGCGAATGTCGTCGATGGGTGGCGCATCGACGTAACGATCCGCGAGATGATCTCGCGGACCCTGTCACGGACCGAGATCGCCCGTGTTGTTGCCGGAGCCCTGAGCGCGGCGGGTGCTCCGCCGGGAGCGTCACTATCAGTGATCCTGACCGACGACGAGGAGCTGGCGGACCTCAACGAGACGCATCTTGGTCACGAAGGACCAACGGACGTGCTGTCATTCCCGTTGCTGCCGCGCGAGGCGTTCCCGTCGCACGCCGGCTTCGCGCCGACGCTTGCCAACGGCGACGGGACCTTTGCTGGCTCCGGCCCTGCGTTCGTGTTGCCTCCCGGCGCGCGACTCCATCTGGGCGATATCGCCGTTTCCGTTGAGCGCGCCCGGGCCCAGGCGGCGGCCGGTCAGGGTGGCCAGACCGGCGATATTGCATGGTCGACCGAGCACGAACTTCGGCTGCTCCTGACCCACGGCACGCTGCACATCTGCGGCTGGGACCATGCCGAACCGGTCGAGGAGGCTGCAATGCGGGCACTGGAACGGGAACTCCTGAGGCTCGTACCCGGCCGATAGCTGCGTGGTTGCGTAGGCGCGCCAGCGCAGTGGCGCTGAGAGCCGCCACGCGCCCCGAATCGCCGCGCGCCGGCTGCCACCGCGCGCCGCGCGCCCCGAAACCACCACGCGAACCGCGGCTATCCTGCCACTTCGACATCGGGGGACGGCGGGGCATGCAACCGGGCCCGGGATCGCCAGATCTGGACGCTCGGGCGAGCACGACCGAGTCAACCTGAGCACGACGCGTGCGCCAAGTGCCCGACCGAAGGCCGCCGCAGCTCGCCAGTGAATGCCTTGGCGACCGGGGGTGTCGATATGGCAGGTTTGCGACGGTCTGTGCCGACGGACACGCCGCGCGGCCTCGCGCCTGCCCCGAGCCCGCCCCGCGCTGCACCCCGCTCCAGCCCGCCTCGCGCCTGCCCCGAGCCCGCCCCGCGCTGGCGTCCACATACAACAACCGTGCCTGGCATCGCGCCTACGGGCGCCGCTCGCGTACCATCACCAGAGACGTGCCCTCCAAGATCGTGATCGGCCTGGGGAACCCCGGCCAGCAGTACGCGCAGACCCGTCACAACGTCGGCTGGATGGTCGTTGACCGCCTGGCGGACCGTGCTGGGTGGTCAGGCCGTGCCCGGAACAAGGATGCGGCGGTCGCGGTGGGCGGCCGGTACAAGGGTCTCGACCTGCTGCTCGTCAAGCCGATGACGTTCATGAACGACTCGGGGATCGCGGTCCGCAAGGTCCTCGCGCGGGACCGGGCACCACTCCACGAGATCCTCGTTGTCGTTGACGACTTCTCGCTGCCATTCGGCAAGCTGCGGTTTCGCGAGGGCGGCGGCACCGGCGGCCACAACGGTCTCCGCTCGATCATCGACGAGCTCGAAACCGAACGGTTCAGCCGGCTCCGGATCGGGATCGGAGCTCCGGATCGCGGGTTCATCGACCATGTCCTGACGACATTCGATCCCGATGAACGCCTGCGGCTGGATGAACTTCTCGATGCTGCGGCCGATGCCATCGAGGCGTGGGCACGCGACGGGCTGAACAAGGCGGCCAATCGCCACAACGCGTTCGAACTGCGGCCGGCAGATGCGGAATTGCACGCCCCTCCCGGCGAGATCGGTGGACCCCCGAACCAGGACGGCGTACGCAGGACAAAGACCGGCTGGCGCAAGGTCAGAACCGAGGCACCCGAATGACGATGGCCCCCCACCGCGGGCGTCGTGGCTGGGAGCGCCGGGTCGATGAACAGGTCGCCCAGGCAACCGCCGATCGCGCGGCCGATCGAGTCGATCGCGACACCGGCACCGGCACCGCCTCGGATGCCACGCGAGGGCTCGAGGGCCACGGCGCAGGTCGACGCCTTCCGGATCTGTCGGGCCTGCCGCCGCTGCTCGCCAATACCGGGTCATTCGAAGCGCTACGGGCAAGGCTCGGCAGCTCGGTCGCGACTCCTGCCGGCAATGGCCCCCACGCCAGCCTGACCCAGGTTCCACACGGGGCCAAGAGCTATCTCGCGGCCGCGCTCGTTCTCTCGGCTGGCGAACGGATCCTGTGGGTCGCACGCGACGCAGAAATCGGCGATCGCGTGGCGGAGGAGCTCGCCGCCTGGGTCGGTGACCCTGATTCCGTGGCTATCCTCGAGCCGAGAACCGCGCTGGCCTATGAGCGCAGCGAGCTCGTTGCTGACGAAACCGCGGCCCGTGTCGCGGCCCTCGCGTCATGGCGTAGTGGCCGTGCCCGGATCCTCGTGGCGAGCGTGCAGGCCCTGATCCAGCACACGATCGCTCCGGAGTTGCTCCCCACGACCCCGCGCGTCCTTCGGGTAGGTGCCCGCGTGACCCAGTCGGTCCTGCTTCGCGAGCTCCTCGAGCTGGGCTATAGCCCGGTCCTCGAGGTCGCGGGCAAAGGCGAGTTCGCCCGGCGCGGCGGGATCATCGACGTCTTTCCGCCGTCGGCCGCGCTCCCGGCGCGCATCGAACTCTTCGGGGATGAAGTCGATTCCCTTAGGATCTTCGATCCCACCGATCAACGAACCATCTCGGCGATCGACGTCGTGACCCTCCTGCCCGCCTCTGAATTCCTGCTTCCTTCGGACGCCACCGGCGCGCTCAATGATCGGCTCGGTTCGCTCGCCGGTGCCCTGCCCGAACGCATGGCGATCGACCTTGCACGGCTGACCGGCACGGCCCAGGACGCAACGCGCCCAGCTTCGGGATCACGGGCCGCGGAGGTTGGCGACGCTGCCGAGATCTGGGCACCATTCCTCGCGCCCAGCACGGGGCTCGATCATGTCCACCCTGGCACGCTTCTTGTTCTCGATGAGCCCGGCGATCTCGGCGAGGCCGGTGAATTCCTGTGGCGCCAGGCAGACGAGCGTCGGACCGAGCTGACCGAAGCGGGCGACATACCGCGCCGTTGGCCTTCGACCTTGCTGGGTCGGAAGGATTGGATTGCCCGACTGCGTGGGCTTCGGACCCTCGAACTGACCTGGGAATCGGCAGCGCCGAGCGCGGCCATTGCTCGTGGCGCCCTGTCGTCGGGCGACCTCTTCGGCTGGTCGGAGCCATCGATGCCCACCGGTCGGGCGGCGAAACTTGGTCAGGCGGTCACGGCCTGGCGGGCCGCCGATACCGGGACGGCGCCCAGAATCGTGATTGCCTCGGATCAGGCCCCGAGACTGGCCGAGCTCCTCGCGGAAGCGGGGCACGAGGCCGCGGTCACCGGGAAGGTGGCCGATGCGCCGCCGCCGGGCGCCGTCGTCATCATCGAACGCAGCCTGAACGGCGGATTCACAGGCGGACCCGACGGGCTGCTCTTCGTCACGGATCGCGAGTTGTTCGGCAACGTCCGGGTTCGACGACCCAAGGCGATGCGGCGCGTCGTCCCGCGCGACATCCTCGAGCGGCTGACCGCCGGCGATCTCGTCGTCCACATCGATCACGGCGTCGCGCGCTACGAACGGATGCTTCGGCGGAGCGCCGGCGAGGGTGACGAGCGCGACTACCTCGAGGTCAGCTTCGCGGCGGGCGATCGCATCTATGTCCCGGTCGAACAGATCGCCAGGATCACTCGCTACTCGGGCGGAGAGCGTCCTCAGCTCAGCAAGCTCGGCGGTACGGAGTGGCTCCGGACGAAGCAACGCGTCCGCAAGGCCGTAGCCGACCTCGCCGAGGAGCTCCTGCGCCTGTACGCCTCACGCGCGAACGCGTTGGGCCACAGCTTTGCCACCGACTCGCCGTGGCAGGGCGAGATGGAAGCGTCCTTCCCGTACGAGGAAACGCCGGATCAACTCCGGGCGGTCCTCGAGATGAAGCACGACATGGAGTCGGGCCGGCCGATGGACCGGTTGGTCGTGGGCGATGTGGGCTACGGCAAGACCGAGGTCGCGCTCCGCGGCGCGTTCAAGGCGATCCAGGACGGGAAGCAGGTCGCGGTTCTCGTACCCACCACCGTGCTGGCGGCCCAGCACCACGCGACATTCACGGCGCGGTTCGCGACATTCCCGGTCCGTGTCGGGATCCTGTCCCGATTCGTTGCGCCGAAGGACCAGCAGCGGACGCTCGCCGGTCTCTCGGATGGATCGGTGGACATCGTCATCGGGACCCACCGTCTGCTCTCGAAGGACGTCCGATTCCGCGATCTTGGACTGCTCGTGGTCGATGAGGAACAGCGCTTCGGCGTCGCCGCCAAGGAGCGCCTCAAGCAGATCCGCCGCAAAGTCGATGTCCTCACCCTGTCCGCAACCCCGATCCCACGGACGCTCAACCTCGCCCTCGCCGGCATCCGGGACATGAGCGTCATCGAGACGCCGCCCGAGGACCGACTGCCGATCCAGACGCGCGTCGCGGAGGCATCGGCTGGGCTCGTCCGGGACGCCATCCTGCGCGAGCTCGATCGTGGCGGACAGGTCTTCTACGTTCACAACCGGGTCGAGACGATCGAAGCCCAGGCTGAGCAAATCCGCGCGATGTTGCCCGACATTCGGATCGTCGTGGGCCACGGACAGATGCCCGAGGGGCACCTCGAGAGCGTGATGCTCACCTTCGCGAGCGGTCAGGCCGACATCCTCGTGTGCACCACGATCATCGAGTCCGGCCTCGATATCCCGAACGCCAACACGATCATCATCGACCGCGCCGACACACTCGGTCTGGCCCAGCTCTATCAGCTGCGCGGTCGCGTCGGCCGGAGCGCGCGCCGGGCCTATGCGTATCTCCTGTATCGACGCCGTGAACGGATGAGCGACGACGCCCGCAAGCGCCTCCAGGCGATCTTCAACGCCTCGGAGCTCGGTGCCGGGTTCCAGATCGCGCTTTCGGACCTCGAGATCCGCGGCGCCGGCAACATCCTGGGCGGCGAGCAGTCGGGCCACATGGTTGCTGTCGGGTTCGATCTCTACTCGCGGATGCTCGCCGAGGCCGTCGAGGAGGGCAAGGCGGCGCGCGAGGGTCGTCCGGCGATGGTCGAGGCACCGTCGGCGGTGGTCGACCTGCCGCTCGAGGCGCACCTGCCCGATGACTACGTTCCGGATGTGGCCCAGAAACTGGAGTTGTACCGGCGGCTGGCCCGTGCCCGCACCCCCGGCGATATCGCCGCATTCCGCCAGGAAGTTGGGGACCGGTTCGGACCGATGCCACCAGCGGTTATCAGGCTCACCGAGGTTGCGGAACTCCGTCTCGCCGCCGAGGGCGCCGGCGTTTCCTCGATCTCCCGCGAGGATGGGCAGCTCGTCGTCCGCTTCGGCGCAGGCCTGTCCCGCGCGACGGCGATGTCGCTGCTGGGTCCGGGGGCGCTACCGGGCATCCGGCCGTCCGAGGTCACGTTTGCCTCGAACCAGGTCCGGATCCGACTGCCGAAGGACCCGAAGAAAGCGTGGGGACTCACGCAGGCGATCGTGGCGCGGCTTTCGGCGGGCGAACCCGCCGACGGCTGATGCCCGGAACGCGCGGGCCGGGCCGGGGCGCGAAGTTGGCACGGGCTGGCACAGGGTCGTCACAGGTGGCCTGATGGTGACGTCACTCGGGCGATGTATCTGCATGGCCGCCCCGTGAACGCACTGCGTCGATCCGCCGGACCGCGGCGATGGAGTCCTCGTCTCGGGTTCCTCGGCCTGACTCTGGTCCTTGCCGCCTGCGCGTCGGCCGGTTCTGGAAGCCCAGTCCCTCCGAGCCCGACGCCCACAGAAATCGTGGCGCCTCCCACGGCCTCGCCATCCTTCGATGCGATGGGCACGCCTCCGGCGTTGTCATATCCGGCCGTCCAGTCAGTCGGGCTCGCGACGATTCATCTGAGGTCGCCGCAGGATCAGGTCGTGCGGCTCTGGCTGACCTGCGAGTGGGCGACGACGGATCGCGTGAGCTGGTTCTACCCAAACGGAATCGTGACCCTGTTTGGCGAGGAGGTCGGCCTCGACTTCTACCCGGAGGTGCCGCGGGTCGCACTGTGGCGGACGGGACCGCTGGCCCCGTACGTTGTCGATCCATCGACTCCACTCAGCGTGGCACACGCCAGCGACTGGACGACCGGGATCATGTCCTTCGAGCATCTTCACCTGGATCCGGAGGGTTGGGGCGCGGGACCGCTGCCCACCCCAAAGGAGTCCTACGAGCAGCCACTCGGCGGCGACCCGGCCGCGCTTGATCTTGCCGGTTCGGTGGATTGGACCTGCGGACAACGACCTTCCACCGTGCCAACACCCGGGCCTGCCGACACCAGTACGCCGGGACCGACCGATCCGCCGTTTCCGGACCTGCCGAATGCCGTGCTGACCGGCTCGACTTCATCGGTGATGGGTGTGTCCGGTTGCGGGACCTCGTGGGGAACAGGCGGCATCGTCTCGGGCGGCGAGTCTTGTGGGCCGTCCTTCCAGGTCCTGCCCGCCTCGGACGCAATTGACGTCACCGCGGATGGGACGATCGGGTTTACGCTCCCGGCTGGCTACAACTTCCTCGACTGGACCTACGAGTACGTGGATCAGGCGACCGCGGCGCTCTATCGCGGCGCCGAGCCGCCTGGCGTCGTACGCGTCTCGGAGGAGTCAGCGACAACAGCCACTCGTATCTCGGTGGCCGCTCCGCCCGCAGGCGAGTGGACGATCCGGTTCACATTCGGGGCCACGAATGGCGACATCATCGTCGAGGGCACGCCCGATTACTTCCGCGTGATCGCCCGCTGACTCCGGCCAGCGTCAAGGCGGCCGTCCGATCGTTGGATCGAGCGGTAGGCTAGCGACTGGTCGGAGACTGTCCTTGAATCGCTGAGGTGCGTCGATGTCACTCGATCCATGGCCGTGGTCTGACTCGCTCGATGGCCCGATTGCCGCGCCAGACCATCATCGTGTCCTATGGGAGAACGATCGGGTCCGCGTCCTCGAGACGACGATCCCTGCCGGCGCAACCACGCCGCTCCATACGCATCGAGCCTCGACCGTCATGTACGTGGTTTCCGGCACGAGCTTCATTCGTCGGAACGAGAAGGGCTCCGTGATGTTGGATACCAGCGCCATGGATCCACCGTTCGTTATGCCGCCGATCATGTGGTCGGATACCGGCCCCGCGCATACACTCGAAAACACGGGACCGGACGATCTCGTCGTGATCGGCGTCGAACTCAAGGACTGATCGATGACTCGATGTGCGGGCTGCGATTCGCCCGCCCAATGGCGAGAGGCTACAAGAACGAACCGGGCCCGATGCGGTGGCTCCGTGTCCCGGTACGATCCGATGTGGGCCAGACGGGTCTATCTTCTTGACCCCGGCGCGCATTCGTTCGAGAACACGCGCCCGTGAACGCACTGCGTCGATCCGCCGGACCGCGGCGATGGAGTCCTCGTCTCGGGTTCCTCGGCCTGACTCTGGTCCTTGCCGCCTGCGCGTCGGCTGGTTGCGGAAGCTCAGTCCCTCCGAGCCCGACTGACCGAGGCGGGCCCCACCTGCATACCTTCGCGTGGTCGAGTCAGGTGCTATGTAACCTCGCGGCTGCACTTCCACCGGTAACGGGAGCGCTCGAGGGCGCTCCCGCCGACCCGGAGCTGGTCTGGCTGCGCAGCGCTACCGGCCAGCGGCTTTCGATCGCGTGGCCCGCGGGTTTCGTCGTCCAATTCGAGCCGGAGGCCGTGCTGTACGACGAGCACGGCGTGGTCGTGGCCCGCGCAGGCGACCTCGTGAAACTAACCCAGGTCTTCGACGGCGCCCACGCCGGGACTCCCGAGGACCCGTACCTCGCGTCTGGACTCCTGTTCGCCGGGTGCTATCCGCGTTCCCCATGAGCCGGCCTCGCAGGGCCGGACGTTCGGGCGGCATACTTCACGAGTGACATTGCCGCGACCCAATTCCTCCCGGCCCGGTGATACCCGACAATCCGATTCCCTCTGGAGCCCGGAACGACGTCCGCTCACGATCGGGCTCGTGCTCACGATCACGCTCGTGGCGGCCGAGGCATTGGCGGTCTCCACCGCGATGCCGATTGTCGCCCGCGAACTGGGTGGTCTCGAGTTGTACGGGGCCGTCTTCTCGGCGTTCTTCCTCGGCTCGCTGATCGGGATCACGATCGTCGGCGGGCTCATTGATGAGCGCGGGATCGTCGTCCCGTTCGTGCTCGGTCTGACGCTCTTCGGCATCGGTTTGCTGATCTGCGGGTTCGCCCCGACGATGCCGACGATCGTGCTCGGCCGATTCATCCAGGGGGTCGGTGGGGGCGCGGTCCCACCGGTGGCGTATGTGGCCATCGGCAGGAGCCTTCCGGAGCGCCTCAGGCCGGCGATGTTCGCGACGCTCTCGGGGGCATGGGTGATCCCGGGACTCATCGGGCCGGCGCTCGCCGGGTTCGTGGCCGAGACCTGGCACTGGCGGGCTGTCTTCCTCGGACTGCTGCCGCTCATCCTGATCGCCGGGACCATGGCGACGCGCGCCATGCGCACGATCCCTGCCCATCCGCCGGAACCGGACGGGAAGCCCGTTCTGACGCGAAGCGGTTGGACTCGTCGGTACGCGCTGGCCATCGGCACGGCACTCGGGACGGGGATCCTGACGACCGGGCTCCTCCAGGCCGACCTCCTCATTGTCGTGCCGATGGTCGTCGCCGGGCTCCTCATGGCGGGCTACTCATTTCGCCAATTGACCCCTGCAGGCACGCTCCGCCTCGCGAGGGGCTATCCGGCGGCCGTTCTGCTGCGCGGCGTCCTGACCTTTGCCTTCTTCACCGTCGACGCCAACGTGACCCTCCTGCTCCAGGAGGTTCGCGGTTGGTCTGCGCTGGCCGCCGGTCTTGCCCTCTCGGCGCCGACGCTGTCATGGAGCTTCGGGTCGTGGTACCAGGCCCGCCACTCGGCGCGGATCGGTCCGGAGCGCTTCGTCCGCTACGGGTTTCCGATCGTGGCTCTCGGGATGGCCGGTGTGGCGCTGGCCCTGTTCGAGCCCATCCCGGCGTGGATCGTGCTGCCGTTCTTCGGGATCGCCGGGCTCGGTATGGGTCTGGCCTACTCGCAGTTCGCAATCATCGTCCTACGAGATGCTCCACGGGTGATCCAGGGCTCCGCAACATCAGCGATCACGCTGGCCGATGCCCTCGGAACGGCGTTGGGAACGGGCATCGCCGGGGCATTCATCGCCATGGGCGTGCGCGCCAATTCGGGCGTCGCGCCCGGGCTCGGCGCCGCGATCGCCATGGGCGTCATCGTCGCGGTATTCGGATTCCTGGCCGCACCACGACTATGGCGAACGGCGAGTCGCGAGCACGTCGTCGCCGGCTGACCGGCAGGCGCGCTTCTGTCGTGCGCTAGACTCGTACGGTCGATCGAACCAGCCGGCTCATCACGCGATCGATGTTCGGCTTGTGATCGTCGCCGATCGGCCCAGCGAACCAGGAGGAACCCCAGTCCGATGTCGGTCGAAACGCTTCGCGCGAAGATCCGTGAAATCCCGGACTTCCCGAAGCCGGGGATCCTGTTCTATGACATCACGACCCTGCTGAAGGACGCCGCCGCCTACAAGGAAGCCATCGGCCAGATGCTCGACCCGTATCGCGGCGAGCAGATCGATCTGGTTGTGGGCATGGAATCGCGCGGCTTCATCTTCAGCGCCCCGATGGCCTACGAGCTCGATGCCGGCCTCGTTCCCGTCCGCAAGCTGGGCAAGCTTCCGGCCGAGACGCTCAGCGTCGAATATGCCCTCGAATATGGTTCCAACACCCTGGAGATCCATCGGGACGCCATCCAGCCGGGCCAGCGCGTGCTGGTCGTCGACGACCTCCTCGCGACCGGCGGCACCGTACACGGCACCATCGAGCTCATCGAACGCCTCAAGGGCGAAATCGTGGGCCTCGCGTTCCTCGTGGAACTCGACTTCCTCCACGGACGCGATCGCCTCGAGGGCCGGCGAGTCACGAGTGTCGTCCGGTACTGACCAGGCCCGCCGTCGGCCCGATGACGACGTGAGCGGGACCCCACCGGATCCGTCGCGGCGCCGATTCTTTCGGCAATTCGCGGGTGATGTGGTTGCCAATGCTGCCCAGGTCGTCGGCGCAATCGGGGCGGTCCGCGATCAGACCGCTGCGGAAGCCCAATCGCTCCTGCGCGGCGAGGGCATGGTCGGTTCCGCGGTACCACCGGTGATCACGAGTGACGACGTGGGACCGCCGCGCGCGACCGGGATCCCGAATCCCACCGGCTTTCGCACGCCGTTCCGTTTCGAGTCCGACCAGATCCTGCTCATCATCGACCAGCGGGCACTGCCGGACGCGCTCATCGAGTTGCCGGTCAGGAGTGCCCACGACGGCGCGCGCGTCATCCGTGACATGGCGGTCCGAGGCGCGCCGGCCATCGGGCAGGTTGCCGCCCTCAGCCTTGCCCTCAGTGGCTGGCTTGCGCGGAACGCGCCACCCAACGTCAGGCGAACCCTGATCCAGACCGCGGCACGCAGCCTGAGCGAGTCCCGACCGACGGCGATCAACCTCGATTGGGCGGTTCGGCGTGTCATGGTGCAGTTCGAGGCCCTCGATGCCACCGGGGCGAGCGGGCCGGACATAGCGGCCGCGATGCGCCATGAAGCTGAGCAGATCGTGGCCGAGGCGACCGACGATCACGGTCGTTTGGCTGATGCTGGCCTCGCCATCCTCCCGGATGTTGGCGCGCGCGAACTGCGGCTCCTGACGCACTGCAACACCGGGCCGCTTGCCTGCGGCCAGTTCGGGACGGCGCTTGGCGTCATCCAGGCCGCCCACCACGCAGAACGCGCCATCCATGTCTGGGTCGACGAGACACGGCCGTATCTGCAGGGCGCCCGACTCACGGCCTGGGAACTCGCGCAAGCCGGCGTCCC
>JBDTOJ010000044.1:0-10357 GCA_039933295.1 Chloroflexota bacterium
AGGGCATCCGGATGGACGGCCGCGGCCTCACGGAGCTCCGCCAGATCTCGGTCGACGTCGGCGTCCTGCCGCGCGCGCACGGATCCGGCCTGTTCACGCGTGGTGAGACGCAGGTCCTGACGGTCGCGACGCTCGGTTCGTCCTCGGACGTCCAGCGGATCGACACGATCAGCCCGAAGACCGAGAAGAAGTACATCCACCACTACAACTTCCCGCCCTATTCCACGGGCGAGAACAAGCCGATGCGCGGACCCAGCCGTCGTGACATCGGACACGGGAACCTGGCCGAGCGGGCCCTCATTCCCGTGCTCCCGACGCACGACGAGTTCCCGTATGTCATCCGGCTGGTCTCCGAGTGCCTGAGCTCCAACGGCTCGACCTCGATGGCCTCGACCTGTGGTTCGACCCTGGCCCTCATGGACGCCGGCGTGCCGATCTCGGCCCCGGTTGCCGGTGCGGCCATGGGCCTCATCAGCGAGCCCGATGGCCGGTTCGTGGTCCTGACCGACATCCTCGGCAAGGAGGACTCGGTCGGCGACATGGACTTCAAGGTGACCGGTACGCGGGACGGCATCACCGCCCTGCAGATGGACATCAAGGTCCAGGGCATCAACGAGGCGATCATCCGTGGTGGCCTCAAGCAGGCGCTCGCGGCGCGTCTCGAGATCCTCGACAAGATGACCCAGGTCATGCCCGAGACCCGTGGCCAGATGAGCGACTTCGCGCCGCGCATCACCACGATCAAGATCAACCCGGAGAAGATCCGCGAGATCATCGGCAAGGGCGGATCGATGATCCGCAAGATCCAGGAAGAGACCCAGACCGAGATCAACGTCGAGGACGACGGCACCGTCGAAATCGCCGCGGTGAGCGGCGAGAACTCACGGAAGGCGATCCAGTGGATCGAGAGCCTGACCCGTGAGGTCGAAGTCGGAGCCCTGTACCTCGGCAAGGTCACCCGGATCATGGGCTTCGGCGCTTTCGTCGAGATCCTGCCGGGCAAGGAAGGCCTCGTCCGGATCGGCGAGCTCGCCGACTACCATGTGCCGACCGTCGAGGACGTCGTGAGCGTCGGGGACGAGGTCATGGTTGTCGTGATCGAGGTCGACCGACAGGGACGGGTCAACCTGTCCCGCAAGGCCGCCATGCAGCGACACCTGGCGAAGGATCCCGCCTGACCCTGGTTCGAACCTGGGAGCTCCTCGACTTCACGTCGGGGAGCTCCCCCGAAAACGCGGCAGTCCGCGTCCCGAATGCGACGCCTGGCGGCCCGCCACCCCGGAGGGAGTGCGGCCCGCTGCTATACTCGGCTGGTGCCCGCATGATCAACAATCCCCGCGGAGCCATGCCCGGATGACCGACCGAAGCCCACTTACCGTCGCGGTCGTCGGCGCCACCGGCGTCGTCGGTCGAACGATGGTCCAGGTTCTCGCCGAACGGAATTTCCCGATCGGCGAGTTGCGGTTGCTCGCTTCTGGTCGCTCGGCAGGCCGCATGGTCTCGGCCGCGGGCCGGACCCTCGAGGTCCTTGAGGCCACGCCCGAGGCATTCGACGGCGTCGACATCGCCCTGTTCAGTGCGGGCGGTGACATCTCGACCGAACTCGCCCCGCAGGCAGCCGCGCGCGGGGCGACGGTCATCGACAACTCGTCCGCGTGGCGGATGGATCCGACCGTCCCGCTCGTCGTCAGCCAGGTCAATCCGGGCGACCTCGCCTGGCACGAAGGCATCGTCGCCAACCCGAACTGTTCAACCATGCAGCTCGCACCGATCCTCATGGCGCTCCGGGATGCGGTCGGTATCGAGCGCGTCGTCGTTGACACCTATCAATCGGTCTCAGGAACCGGCGCTGATGCGCTGGTGGAGCTCGAAGGCCAGGTCCGAGCCCATGTCGCCGGCGAGCCCCTGACTTCGTTCGTCTATCCGCATCCCGTTGCCTTCAACGCCCTGCCGGAGATCGATGTCTTCATGCCGGATGGCTCCACGAAGGAGGAGTGGAAGGTCGTGGCCGAAAGCCGCAAGATCCTCCATCTCCCGGAGCTGCGCGTGGCCTGCACTGCCGTCCGCATTCCGGTGTTCGTGAGTCATTCCGAAGCCGTCCATGTCGAAACAACGCGCCCGATCGACCCTGACAGAGCCCGCGCGCTGTTCGCGGCCGTGCCGGGCGTCATCGTCGAGGACGATCCGAGCCGGCACGCCTATCCACTCGCCACGCGGGCCGCGGGACGCGACGAGATCTTCGTCGGCCGGGTGCGCCGGGACGGATCCATCGCCGACGGCCGTGGCCTGTCGATGTGGGTCGTGTCGGACAACCTGCGCAAGGGTGCCGCCACCAATGCCGTCGAACTCGCCGAAGTCCTCGTGGCGCGGGGATGGGTCCGCGCCGCTGCCCGTCGCGTGCCCAGCGGGGCCCGCGCGTGACGTCCGCCGAGCGCCGAGCGGCGCTCGAAGCGATTGGAGCTGAGGTCACCGCCTGCACCCGCTGCCGATTGCACACGGGCCGGACCAAGTCCGTACCCGGTGAGGGCCACCCTGACACTGAGGTCGTCTTCGTCGGTGAGGGCCCTGGAATGAACGAGGATCGCGCTGGTCGGCCATTCGTGGGCCGCGCAGGGGACCTGCTCGTCCGGATGCTCGGGACCATCGGCTGGAAGCGCGAGGAGGTCTTCATCACGAACGTCGTCAAGTGCCGTCCGCCCGACAATCGAGACCCCGAGCCCGATGAGATCGAGGCCTGCCTCCCGTATCTGCAACGGCAACTGGCCGTGATCGATCCGCCGCTCATCGTGACCCTCGGGCGCCACTCGATGGCCAGGTTCATCCCGGGCGCCAAGATCAGCCAGATCCACGGGACCACGCATCCTGTCGACCCGGCGACCGGCGCTTCGAGCGCATTGGTCTATGCGATGTACCACCCTGCAGCCGCGCTGCGCTCGTCCGACGTGGAGCGCCAGAGTTTCGACGATGCCGCTGGGATCCCGGCCGCCCTCCTCGAGGCGCGCAGCCGCCGCGGTGGATCGGGCGATACCCAACCTGCGCACATCGTGGGCGACCCCGCGGAAGCTCCATCACTGCCACCGGCCGCCCATCGGCCGACACCAATCAACGAATCCATCACCATGGAACCGGCGCCAGATGCGCCGACCCTTTTCTGAACGGAAACAATCACCATGCCCAAACGCACCAAGCCTGAACCAGAAGGCACGCCACTCCGCATCATCCCGCTCGGCGGGGTGGGGGAGATCGGCAAGAACATGTACGTCTTCGAGTACGGCGACGACATCGTCGTCATCGATTGCGGCCTCATGTTCCCCGATGAGGAAATGTACGGCATCGACCTCGTCATCCCGGACATCACCTACCTCAAGGAGCGCCGCGCCAACGTCAAGGCGTTCATCATCACGCACGCCCATGAGGACCACGTGGGCGCGTTACCGTATGTGCTGCCGGAGTTCCCGGGCGTGCCGGTCTACGCCTCGAAGCTCGCCCGTGGGCTGCTCGGCAACAAGGTCAAGGAGCACAAGCTCCACAACAACCCGCTCATGCCGCTCGAGCCGGGTGACGAGATCCAGATCGGTCCCTTCGGCGTGGCGCCGTTCCGGGTCGGCCACTCGATCCCGGACGCGATGGGTATTGCACTGCGCACCCCGGTGGGTGTCGTTGTTCATACGGGCGACTTCAAGTTCGACCACACGCCCGTCGACGGACGCCTGTCCGATTTTCACATCCTGGCCCGGTTCGGCGAAGAGGGCGTCATCTGCCTCCTGTCCGACTCGACCCGAGCCGAGAACCCGGGCTACACCCCATCCGAGCGCACGGTCGGCGAAGCGTTCCGCGAGATCATGGAGCCACTCGATGGCCGGGTGATCGTCGCGACATTCGCCAGCAATATCGCGCGGGTCCAGCAGGTCCTCGACGCGGCGGCGACCTTTGATCGCAAGGTCACCGTCATCGGCCGCTCGATGGAACAGAACTTCCGGATCGCGACCGATCTCGGGTATCTCAAGCATGCGCCTGGCATGATCGTGCCCAAGGACCGCCTCAACGAGGTACCGGACGACAAGCTGGTCATCTGCACCACCGGAGCACAGGGCGAGCCCATGGCTGGCCTCGCACGGATGGCAAATCGGGATCACCGCTTCGTCGAGATCAAGACCGGCGATACCGTCATCGTCAGCGCCAGCCCGATCCCGGGGAACGAGGAATACGTCAGTCGGACGATTGACAACCTGTTCAAGGCGGGCGCCAATGTCTTCTATCACACGATCAAGCGCGCCCACGTTTCCGGCCATGCCAGCCAGGAAGAGCTCAAGTTGATGCTCGGCCTGACCAAGCCGAAGCATTTCATCCCGATTCACGGGGAGTTCCGGATGCAGGTTCAGCACGGCCGCCTGGCGATCGAGACGGGCGTGGAGCCCGAGAACGTGTTCATCATCGAGAACGGGCAGCCGATTGAGTTCCTCGCCGATGGGAGCGCCCGCCGAGCCGCGCCGGTGACCGCCGGATACGTCTTCGTGGATGGCCTTTCGGTCGGCGATGTGGGCGAGGTCGTCCTGCGTGACCGCCGGGCCCTCGCGAATGACGGCATGTTCATGATCGTCGTGACCGTCGACAAGCAGACCGGCAACGTCATCGGTCGGCCTGAGATCATCACCCGTGGCTTCATCCACGGAGCCGAGCACGACCGGGTCGTCGAGGCAGCAGTCGAGCGAGTCATCAAGTCGGTCCAGACGCCGGGCGACCATATCAGCGAGATCGCGCTCCTCAAGACCCAGATCAAGGAAGGCGTGTCCCGCTTCCTGTATGAGCAGACGAAGCGACGTCCGATGGTCTTCCCCGTGGTCGTCGAGGTCTGAGCGTGGCGACCCGCCGACGATCGGCCCCACGCCGCTCCCGACGTCGATCCGGATTTTCCCTGTCCGCGATCACGCTGCCGCCGGTCAACCCCGAGGTTGCGCGATCGATCATCGGGATCATCCTGTTGGCGCTCGGAGCCGTGACACTCATCGCCCTGGTCCTGCCGGGGCAGGGGCGACTCACGGACTGGTGGATCGGTTCGGTCGGGCCGTGGTTCGGCAGCCTCCGCTGGCTGTTGCCGTTTCTGCTGCTTGGCGGCGGCTGGTACCTCGAATGGGGTCCCGGGACTCGACCCAAGTCCGGTTGGGGCGTGACCATCCTCGGGCTGATCGTCGCCTACGTGGCCACTCTCGGCGCGGTCCAGGTCACCGCCCTCTGGAGCGGCGGCAAGCTCGGCCGGTTCTTCGCCGATCTGCTGGTCGATCCGTTGACCGCGCCCGGTGCGTTCGTGCTGCTGCTCGCGATTGCCGCCGTCGGGGTCATGCTCGCATTCAACCTGCCATTGCGTGAGCTTGTGCGGCCGGGGACGCGCCTTGCCCGCTGGCTCGGCACCACGGTTTCGGCCTCGATGCAGCGCGACGCTCGGCAAGCCGGCGCCGGCCTGACCATCGACACGCCGGCGGCCAGGCCCGAGCGCACGCCAACGATCCGGACGGCCGGCGGTCGAGTCGTCCGTGGTGCCGTCCCTGCCGCAGGGTCGAACGGACAGACGGGTATCTGGGGCGGAGACGACGCTGATCGGATCCCCGCCGGTGTCCCGTCGCAGGGACAGACCTCGTCAACATTCGCTCCCCCGCGGTCGGCCGCCGGTACAGCCGCACTCGCGTCGGCCGTCGCAACGCCCGCGCCCCGCGCGCTCCGCGATCCGGACGACATCACGGACGCGTCCGACTCACCGCCGACGGTCGAGAAGCGTGAATACGTGCTCCCGCCCCTGGAGCTCCTGGATGCCACGATCGAGCCGGTCGTGCTGGGCAGCGATGACCTGATCCATCGGCGCAACGAAGAAATCATCGTCAAGAAGCTCGCCAGCTTCGACATTCCGGCCCAGATCATCGGCCGCAACGCCGGCCCGGTCGTGACCCAGTACGAGGTCCAGCCGGCACCTCACATCAAGGTCAGCCGGATCGAGGGACTGGCCGACGATCTGGCCATGGCCCTCGCGGCCCGATCGCTCCGGATCGAGGCGCCGATCCCCGGCAAGAGTGCGGTGGGCATCGAAGTTCCGAACGAGGACTTCAATGTCGTGACCCTCCGGGGGATCCTCGAATCGGTCGACTTCAGCACCAGCGCGACGTCACGCCTCACATTCGCACTGGGTCGCGATGTGGCCGGGCGGGCCCAGGCGGTCGATCTCGCAAAGATGCCGCACCTCCTCATCGCCGGTGCCACGGGCTCGGGCAAGAGCGTCATGGTCAACGCGGTCATCACGAGCCTGCTCTGCAACTCGACCCCGGATGACGTCCGGATGATCCTGATGGACCTGAAGCGGGTGGAGCTCGCCTCGTACAACGGCTTGCCGCACCTGCTCGTGCCCGTCATCACCGAACCGGACCGTGCGAAATCCGCGCTCAAGTGGGCCGTCAACGAGATGGAGGGCCGCTACCGGCGGTTCGCGGGAGCCACGGCCCGGAACATTCGCGGCTACAACGAAACGCGAGCCGATCCGGAAGACAAGATGCCGTACATCGTCATCGTTATCGACGAGCTCGCCGACCTCATGATGCGCGAGGGCAAGAACGTCGAGGATCCCATCGTCCGACTCGCCCAGAAGGCGCGTGCAACCGGCATCCACATGGTCCTTGCGACCCAGCGACCTTCGGTCAACGTGGTCACCGGTCTGATCAAGGCGAACTTCCCGAGCCGGATTGCGTTCGCGATGGCTTCCCAGATCGATTCACGGACGATCCTCGATACCCCGGGTGCCGAGGACCTGATTGGTCGCGGCGACATGCTGTATCAGCCGTCGGACGCTCCGCGCCCGATGCGCCATCAGGGCGTCTTCGTCTCGGACGCCGAGATCGCCCGGGTGACCCAGCACTGGTTCGATCAGATCGATGATCCGCATTACGACATGGCGATCATCGAATCGGACGATGACTCGACGGGGACAGCCGAGCCGATCTCCGACCAGGACGCGGACCGCCTGCTGCCGGACGCCATCGGCGTGATCCGGGAGTACGATCGAGCTTCGGCATCGCTCCTCCAGCGACGCTTGAAGGTTGGCTATGCGCGAGCAGCGCGGATGATTGACCAGCTCCAGGAACGCGGCTACATCGGCGCCTTCGACGGTTCGAACGCGCGCGTGGTCCTTCGCCGGGACGAGCCCGGGTCCGAAGGGGACGAAATGAGCGGGGACGACTGAGCATGAGCACGAGCGACGAGGCCCGCCGCTCTCGCGCAGCGGCGCGGTCCCGGGGCCGCCTGCCTTCACGGCCCATGACGCCCGAACGGCCAAAGGCACCCGCGGATAGCACGCCGTCCCTTCCGGATCGATTGGCGAGTGCCCGCGAGCGCAAGGGCGTAGACATGCTTCGAGCGGAACGTGACACCAAGATCCGAGCCCGCTACCTGGGAGCCCTCGAACGCGGCGACTACCGGGAGCTCCCGGGCGCCGTCTACACAAAGGGGTTCCTGCGCAACTACGCGGTGTACCTCGGGCTCGATCCAGAGGATGTTCTCAAGCAATGGCGCCGCGAGCGCGGCGATCTGACGCCGACCGAGGCGGTCATGATCGCGCCACGGACCATCGTGGAGACCCCACGAACCCTGACCTTCTCGCCGTCCGTCGTCGTGGCCGCGCTCATGACCTTCGGTGTCATCCTGTTCGGCTTCTACCTCGCGGTCCAGCTGCTGCGCTTTGCCAAGCCTCCGGTGCTGTCGGTGTCCAACCCGGCAAGCGCGGTGGTCGATGTCGATGAGTCGACGACATCATTCGTCCTCGCCGGCAACTCATCACCTGGCGTCACGGTCACGGTGTCGGTCCCGGGTCAGGCCAACCCCCGACGCGTGATCGCCCTGTCCGATGGTTCCTGGAGTGTGACCGTGGACCTCCGTCGCGGAACCAACCAGTTCGACATCAATGCCGTCGATCCGGACACGGGCAAATCCACCGAGACCCCTCAGCAGGTGATCATCAAGGTCCCGTACCTCGTGATCCAGGCACCGACGCTAACGGTGAGCCAGCCCCAGGACGGCGCAACCTACGAGAACGGCGCGATACCGGTCGAAGGCACCACCTCAAACGCGAAGAGCGTCGTGGTTGCCGCGACGTACCTCGGGCCGCCTGACGGCTCGACGCCCGCGCCGACGCCGACACCTGCCCCAACGCCGACGCTCGCGCCCGGAACCACGCCTGAACCGGCACCGGATGCGCACACCGTCGCCGTGGCCGATGACGGTTCATTCACGACGCCCCTCGAGCTCACCGAGGGCCGCTGGTCGATCCAGGTGACCGCAACCTCCCCCGAGGGCAAGACGACGTCACTGACCCGCTCGGTCACGGTTGCCTATACGGGGGTCAACCTGGTCGTCGCCATCGTCGGAGGCGATGCCTGGATCAAGATCTGGGTCGATGGCGTCCTTGATCCTTCCATCTCGGCCAGCGGCAAGGTCTACTCCAAGGGCCGGACGCTCACGTTCACCGGCAAGACTTCGGTCGAGGTCAGGACCGGCTCGTCCGGTTACACCCAGTTCACGCTCAACGGCGTGTCGCTCGGCGCTCTGGGTCGTCCCGGAATCCCGGAAACGTGGCTGTTCCAGCCGCCTTCCGCACCAACGTTGACGCAGCACCACTGATTGACGATGACTGATCCGGAGCTCCTCGCGCTCGCCGAGCGATTGCAGGGCCTCTGCCTCGGTCGCGGGTTCACGGTCGCCACGGCCGAATCGTGCACCGGCGGTCTGGTCGCCTCGATCCTGACGGACATCCCAGGATCGTCTGGGTACTACCGCGGTTCCATCGTCGCCTATGCCGACGCAACCAAGGTTGCGCTGCTCGACGTCCCCGAGGCCACCCTGGCCGCCCACGGCGCCGTGAGTGCCCAGGTCGCCCGGATCATGGCCACGGGACTCCGGGATCGGCTGGGCGTGTCCCTCGCGATCTCCATCACCGGTGTCTCCGGGCCGGACGGCGGGTCGGACGAGAAGCCGGTCGGGCTGACCTACATCGGGCTCGCCGACCGCCGCACCAGCGACGTTCGCCGCTACACGTGGACTGGCGATCGATCGGCGAATCGGCACGAGAGCGCACGAGCCGCGCTTCGCTGGCTCATCGAGCACGCGGAGACGCCGGCACCGGACGAGGGCCCGTGACGCGCACAGCCGCCGACATCGGCGCCGGGTTGGCACCGGTCCGCGAAGCCCGGCCGATTGAACTGGACTCCCGAATTCATATCGTGGGCATCGCCGGTGCAGGGGCGTCGGGCGCCGCACTGCTGGCCCGGGCAGCCGGCGCCGAGGTCACGGGTTGCGATTCGGGCGGGCCATCGCCGTACTCAGCGGCCGTGGCCCAGGCGGGCATCTCAATCGACTGGCAGCACGATGCAGCCCATGTCGGTGGGCCGCATGGTCCGGCGCGGCTTGCCGTGACCAAGGCACTGACGGCGATCGCGCCCGACCATCCGGAGCTGGAGGCTGCTCGGCGACTACATCTGCCGATCGAGCCGTGGCAGCAACTCGTCGCGGACGCCGCGGTCGGGCGGCGTCTTGTCGCCGTTGCGGGGACCCATGGCAAGAGCTCGACCAGCGGGTGGCTGGTTCACGTCCTGGCCCATGCAGGCTATGACCCCTCGGCATTCGTCGGTGCATTGCTGCCAGCGGCGGTCACGCATGGCGCACCGGCGACCGCGCGTCTCGGAAGCGGACCGGCGTTCGTGGTCGAGGCCGACGAATACGCTGGCAACTTCGATGCCTATCGACCGGAAGTGGCGGTTCTCACGGGCATCGAATGGGATCACCCCGATGTCTTCGCCGATCTCGCAGCCGTCCAGGCCGCGTTCGGTGCTTGGATCGGCCGCATGCCCGCGGGTGGGACGCTCGTCGCCAATATCGGCGATCCCGGCGTTACAGAGCTCCTGAGAACGATGGTGCAAACGCTGCCTGTTCGGCTGATCGCCTACGCCGTCACCGACGCTTCCCCGGCGCGCGCAGGTTTTCAGCGGGGCGTGGCCGCGGAATACGCGACGCGGGCGGCCCCGGCGGAGGCATTGCTTGGGCGCGTCATCCACGCGACCGCGAGCGGAACCGCCGTCGACATCGTCGGGCTGGATGCCCTGGCCGGGCCGGTGCGCGTCAACCTGCCGACGGCCGGCCGACACAATGTGGCCAACGCGCTCGGTGTTGCCGGTGCCGCCCTGGCGCTCGGAGTTGACGCCGCATCGATCGCGGCCGGGCTGGAGACCTTCGCCGGTATCGGCCGAAGACTCGAACGCAAGGGAGAAGCGGCCGGCGTCGTGGTCTACGACGACTACGGGCATCATCCGACCGCGATTCGCGAGAC
>JBDTOJ010000045.1:0-10470 GCA_039933295.1 Chloroflexota bacterium
CCTGGTAGAAGATCTGGTCGCCACTCCCCTCCCCGTCCTTGCCCCGGAAGAAGTGGTTGAACCCGACTTCGTAGAGGGTGGCCGCCGAGGCGTAGGTGGCGAGGTGACCGCCGATCCCCGGGAACTGCGAGTTGGCCCGGAGAACCATCGCGACGGCGTTCCAGCGGATCAGTCTTCGGATCCGGCGCTCGATGCCCTCGTCGCCCGGGAAGTACGGCTCCTGTTCCGGGCTGATCGTGTTGATGTAGCGGGTGTTGGTCAGTGGCGGCAGGCCGACCTGCAGCTGGCGCGCTCGCTTGAGCAGCTTGAACAGCAGGAAGCGCGCTCGCGTCTCGCCCTCGTCCTTGACGACCTGGTCGAGCGATTCGATCCACTCGGTGGTTTCGGTGCTGTCGAGGTCGGGCAGTTGCTGCTTGAATTCATCGATGTACATGCGCCAGAAAGCGTAGCCCATGACGGGCGTGAGCGCCCCGTTCCGATCAGGTTGTCGCAACGTTGCGAGACGGAGTCGGCACCGATGGGGGCCACGACCCTGCGACCGGGTGCCACCTTGTTCCGGTGCCGACAGGCCTGTGCTAGCGTCCCGGCATGCACGAATTCGACCCGCGAACGGCCCTGATCGTCGTCGACATGCAGAACGACTTCGCGGATCCGAAGGGATCGCTGAGCGTGGCCGGCGGTGCCGACACGATCCCGGTCGTGAACCAGGCGGCCTGGGCAGCGATCCGGGCAGGCGCCTTCGTCGTGTACACGCAGGACTGGCATCCGGAGCACACCCCACACTTCGCGCAGGACGGCGGGATCTGGCCCGTTCATTGCGTCGGGGACGCCTGGGGATCGGCGTTCCACCCGGACCTCGAGGTCGTCGGGCCGAGCGTCCACAAGGGTGCCAATGGCGAGGACGGCTACTCGGGGTTCACGATGCGTGACCCAACGACAGCAGTGGAGATCCCGACCGAACTCGACGACCTGCTTCGCGTTCGGTCCATCAAGCGGGTCGTGGTCTGCGGTCTTGCCACGGACTACTGCGTGAAGGCCACGGCCCTCGATGCCGTCAGGCTCGGCTACGAGACGACGACGCTCCTCGACGGCATCGCGGCGGTCGATCTGGCGCCGGGCGACGGCGACCGAGCACTCGAGGAGATGCGCGTGGCGGGTATCGCGCTGGCCGCCTCGGACGGGTCGAGCCCGACCTGAGGATGTATCGCCTCCGCCGGGCTCGAGCCGATGTATCCGGCCGCGGAAGCGGGACCTGACCGTTGCAGATCCACCTCGTTGACGCGACGTACGAGTTGTTCCGTGCGCATTACGCGCCACGACCACCGGTCCTGGGCGTGGGCGGGATGCAGCTGTCCGGGGTGTCGGGGCTGGTGGACCAGCTCTGCTACTTGCTCCGGGACGAGGGCGCGACGCACGTCGGCTGCGCCACGGACCGGGTCATCGAATCGTTCCGGAATGACCTGTACCCGGGCTACAAGTCGTCGGCCGGGATGCCTCCCGAGCTCTTGACCCAGTTCCCGATTGCCGAGCAGGCAATCGAGGCGCTCGGCCTCGTCCTCTGGCCAATGGTCGAGTTCGAGGCGGACGATGCGATCGGGGCCGCGTGTCGACGGTTCGCCGCGGATCCCGCAGTCGAGCGAATCTTCATCTGCACGCCGGACAAGGACATGGCTCAGCTCGTCGAGGGAGACCGCGTCGTGCTCCTCGATCGACGACGCCGAATCACCTACGACGAGGCCGGTGTTTGGGCGAAGTGGGGCGTCGCGCCCACATCGATCCCCGACTGGCTCGCGCTGGTCGGCGACAACTCGGACGGGTTCCCGGGCCTGGCTGGCTGGGGCGCCAAATCCGCGGCCGCCGTCCTCGCCCGGTATCCGCACCTCGAGGACATCCCGGAGAAGGCGTTCGCCTGGGACGTCGCCCGCCTCCGTGGCGGTCCCGTACTCGCTGCCACGCTGCGCGAGCACTGGGACGAGGCGCTGCTCTACCGATCGCTTGCCCGGCTCCGGTCGGTCGAGGATGGCGTCCCGATCCCGCAGGCCACGGTTGATGACCTGCGATGGCAAGGCGCCCCGCGTGCGATTTGGGAGGCGTTCTGTGATCAGTGGGGCCTGGCGAGCCTTCGCAACCGGCCCCATCGGTGGCGCGCCGACGCCTGAGTCGCAAGGATGACGGCCTGCCCCTGGGCTCCGATTTCAGCGCGGCCGTGTTGCGGACCGTCAGCTCCCGTAGTCGATGCTGATGTCCCAGGCCGGAACCGTGCCTTCAGGTACGCCGACGAGTCCGTACATCGCAAAGCCGCGCGTCACGTGGTTGCCGAACGGGCAGGCTTCACAGGTCCAGGTCAGGGTCTGGGTCCACGTTCGGGCATCGAGTGAACCCGTGGTGGTCCCACATACCGTCTCCCGGGTCAGCGGGAGCAGGATCGGGATGGAGACCGCCACTTCCTCGCACGCCCCGCCGTAGGTCGAGTCCGGCCAGTTCGCGTAGGCCCCGTCGGCCACTGCGCCGACCAGGTCCGCACGGACCACGAGCCAGTTCGCGCCAGTCCCGGTCTCGCCGCCGAACGACCCGTGTGCGTACAGATGGAAATAGTCCTTGTCAGGGTCTCCGTCGTTGGGATCGCGGTATGTTTCCCAGCAGGCGTACATCTTGCCGGCCGGGTTGTCGGTGATCTCGCGACAGTCCTGACCCTGCGGCGTCGGGCCACCATCGACCGTACGGGTGCCATCCGGTCCGTTCTCGCCGGTCATCACCGTTCGGGCGAGGATGCTCGACCCGGTCGCCGCGGGAATGACGCCGTTCCATCGAGACCCAACGAACAGAACGCCGGCAAGGGCAGCCACGACGATGGCCATCCCGACCAGTTGGACCTTGCGCTGGCGATGCATCAACAGCCCCTTACGTGATACCCGGTCAGGATGGCACGCACTGAGTCGGCGTCAAGATGCCGCATGCATTCGGCGTGTCAGTCCCCGGCGGGTTGATCCCGGCGTTCGCAGTTCCGGGCGCCCAGGTGGCTAGGTGACGCCGGCGAACGCGGGCTCTTCAGCGGCCAGTCATACGCCGCAGCAGCTCCGCGTGATGCACGGGCGGCGAGGCCATCGCCCCGACGGACTTCGGGGGCGTCGAGATGTCGAACCACGGTCCGCCCTCCGGGTTGGTGACCCGGGCGCCGGCACGCTCCGCGATGAGCCCGGCTGCGGCGACATCCCACGGAGACAGGCCGCCCTGCTGCACGAACGCGTCAAAACGCCCGTTTCCCACGTACGCCAGGGCGAGCGCGGCGGAACCCATCGAACGCGAGATCCGGATCGCCTTGCGGACGTCCCTTGCCCGGCTGGCGACATTGCGGCCATTGAGGGACATGGAGACGACGAAGTCGCTGAGTCGCTCCTTCGTTGACGCCCGGACGGCGTGGCCATTGAGGGTTGCCGGGCCGTCGATCGTGGCGGCGAAGGATTCGTCCCGCGTCGGATCCCGGACGACGCCCACCACCGGCACCCCGTCGACGACCAACGCGATCGATACGCAGAACATCGGGATGCCGTTCGCGTAGTTGATGGTTCCGTCGAGCGGATCCACGACCCAGACCCGCCCGACACCGGAGGATGCGGCCTGACCCGCGGCGGCATCGTGCTCACCGGTTTCCTCGGCCATCAGCGCATCGCCCGGAAATGCCGCCCGGATCCCATCGAGGATCAGCGCCTCGGACAGGTGGTCCGCCTCGGTGACGACGTCGCGCGCTGACTTGTAGTCGATCTGCTCGAGACGCTCGTAGTGGGCCATCTGCAGCTCGCCCGCCCGCGCCGCGAGATCGAGGGCAACGGCGAGTTCGGTGGCGTATCGGCTGCGCTCGGTCATCGGCCGGGTGACTGGCAATCGACGGCCAGGTCCTGCACGTCGGTGCCGAATACCGATACCGGCGAGGAGAACTCGAGGGTCTGGCCGGGCTGGATATTCGGGGTCTGGAGGAGCTGGCCGGGCCCGCCGACGGGACGGGATGCCTCAACGACTCGACACGTCGTCGCCGAAGCGGTCGATCCGGCGTTGGTCACAGAGAGGGTCACTTCCAGCCCGCCGGCGGTTGCGGCCACGCCGCGCACCTCCCCGCTGAACGGGCCGATGCCGCCGAGGGCAACGCGCCCGACAACCGCCAGGAACAAAACGAAGAAGAGGATCCCGCCGGCCGCGAGGGCGTGGACCTGCGTCGTCGCGGGTTGCTTCAGCCCGAGCGGGTTGCAGTCTTCGCATAGCGCAACGTCGAGCGCCACGGGCCGACCGCATCGGACGCAGCCGTGGAGCGGCGCGGGTTTCGAAACCTGGTGAGTGGTCATGCGCGATTCGATGGTGCCACGAACTTGCGGGTAGGGCGTGCCGGCCGTTTCAACGACCTGCCGCGCTCACGAGCCGATCCACATCCGCAGTCGTCCGAGCAGTGATGATCACGTCATCGGCACCAGCGGCCCGCCACCGAGCGAGCTCCTCGGCCGGACGCGTCACCCACGGACTGTCGGCGAGCGCGTCCTCACCACTCCGGCCCGCCTCGAAGGCGACGATCAACCGCTGCTCGGCGCGGTCTCGGCCCGCATCCGCGAGCGCCTCCAGGTACAGCGGCAGGTCCCGTTCGAAGGTCCGGTCGAATGCCGTCCAGCCATCGCCGATCCGCCCGCCGAGCCTCGCTCCGGCAACCGATTCACCACCGATGATGATCCGGGGCGTCGGTATCGGAACCGGGTGGGCGTACGCATCTTCGAGCGGGTAATACGCACTTGGTCGAGTCACCGGTCCGCCGCCCCACAGCGCCCGGATCACAGCGATAGCCTCCTCCAGACGCGCCGCGCGCTCCTCTGCAGCCGGGAAATCGATCCCGTAGGCCACATGCTCCTTGGGGTGTCCGCCGATACCGATCCCCAGAGTCACGCGTCCGCGGCTGATCGCCTGCGTGTTGCCGACCATCCTCGCGAGGACCGCCGGGTGGCGGTTCATGACGTTCGCTACGAACGAGCCGATCTCGACCTGTCGGGTCGTGGCCGCGGCCGCCGTGAGGGTCGTCCATTGCTCGAGGACGGGCTTGGTCCGGTCGCCCTTTCCCACGAAGTGATCCCAGCACCACACCCCGGCATAGCCCGCGTCATCGAGCCGGCGCGCGCTGTCGAGCCACCACTGGACGTCAACACCGATCGGGCCAATGGAAACACCGATTCGTGCCTGCGTCGCGACCTCGCTCCCCTTGTCGGACATCGCGTCTACAGCCCGGTCTCGAAGAGGCGAATATCCTCGGAGCTCATCGCGTGGCCGTCACCGCGCGTAGGCCCGAGGGCGCCTCGAGCTCCCAGCGCGTCCAGGTCAGCCGGGAACCGACCGATCAGGTCGAGCACGACGCCCTGGATCCGTTCGGCATTCTGGGCGAAGACCTCGAGCACGCTCAGCGCATCGACGGCTTCGGTGCCCTCGTGGACACCGGCGTCGTAGTCGGTGATGAGAGCGATGTTCACGACCGCCATCCCGAGTTCCCGACACAGCCACGCCTCTGGATACTGGGTCATGTTGATGACCTCCCAGCCGGCATCGGAGAACCACTTCGATTCCGATTTCGTCGAGAACCGCGGGCCTTCGATGACCACGACCGTGCCGCGTTCGTGGACCTCGATGCCGTGATCGCGGATCGTCTCGATCGCGAGGCGCCGCAGGACCGGGTCATAGGTCTCGGCGGACGACAGATGGGTCACGACCGGACCGTCGTAGAACGTGTGCGGGCGCTGACCCGACGTGCGATCGACGAACTGGTCGCAGACCACGAAGTCACCCGGCTTCACGCTCAGGGCCAGCGACCCGGCGGCGCATGGCGAGATCACAGCCTTGACGCCGAGCGAGCGCATCGCCCAGACGTTGGCGCGGTAGTTGATCCGATGCGGCGGGATCGTGTGACGGCGGCCGTGGCGGGGCAGGAACGCGACCTTGCGATCGGCGACCGTGGCGAGGAAGAAGCTGTCGGAGGGTGGGCCATAGGGCGTGTCGACCTTGATCTCCCGGACATCCTGGAGGAGGGAGTAGAACCCCGAGCCGCCGAAGACCCCGATCTCTGCCTGTTCCGTCACCAGTTCCTCCGGCTGCGTCCCTGGGCTGGCGTCGTGCGCGCCGATTGGATCCCACGCAGGTTCGATTGTAGGCGGGTCCGCCACTCGATCCCCTCGGCTAGCATGGCGAAGACCTGACGCCGCGCAGTGGAGTCGCCCGTGACCGACGATCCTCGTTCGAGCCCCGCCGGGGCCGGCGTTGAACTCACCGACCGACTCGCGCTCGCCGACTGGCGGCGCCGGGTCAACGACCTGTACGCCGGCACCCGGGATCTGGCCTCGCGGGACCCGCGCGCCGCGTGGGATGGCTGGCGCATCGCCCGGGACGAGCTGTACAGGACGCATCCGCAATCCCCGGTTCCGGTTGAGCAGCGCGCGGCGTTCCACGGCCTCTACTACGCGTACGACCCCGCGCTCCGGACCGAGGCGACCATCACGCCTGCCAATGCCTCCGGCGAGGTCCCGTCCTCCCCGACAGGCGGCACCGACAGCGCGTCCGGACCCCTGCTGCAGCTTCTAATGAGCACCGGGGACGCCATGTCATTCACGAGGATCGGTACCGTCAGCATCCCCTTTCTCGACGGCTCGAAGACGTTGGACCTGTTCTGGATGGCCGGTTACGCCGGCGGCCTGTTCCTGCCGTTCCGGGATACGACAAACGGTTCCGCGACGTACGGCGCCGGGCGCTATCTCCTCGACACGTCCAAGGGTGCCGATCTCGGAACGGCCGGTGCGCCCGACCGGCTGATCCTCGACTTCAACTTTGCGTTCCAGCCGTCGTGCGCCTTCGATCCGCGCTGGTCGTGCCCCCTGGCCCCACCTGGGAATCGGCTGAACATTGCCATCACGGGCGGCGAGCGGCTCAGCTGATCGTTCCGGGCATGGGATCCGGTCCCGATATTCCGCGAGGCTCTACCATCCCGCCATGACCACCGAACCCCCGGCCGAGGCGTCGATCCCGGTTACCGTTCGCCGATTTCTCGAGGAGCCGCACGTCGTGTCCGTTGGAACGACCGGCGCGGACGGCGAGCCGCATCAGGCCATCGCCTGGTACCGCCTCGATCCGGACGGCCGGATCCTCCTGAACAGCCGCTATCCGCGGCGCTGGCCTGCGGATCTATCGCGTGACCCCAGGGTCTCGTTGGCGGTGCTCGACGGCCAGGATGCGATTCGGTGGGTCGGCATCACGGGCATCGTTGAGACCGTCATCGAGGACGTGGAACAGGCCCGCGACGACATCTGCGCCCTCGCGGCCCGCTATGACGACGCCGCCCCGGACCGGCTTGCCGAATTCCGGACGCAGGCCCGGATCTCCTTCCGGATCAGGATCGTTTCGATCCACGACCACCTCGGCTGACCGTCGATGATCGGACCTTCGTGACCCCGTCCGCGTCCGCGCCCAGGGACATCCGCCTGGGTGCCCAGCTCTGGTCCCAGCACACGGATTGGCCGGCCATCCGCGATGCCGCGGTCGCTGCGGAGGCGGTGGGCTGGGATTCGGTCTGGACCTGGGACCACGTGCTTGCCATCTTCGGGCCTGCCGACCAGCCGATCCTCGAGGGATGGACGACCCTCGCGGCCCTCAGTGCCGTCACCTCGCGCATGCAGCTCGGGCTCATGGTCGGCGCCAATACCTTCAGGAATCCCGGCCTGACAGCCAAGCTCGCCACGACCCTTGATCACGTATCGGGCGGCCGGGCCATCCTCGGCATCGGCGGCGCCTGGTTCGAGCGCGAGCACGATGCGTTCGGGATCGACTTCGGGGCGGGGTTCGGTGAGCGCCTGGACCGGCTCGATGAGGCCGTCATGCTCCTGCGCCGCCTGCTCGATGGCGAGCGCGTGACCCACGAAGGACGCTTCTACCAGTTCAACGACGCCATCTGCCAGCCCCGCCCGATCCAGGATCACCTGCCGATCCTGATCGGCGGCAGCGGTCCGAAGAAGACCCTCAGGACCACAGCCCTGCGAGGAGATATGTGGAACACGGCGGGCACGATCGAGGAGACACGAGCCCGCCTCGAGATCCTCGATGCTCACTGCGTCGATGTCGGGCGAGACCGTTCAGAAATCGAATTGACAGTGAGTTTCCCGATCATGATCCGGGACCGGCAGGCTGACGCCGAGGCCGCCTGGGCCGGCCTGATCGGCTCGAACGGCACGACCCACGCCGGGGCGGTGCCACACCTGAATGGAAGTCCGGAGCAGGTCGCCGACGCTATCCGGCCGTTCGTGGAACTTGGCTTCCGGACCATCATTGCCCGACTTCCCGCGCCCTACGACCTCGAAACGATCGATCGCATGATCGAGGTACGCAGCCTCCTGTCCGGTGGCTGACCGACGAGATCTCCGCGTGGTCATGCTCGCCGGTGGCGTCGGCGGCGCACGGCTCGCACACGGCCTCCAGGTGCATCTCGGAGATCGCCTGACGGTTGTCGTCAATACGGCCGACGACCTCGAGCGCCACGGCCTGCTGGTCTGCCCGGACCACGACACGGTCATGTACACGCTCGCCGGTATCGACAATCGCGACTGGGGCTGGGGTATCGCCGGCGAAACGTTCGCGGCGGCCGACCAGATGGCCGGCTATGGTGAGGAATCGTGGTTCCGCCTTGGCGATCGCGACCTTGCGGCACATATCGTCCGCACGAATCGGCTCCGCGGCGGCATGCGCCTGACGGAGGTGCTGCTCGGACTCCAGGCGGCGCTCGGAATCCCGGCCCGGATCCTCGCGATGGCTGACGAACCGGTCCGGACCGAGGTTCGAACGGACGACGGCTGGCTCGACTTCCAGACCTACTTCGTGCGGCTGCACCAGGAGCCGGAGGTTCGCGAACTTCGCTATCGCGGGCTGGATGCGGCGCAGATCACGCCCGAGGTCCTCGACGCATTCCGGTCGGCCGATGCGATCGTCATCGCGCCATCCAATCCCTTCCTGTCGATCGCGCCAATCCTCGGGGTACGGGGCATGCGCGAGGCGCTCGACGCCGCCCGGACCAGAGGGGCGAGGATCATTGCCATGTCCGGGATCGTCGGTGGGAAGGCGATCAAGGGGCCGGCGGACCGCATCCTGACGTCGCTCGGCCATGAAGCCACCGCGGTCGGGGTTGCCGGTCAGTACCGTGACCTGATCGACGCGTTCGTGATCGATACGGTGGACGCTGATCTCGAGCCGCAGATCCGGGCGCTCGGACCGGACGTCCTCGTCACCGACTCGATCATGTCCGACGACGCGGCCAGGTCCCGGGTTGCGTCCTTTGTTCTTGATGCGATCCCCCCGCATCGGGCCGGCCGGCACCCATGACAACAAACGCCGATGGCCCGGGGGTGGTCGGGTCCGCGCCGCCGACCTCGATCTGGGCGATCGTGCCGCTCCGCGGCCTCGCAACAGCAAAGACGCGGCTCGGTCCGGCGCTCGACGCAGCCGAGCGGCTGGAGCTGGTGATCTCGATGGCTCGCCGAACGCTCGGGGCCACGCGCGATGCTCGCCGGCTCTCCGGCACCCTGCTCGTCACGGCCGACCCCGCAGCCGCGGAACTGGCTCGCGGTTACGGAGCGCTCACCCTCGTGCAGCGACTGCCCGGCCTCAATGCCGCCCTGCGCGAGGGTCGTGACGAGGCCGCACGCGCGGGAGCGGACGCCACGATCATCATCCCGATCGATCTACCCGGGATCAACGCCGATGCCATCGACCGGCTGCTCGACATCGTCGTCCCCGAGGTCCCGGCGCCCGGATCCGGCGCTGCGGCGGCGTCGGATCCGGCATCGCCCGAAACGGCGATCGTGGCCCTTGTGCCGGACCGGCACGGGCTCGGCACGAACATCCTGTTCACGTCGCCGCCCAGCGCGATCGATCCGGCGTTCGGTGACGGCAGCCTGGCGGCGCATCGCGCCGCCGCACGGGCGGTCGGGGCGCACCTGTTCGAACTTGGCGGACCACTCGTCCTCGATGTCGACACCGAGGACGATCTGCACGTCGCCGCCTCCGTGGGGACGCGCGACATACGGAGACTGAGCTGATGCCGCCGGATCCTCGCCCGGTTCCGCCCCCGATGCCCGGTCCGTCCTTGACTGTGACCGGCCTTCTGGGCATGCCCGAGATCGTGCCCGGAGACGATATCGCGGCATTCCTCGCCGAGGCCATCGCCACGACACCCGGAGTCCTGCCCCTGACCCGCGACGACGTCCTCGTGGTCACCCAAAAGGTCGTTTCCAAGGCCGAGGGCGCGATCGTTGAGCTCGGGGGTATCGTGCCCCGCCCCGAGGCGGTCGCCTTCGGTGAGCGCTGGGATCGCGATCCGCGGCAGCTCGAGGTCGTGCTTCGCGAGGCGCGCCGGGTCGTCCGCATGGCGAATGGCGTCCTGATCACCGAGACCAGCCACGGCTTCATCTG
>JBDTOJ010000046.1:0-2062 GCA_039933295.1 Chloroflexota bacterium
GAGAAGATGCAAGGGCCGTTGATCGACGAGTTCCGTCGGGCCCTGGCCGAGGTCCGCGTCGGCAAGGTGCGCCGCGAGGCCTTGCGGGACATCATTCCAAGGACCGAGGTCCAGCCACTGACGAACTTCGTCGGCGCGATCATCCAGGCCGAACAGCTCGGCGTGTCGATCTCGAAGGTCCTGCAGGTCCAGTCCGAGCAGTTGCGCATCGAGCGCCGCCAGCGGGCTGAGGAACAGGCCGCCCAGGCGCCGATCAAGATGCTCTTCCCGCTGGTCGGCTGCATCTTCCCGTCGCTGTTCATCGTCATCCTTGGGCCGGCCATCATCCTGATCATCGGCAACCTCGGCGCGACAAACCAGTAGGTCGCCCGTGGGCGCGCACAACCTCACGCGCAATTCGGTTCTCGCCGATCGGATCGAGGTCGCCGATACCCTGTGGACGCGGTTCATGGGGCTCATGGCCCGTCCGTCGATTGAGCACGGTTTCGGGCTCTGGCTGACCGGCACGAACGGGATCCACATGTTCTTCATGCGCTTCGCGATCGATGCGGTCTTCCTCGGCAAGCCCGACCCGGACGGATCCCGTGAGGTCCTGGCGGCACGACGGGCCGTGAGACCCTGGGTGGGCCTCGTCCCGCTCATTCGCGGTGCCGACGGGTGCCTCGAACTGCCCGTGGGGACGATCGACACATCCGGTACGGAAGTGGGAGACCGGATCAGCATCTCGTGATCGACGCCGCACGCTGGAATCGGCCATCGACGGGACTCGTCCTTGCCGCTGCCATCGGAGCGGTCCTGCTTGCTGTCGTTGCCGTCACGTGGTGGCCGCACTTCGGCGATGAGCACGCATACTGGGCAGCGGCCCAACGCCTTGTCGCGGGCGAACCGCTCTACGATCCGAATGCCCCGGCGAACCAGCCGTTTGCCTACTGGTATCCGCCGGTCCTGGCCCAGTTACTCGCGCCATTTACGTTGTTCGTGCCGGCTCCCGTGTTCACCATCGCCTGGACCATCCTGCTCGTCGGCTGCGTCTGGTGGCTGGCGGGCCGCAACGTGTTCGTGGCGCTTGCGTTGGTTGCCTTCCTTCCGGTCGCCCTCGAGCTCAGGGTCCGGAATGTCCACCTCCTGATCGCGGTCCTGACGGTATTGGCGCTGCGCCGCTCGTGGGTGTTCTGGATTCCCGCCGTCGCGATGAAGATCGGGCCCCTCGTCGGACCCGTCTATCTGCTGGCGGCGGGGCGGCGGCGCGAGGCTGTGCTCGTGGGGATTGCTGGCCTTGCCGTCGTGGCGGTAAGCGTCGCCCTCGCCCCGGTCGCCTGGCTCGGATTCCTCGACATTGCCACCGGACGGGCCGGTTCTGACGCCGGCGGATGGTTCGGCATTCCGTATTCCGTGCGACTCGGTGCCGGAGTCGTCCTGGCGGCCCTTGCCGGGAGACGCGGCGGGCGGGCGGGTGAAGTCGCCCTCGTCGTCGCGATCCTCGTCGCGAACCCAACGCTCTGGGCCAACTCCCTGAGCCTGCTGCTGGCGATCGTCCCGTTGAGCAGGCAGCCGGCCCGGCCGCAGGTGATCGCTGCGTAATTCCGTGCTGATCGCGCCGTGATCTGCGGCCATGCCGCCCGGCCGATGATCTGCCGATGTCGACGTTCGAGCGAGTCATGCAGGGGATCAGCGCGGTCACAGGGCGCGCGCTGGATCTTGCGCTACCGTCCGTATGCGCCGGGTGTGGGCGCGAGGGCATGGCGCTCTGCGCGGACTGTGAGCCGGTCCTGGACCTCCGCGCGCATCGACCGCCCGGTGCCCCGATCGGGATGCCCGGTGACACGCCCGCGCCGCTCGCCCAGATCGAGTGGTGCACCGGATTCGCCGGGGTGACCCGGCGGGCACTCCATCACCTGAAGTACGCGGGCGATCGACGCGTGGCCGTGCCGCTGGGTCGGGCAGTCGCGCGTCGCTGGGCCCGGGCCGGCGTCGGTGGCGATGTGCTGGTTCCGGTGCCGGCGTCGGCGGATCGGGTCCGGGACCGCGGCTACGACCAGGCCGCCCTGATCGCGACCGCTGC
>JBDTOJ010000047.1:0-70554 GCA_039933295.1 Chloroflexota bacterium
GAGGATGGGCAGGCCGAGGATGATCGAGATGGTGCCCATCGGGATCCCGGTATGGAACTGGACGCCCTGATGGAATGCCTCCCAGGGCCCCAGGCCGATCCCGGCGCGCGCCATCAGGGCAATCCCAAACCCGAAGATCACGAGGCCGGCAAGCAGGCCCGGGAGCCTGCGCACGATCGGGCGGCGCACAACGGACTCAGTGGGCCTGGGCAGGGGATCGGGCATCAACGGATAGTACCGATCTTGCCCCACAAGCGAGTCTCGCAGCGTGCGCGCACACTCCGCGGATGGAACTCCACTTTCTCGGCGGTGCGGCCACCGTCACCGGCTCGCGCTTCCACCTGTCGACCGAGCGCGCAAGCATCCTCATCGATTGCGGCATGTTCCAGGGACCACCCACGGAATCGGTCCGGAATCGCATACCGCTGGGCTTCGATGCCACCAAACTGGACGCGATCCTCGTCACCCATGCGCACCTCGACCACTGTGGCTTGCTGCCGGTCGCGGTCAAGATGGGGTTTCCGGGCCGAATTCACCTCACGGCCGCGACGGCCGAACTCGCGGAGCTGGTCCTCCTCGACAGTGGCCGCCTGCAGGAGGAATTCGCGAAGCGTGGCTCGAGATGGGAAGCCCGTCATCCAGACGAGGCGATCAAGGAGGACCGACAAGCTGCCCGGCAATACGTCGATGCCGTCGAACAGGCGGACGACGAGGACAGCGCCTCGGGTGGAGCCGGCGACCAGAACGCGGAAGCCACCAACGGATCGGGACATCATCACTTGCGCTTCGCGACGGGCTCCGTCAAGACGGGCGAGCATGTCGAGACGACCATCGAGCCGCTGGGCAACGGCGGTTCAGGCCATGCTGCCGCCGACGAAACGGGCGCCGGCGAGGACCACCCGGATCTCCTGATCGATCTTGATGCGCCGCTGTACACCGAGCGGGACGCGGCGGCGGTGATCCCGCACTTCAGCACCGTGGCCTACGACGATGAGATCGAGGTCGCGCCCGGGATCCACGCGACGTTCCTCGATGCCGGGCACATCCTCGGGTCCGCGATGATCCGCCTCCGTGTCCAGGAGGTCGTCGGCGGCCCAGAACGAACTCTCGTGTTCTCGGGCGATCTCGGGCGGCCCCGTGCTCCGATCCTCAAGGATCCGACCGTCCTCACTCGGGCCGATTACGTGTGCATCGAATCGACCTACGGTGGCCGTGAGCATGAGCCGTCGGCCGAGGCCCTCAAGACGCTCGCCGAGGCGGTCCGTGAAGTCGAGCGTTCGGCCGGGGTGCTCCTGATCCCGTCCTTCGCGATCGGACGAACCCAGGAGATCGTGTGGGAGTTGGACCGACTGGTCGATGCCGGTGAGATCCCGCTGCTCCCACTGTTCCTCGATTCACCGATGGCGTCGAAGGCGTCGGCGATCTACCGGAGCCACACCGAGCTCTACGACGACGAAACGGCGGCCTTGTTCAAGTCCGGTGACACGCCCCTCGACTACCCGAAGCAGGTCGTGACGTCCAAGCTCGACGATTCACGCGCGATCGCCCATTCGCCGCGACCCTACATGATCGTGGCGTCGAACGGGATGCTGACCGGCGGCCGCGTGGTTGGCCATCTGCGGGAGCTGATCGACGATCCGCTGGCGACGATCCTGTTCGTCGGCTACCAGGGCAGCCACACGCTGGGCGCGAACCTCCAGGCCGGGGCCAAGACCGTGAAGCTCGATGGTCAGGTGCGCCAGGTCCGATGCCGGATCCGATCGATCAGCGGCTTTTCCGCCCACGCTGATGAACCGGCGCTGCTGGCATGGATCGGGCATTTCGGCGAGGGACTGAAGGCGGGTGATCCGGGCTTCCCGCGTCGCGTCTTCCTCGTCCACGGCGATCCGGAAGCGCAGCAGATCCTTGGACCGAAGGTCGAGGCACTCGGCTTCAGCGTCCACATCCCCGTCTGGCATGAGCGCGTCGCGCTCGACTGACCGGCGCGTCCGGGACCCGGGCCTCCCCGTTACCGGTACACTTTCGTTTCATGAAGTTACTGACCGCGTTCGTGCAGGACGTCGATGCCCGTGCCGTGAGCGAGGATCTGCGGGAGCACGGCCATCGGTTCACGCGCATCCCTTCGGTCGGCGGGTACCTGGAAGAACCCAATGTCACGTTCGTCCTCGCGGTCGAGGAAGGCCAGCTGGACGACGTGCTCGCGTCGTTTGAGCGCAGTTCCCAGGCTCGCGACGTGGAAATGCCGGTGAGCCTGCGGGAGCGTCTCGAGGACTGGCGCGCAAGGACCGTGCATCACGGCGGTGCCACGATCCTCATCACCGATCTGGAGCGCATTCACCACACCTGATCGGGCGCCTCGTCAGCGGACGGGCCGAGGTTTCGTGCGCGCGGCGATCCGCTCGATGGCCCCCGTCCACCCTGGATCGAAGGGATGCCCCGGATTGTCGAGGTCGATCACGACCGGCGCATGGTCCGATGGCGTCGGCGGACCCTTTCGGGCTTGCCGATCCACCTCCGCCCAGATGACCCGCGTGGCGACGGGAGCCGTGGCGTACAGCAGGTCGATCCGCATGCCCTCGTTGCGGTGGAACATCCCGGCCCGATAGTCCCACCAGGAAAACCGGCCCAGTGACGGCTGAACGCGGCGATAGGCGTCCTCGAGGCCCCAGTCGCGCAATCTCGCAAGGGCGGCACGCTCCGGCTCGGAGACGTGGGTGCCGCCATGGGCAGCGACCGCATCCCACACGTCGTCATTGGACGGGGTGATGTTGTAGTCCCCGCCGAGGATCAGGGGCTCGTCCGGCGAACGTGTCTCCGCGAGCCAGCGGGACAGTCGATCGAACCAGTTGAGCTTGCCGTCATAGAAGGGCGATCCAACGACCCGCCCGTTCGGCGCATAGAGCGACGCGACGCGGATGCCGCCACATACCGCGGACACCATCCTCGCCTCGTCGAAGGGATTGAAATCATCCTCGGAGGCGCCGACCGTGCTGCCCGATGAGCTGTCACGAACCGGTCCGTCGCCGAAGTTCGTGATGACGTCGTCGGCGCCGACGCGGGTCGCGATGGCCACGCCGTTCCAGCGACCCTCGCCGTGGTGGATCAGGTCGTAGCCGAGCATCCGGAACGGCATGATCGGGGCGTCGGTGTCGCTCAGCTTGGTTTCCTGGATCAGCAGGATGTCCGGCTGGACCCTGCCGAGCCACGCCTCGACGGCATCCATCCGGGCCTTGAGCGAGTTGACGTTCCAGGTCGCGATCCGCATTGCCGGCGCCGTCGTGTCAGTACCGGCGGCCGCGCTGGCGCGCGAGCTCGAAGGTTGCCGTGTCCGCCACGGCCATGACGGCCATCGTGCCGGCCTGGACCGGATCGCTGACGACGAGGTCGGCGACCTCGGTGATGGACCCGACCATGTTCAGGCAGATGATCGGGATGCCCTGCTCCCGGAGCTCTCGTGCCGCCACGGAGATGTCGCCGCCCATGATCGAACCGGCAAGAACGAGGAGGCGGGCACGAGGCAGGTCCGCCACCGCACGAACGGCGGCCGCGATCTCCTTCTCGCCGACCAGGGCGATCGTATCGACCGAGATCCGCTCGCCCCGGAGGTTGTGCCGGTCGGCCTCGCTGACCGCGCCGAGCGCGACCTGGGCGACCTGGGCGCCGCCGCCGATCACGATGACGCGCTTGCCGAAGATCCTGTCGAGCGCACGCGTCAGGCGATGGGCACGCACGCCCGGTGTGGCATGCAGCGTCCGGACGAGCTTCTCCTCGTCGAGCCCTTCGACCTCGATCTCGATCTCGACGGCTCCGGCAAGGTTGGCAGTTTCGGGGTCATGACCGGAGCCCTGGGTCGCCTCAGTGGCCGACGTGCCGGCCACTTCCTCTTCGAGCCGACGGACCGTCGACAGGGTTCGCGTGATCCCGCCGGCGGCGGCCAGCCGCGCCGTGAGGGCAGGGATCGTGCGGCCCGGGTCGTCGATCACGGCACGAGCCGCGACCGTGGTCGGTAGGGTGGATCGACGTGACACGGGCGACGCGCTCCAGCGTCAGCGCGCGCGCACGTCGGCGACGCTCATCTCGTGCGGATCGAGTCCGCCCGACGCGTCGTGTTCCTCGAACGCGAGGGCGAGACCCTCGAAGGCAAGCCTGGATGCCACGGGATCCGACGTCGTGAGCATCAGCGCCCCGTCGGTATCCTCGGCAACTCCGACGATGCCGGTGATATTGACCGAACGCTCACCGAGCGCCGCAGCGACGCGCGCAAGTGAACCGGGCTTGTCATCGAGCTGGACTGTGAACCAGACGGACACCGCGAACCTCCTGTGTCCGTGATGGTAGCCGACCCGCTACGCTTCGCCCGATGCCGCTGCCCACGCTCGCGTACCGCCTCATCGGGCGCTTCTCCGTTACCCGGTTCGATCGGGCACTGCATCCGTTTCTGTATCGCCGGACTGCCGGCCGCGGCATCCTCAGCCGCTTCCTCGGCAACGAGATGCTCCTGCTCACGACGACCGGTCGGCGCACTGGCCGACGTCGCTCGGTGGCCCTGTTCGCGTATCCGGTAGAGGAGCCGGCAGGGTCCTGGGCGGTCATCGGATCGCGCGGCGGAAGCGGCGAACTGCCGGCCTGGTACGGCAATCTCGCAGCAGATCCGGATGTCGAGGTCCAGGTTCGAGGGTTTCGGTATCCGGCGGCATCGCGCGAGGTCTTCGATGCCGAATACGAGGCGATCTTCGAGCGGGCGGCCGCGTCGTATCCCGGCTATCTCCTGTATCGGAAGGAAGCTTCGTTCCACATCCCGATCGTCGTGCTCGAGCGGCGGGCCCGCAAGGCATGAGCAGCCCCGCGGCCGGCGGACCCGTCATCCAGGTCTTCGGGCGTGAGGACCACCAGGAGACACGTGCCGCGCTGCGGTTCTTCAAGGAACGGCGCGTTGAGATCCAGTTCGTCGACCTGCGCCGCAAGCCGATCGCGGCCGGCGAGCTGCGTCGATTCATCGAGCGCCTCGGGCCGATCGCGATCGCCGATACGGCCGGGCGGAGATGGGCGGATGCGGGGATGGGCTATCTCAAGTTGACCGACGCTGAGCTCGGAGACCGGCTGCTGCTCGATCAGCGCCTGCTCCGCCTGCCCCTCGTGCGGATCGGCAAGAGCTGCGCCGCGGGTCGGGATGAAGTCGCCTGGAAGTCGCTTCTCGCCGGGGCATGAGGACCGTCAGGCAGATCGCCGGCGCGCGCGGATGCCCAGCACGATCCCGAGAACGACGAATGCGGCGCCGATCACGGTCCACGTCGGGTCGCCGATCATGAAGCTTCGCCCGGCGGTCAGGATCCCCAATCCCTGAAGCATCCAGACCAGCCCGGTCAGCACGACCGCGATCGCCAGGACGCTCCGGAGCGGTGAGCGGCGCGTCGAGTTCGGATCCTGCATCGGCGTAGGATGCCACCGAAGGCCGAATCGAGCGGCAGACCGGAGGTTCCAGCGTGTCCAGCGACGATCATCGAGGCGAACCCATCAGCGATCATCGCCGGAGCGGTCGGATAACCATCGGCCCGCGGGCAGCCGCCCGGATGTCGGGCGATCCCACGATGACCGAGGATCGCAAGCTCCTCGAACCGACCGAACGGCCTGCGTTCCTGAATACCGATCCGTGGCGCGCGCTCCGGATCCTGTCCGAGTTCGTCGAGGGGTTCGATGCGCTCGCCACGGTCGGCCCGGCGATCACGGTTTTCGGCTCGGCGCGAATTGATCCGGATTCATCGGTCTACGCGACGGCCCGCGAGATCGGTCGCCGCCTTGCGCTGGAGGGCTACGCGATCATCACCGGCGGCGGCCCCGGGGTCATGGAGGCCGCCAACCGCGGTTGCCAGGAGGGCGGGGGATTCTCGGTCGGCTGCAACATCGAACTGCCACACGAGCAGTACTCCAACCCGTACATCGACCTCAGCGTCGAGTTCCGGTACTTCTTTGCGCGCAAGACCATGTTCGTGAAGTACGCGGACGGATTCGTCATCCTGCCCGGGGGCTTCGGGACCATGGACGAGCTGTTCGAGGCGCTGACGCTCATCCAGACCGGCAAGATCCGGCACTTCCCTGTGGTCCTGGTCGGGACGGAGTTCTACGGCGGGCTGCTCAACTGGTTCCGAAGCCGACTCCTGGAGGACGGCATGATCGACGCCGAGGACGTTGATCTGGTCACCGTCACGGACGATCCCGAGGAGGTCGTGCGAATCATCAATCGGGCGTCCCGTCGCCGTCCCGACAGGCGCGAGGCCTGATCGGCCGGATCGGCTCACGCACGCCGCGGATCGGCTCACGCGCGCCGCGGATCGGCTCAGGTGCGCCGCGGCTCGGCTCAGCCGACGGGGATGGCGGCCTCGATGACATCGTTCGCCACCCGGACCGGGTAGTAGCGGAACCGGCGGATGCGGGTCAGGCTGCGTGCCTCGGCCTTCTTGCCGGGCACATCCGGCTTGCCTTCGCGGCCGCCCGGTGTCCAGGTAGGGTGATAGCGCCCGTCGGCATCGAGCCCGCCGGTCGTGGGCATCTGGACCGGATCGCCCGTACACAGGTTGAAGCGCCCCTCGTGGAGCGGGCAGGCCACGACGCAACCCTCGAGCTGTCCAACACTAAGCGGGGCCGACATGTGTGGGCAGCGATCGTCGACGACGACGATCCCGTTCGCCGTGTGGGCGACGAGCAGGTCCAGGTCGCCGAGCGAGATCCGACGCATGGCGCCAAGCGCGAGGTCGGTGGCCGGAAGGAGGCCAACGAACGGAGCGGAGGCACTGCCTGGTGCCGTTAGTGCCGCCGGAAAGGACGCGATCGACGGTGCCTGGTTGCTCATCGGCCCCAGCCTAGCGCAGCAAATGAAACGACCCCCGCCGCGCCGTGGCACGACGGGGGTCGAGATGGATCGCGGAGCGGACTAAATCATCCCGACAGCCGGGCTTGTCTCGGCTGACTCAGGGCCGTGGGCCCGTCGAAGCGGCAGCTCGCGCATGAACAGCGCAGCGACAAAGCCGAGAACGGTTGCGCCAACGCCCAGCCAGAACGTGTGCGCGATGGCGAGGCTCATCGCGTTGTTGAAGGCCTGATCGAACTGGGCAACGAACGGCTGGATCAGAGACTGGGCGGCCGCCGGCACCTGGTGCAGGATTGCCTCCCCGAAGCTCTGGCCGACGCCGGTCTGCTTGTTCAGGTTAATTCCCTGACCAGACGAGATAGCCCCGTTGAATGTGGCCTGAAACTGCGCGATGAGCGGTCGAACCTGTTCAGGCACCTGGCTCGCCATGGAGACGAAGACCGTATTTGTCTGGGCCGGAAGCTCATCCTTGAGCGCCTGGCCGAACAACGTTCCCGCGATCGCGAGTCCTACTGAACCGCCGATCTGCCGGAAGAACGTCAGGTTGCTGGTCGCAACCCCGAGCTTCGAGAACGGCACCGCGTTCTGGACGATGATCGTGAACACGGACAGCGTCGGCCCGATCCCGAGGCCCGCGACGAACATCCACAGGAACAGCATCGGGTACTCGGTGTCCGCGCGAAGCTGGGTCATGAGCGTGATGCCCGCGGCCATCGACGCCAGGCCGGCGATGACGATCGCCTTGTACTTGCCGGTCTTGGACACGAGGGCTCCCGCCACAATCGAGGAGCCGATCAGGCCGATGAGCATCGGGAAGATGAGATATCCGGAAGCCGTCGCGGTCTCGTGGCGGACGACCTGGAACCAGCGCGGCAGGAAGATGATCGCCCCGAAGAACCCGAAGCTGACGAAGAACGTTGCGAGGATCGAGGACACGTACGTTCGGTTCCGCCACAGATCGAGCGGGACGATCGGTTCCTTGGCCCGCGCCTCAGCGAGGACGAACAGGACGCTCAACGCTAGCCCGATCCCGATGAAGCCGCCGACGTAGAAGTCACCCCAATCTCCGGATTGCTTGTTGGTCAGCCCGACGAGCAGGAAACCGATCGCGATCGTGAAGATCAGCGCACCGAGGTAGTCGAGGTTCTTCGAAGCGTCCGACCGCTTGATGGTCGGCAGCAGCCTCCAGATGACGGCCAGGCTGACGATCCCGATCGGGATGTTGACGAAGAAGATCCAGTGCCAGCCGACGTTGTCGGTCAGGAAGCCGCCGAGCCCAGGCCCGATCAGGAACGAGATCCCGAAGACGGCCCCGAAGAGACCCTGGTACTTGCCGCGCTCGGCCGGGGTGAACAGGTCGCCGATGACCGCGAGCGCGATCGGGAAGAGTGCCCCTGCTCCCAGACCCTGGACGCCCCGGAAGAGGATCAGCTGCCACATCTCCTGGCTCAGTCCGGACAGGGCCGATCCGATCAGGAACAGGCTGATGCCGATCATGAGCATCGGCCGTCGCCCGTAGATGTCCGACAGCTTGCCGTAGAACGGCACGGTGATCGTGCTGGTGAGCAGGTAGATCGTGACCACCCAGGTGTACAGATCGTTGCCGCCGAGCGACGTGACGATCTTGGGGAGGGCGGTTCCGACGATGGTCTGGTCGAGGGCGACCAGGAACAAACCGAGCAGGACCGCGCCGAGGATCTCCAGCTTTGCGCGCTGGCTCAATCCCAGTGCCGGATCCTCGGCGAGCGACGGTTCACGCGCGCCGGTCTCGGCGGGGAACGATTCCATGGACGCTAATTCCTCTCTGTTGATCCGCCCTGCGGCGGATGTTCATGGCCGGACCCGTAGTCAGGCCCCATCTCCATGACGACGGCCTTCTGAATGGCGGCCAGCGCGCCGGCAACGCCAACGAGTTCCGCGGTATTCAGGTGGCCGAGGATGCTGCGCAGACGATCCTGCTTGACGGCCTCGATGGTCTCGAGCGCCTGGACGCCGCCGTTCGCGAGCCGAACCTCGACGACACGGCGATCGTCGGGGACACGCAGACGCTCGACGAGCCCTCGCTCTTCCATGCGATCGACGATCCCGGTGGCGCTGCTCATCGATACGTCGAGCAGTTCCGCGAGGCGCGTCATCTGGAGGTCGCCGTGGTGCTCAAGCAGCCACATGACATGCATGTGAGCCATGCTTACGCCGGCCTTGACCAGTCGCCCTGTGCCGGCACACCGGAAACCCGCGATCATGTCGTGGAATCCGGTCGCGATCGACTCCGTGGTCGTTGGGTCGACCTGAATAGTTTCGGCTGGATCAATAGTTCGCATGTAGCGAATAATCTATCCGGAGGGGCCACGTTTCGTCAATGGTGGCCAGATGCTCTCCTGAAAGGTGGCGTCGATGCGATTCGCAATGATGATCGAAGCGCAGCAGGGTCTCTCCTACCTGGACCAGCTCGCCTTTGTGCGACGAGCCGATCAGGCCGGGTTCGAGGCCTTCTTCCGGAGCGATCACTATGCGAGCTTTCCGGGCCCGTCCGACGTGCCGACGACCGATGCCTGGACAGTCCTCGCCGGCCTGGCCCGCGAAACCGAGCGGATCTCGCTCGGGGTGCTCGTGAGCCCAGTCACCTATCGGCACCCGGGCTCGTTCGTCAAGGTCGTCGGGACGGTCGACGAGATGAGCGGTGGCCGGATCGAGGTGGGCGTGGGTGCCGGCTGGAACGTCGACGATCACCTGCCCCTCGGGATGGCCTTTCCTGACATCAAGTCCCGGGCCGACCTCATGGAGGATCAGCTGGCCCTGCTCCTCGGCCTGTGGACCGAGCCGGACGGCTGGAACTTTCAGGGCCACCAGATCCGTGTTGAGGGCGGGATTCTGCGACCCAAGCCCGTCGACGCGCCGGGCCGACCTCGTGCGGCCAACGGCTCGGTTCGACCGCGGCTCATCGTCGGGGGAAGCGGCTCCCCCCGGTCATTCCGCCTGGCGGCGCGCTATGCCGACGAATTCAATCTCAATGGATCGTCCCCGGCCCGGACCCGCGAGCAATACGCGTTGCTGGATCAGGCCTGCCGCGATATCGGCCGCGATCCAGCCACGCTGACCCACTCCGCAATGGTCGGGGCGATGCTCGGCGTGGACGAGGCCGAGATCGTCCGACGCCAGACCGGGCTGCTCGCTTCTCTCGGCGTGGCGCCCGCTGGCGATTCGGACTGGTTCGCTGAGCGACGCGACCGTTGGATCATCGGGACGCCGGACCAGGCGCGCTCGACAATCCGAGCCTACGCCGACGCCGGTGTCGAGCGAATCATGCTTCAGGACTTCCTGCCGCTTGACCTGGAGATGGTTGACCTGATGGGGGCGGAGCTCGTCGGCAAGGTCTGAGCCCCGGTTGCGGACCGGAGCCGGTCAGCCGGATCGTTCGAACGCGATGTGCGTGGTCAGGTGCATGGCCTGGCCGGGCTCGAGCAATGTCAGCCCATATGGCTGCCCCGCCAGCAGACGCCGGATCCCTTGGGGGGCATGCGTCTCTGGCTCAATGGCTACCGCGCCGCTATCGGCCGGACTTGCGGCCACGATGCACAGGCCAGCATCCGAGCTGACCTCCAGGGTCGCGCTGATCCCGAGGTCCGGCCAACGCATGCGAACGGGAGGTTGGTCCGGATCCAACCACGTCGCGTCGAGACCGCTGGGCATCGGACGCATTGATCGGAGATCGAAGGCTCCAGCCACAGCCTCGATCGGGTCATCGGCGCGAAGGTTGGACGGCAGCACACGCGCGGCCGCGATGCTCACGTCGATCGGTGCTCGAAACCAGGGATGGAATCCCATGCCGCCGGGCATGGGGCGCTCGCTCAAGTTGACCAGGATCTGCCCGAACGTCACCTCGGCGCGCCCTTCGCCGGTGTCCGCGGCCCTCACTTCCAGGCTCGTCCGGTAGACCCACGGCCAGCCCGTCCCAGCGCCGCCGCCCTGGAACTCGAAGACGCCGCCTGCGCCCTCCACCCACCGGCTGAGGTAGACCTGACCGTGGAGAGCTGAACCATCCGACGCGTTTGCTGGAACGTCCACTGTCGATCCGCCAACGACCGTAGGCCAAGGATCGATCCGATTGCACCAGGGTGCCATGACGTAGGCACCCCAGGCGAACGGCTCGCCGAGGTGAACCCGCGGATCCGCCGGCGTTCGGAGCAGGTCGTGCCCGAACACCGTGAGGCGGTGCAGCCGCGCGCCGAGATCCGGGAGCAGCTCGGCCCGAATCGAATCGGTCGAGATCACGACGACCCGAGGTGCTTGCTCCACGACCGGATCGACCGACACTATGGTCAGGAACCTCCAGGCAGCCAGCGGCGGGCTGCCGTCGCGTTGCGTTCGATGATCGCAAACTCGGAAGCCTGGACGTGGACCCAGGCGCCGAGCTCGCCGTCCGGCCAGTGGACGCGAATGTCCGCCGAGTCGGCGGGGCCGAGACCCAGATGTTGCCAGCCCAGCTGACCGCCCGCATGCCCACCGCCGATCGTCAGCTCACGAAAGACGGTCTGATCACCGATCCGCGCCTCGAGCCAGGCGCCAATCGCGTTCCGGTTCGGCCCGGGCTGTTCGACCGCGACCGCCAGCCAATGACCCATTGCAACCGGGCTGGCGGCTGTACCTGAGCCCACGTTGCGCCAAAGGATCGTATCTCCCCCGTAGTTCAAGAGGACGAGGTCGAGGAGGCCGTCGAGGTTGAAGTCGGCGAGGGCAGCACCCCGGCCTCGCGCGAAGCTCACGATGCCAGCTGCCGCGGCCACTTCGGTGAACATGCCGGTTGGGGCCCCGAGGAGGAGATTGCTCGGGTCACGCTTCGCATAGTCCGGTTGTGTGCCGACATTGCCCTTCGAGACGAACAGGTCCAGGAAGCCGTCGTTGTTGACATCGGCAAATTCCGGATGCCAGGCCGTGGACGGAAGGGGATCGCCGCCGGTGAACGGCGTGGTCGCCGTGACCCCGCGCTTCAGGGCGATATCGCGGAACATCGGCTGACTCGGCCCAGTCGTGAGTGTCTGGAGCTTGTTGTCGCCCTGGCTCGTCAGGAAGACCTCCGGGTAGCCGTCCCCGGTAATGTCGGCACTCGCGATCCCCATGCCCCAGATCTGCATGGCAACCCATCCGTCGTCGCCCGAGTAGGCGCGCAGCGGCTCGCCCGGCGCCATACGCCACAGCTGGTCCATCCCGTCGCTGTAGTAGTGGCGATCGTTCGTGACGCGAAGGTCCCGCCGTCCCGAGCGATCCCAGTCGCTGAACAGCATCGACAGCGTGCAATAACCCGGCCGCAGGGGCGTCGGCGCGTCGTAGCGCGTGGCGCCTGGGCCTGGCCTGAGGATGGCGCTGTCCGCGCACGGAGTCGTGCTCTCGCCGTTCGGCCCAATGGTCAGGTAGTGACCAACTGCCAGCGTGGGGAGCGTGGATCCCGACTCCCAGGTTGCGCTGAAGGCCGAGGTGTCGCCGTCGAGCCCGACCAAACCGAACGCCTCGTTCGCTCGCTCGAATCGGCAATCGCCGAGACCTCGAAGCAGGATGTTCTCACCGGCCCTGAGCACCATGATGTCGATCAGCCCATCACCGTCGATGTCGATCGGGTAGGCGCCCATGACGCCGGTCAGGTCGGTCGCGGGGTCGCGGACCTCGGAGAAGCGGAGCGGCCCGCCGACGGCGGCGTCATTGCGGTAGAGAGACGCTGGGTTGGCCCCGCCAGCAAGGTACAGATCGGGCTTGCCGTCGCCATTGCAGTCGAAGACCGCAACACCCCCACCGACCTGGTACAGGTCGGGCCCATCGAAGCGTTGTGAGATCCCCGATGCGACGGTCTCATCTACGAAGAGAGGTGGCCCGGATGCCTCGGTCGGTCCCGCGGACCGGAGCAGAGCCCGCCCGGCAGCGAGGATCGCCACGGTCACGAAGACCCCGACCACGACGAGGGCGAACCTTCGGCGCGTCATGAGCCCACCGTCACGGCGTGGTAGAACCGTTGAAATAGCGTTCCGCGAGGGCAAGGGCTTCCTTACCGCACTGTGAGCCGATGATCCGGCCGGTGAAATCGTCGGACTGGATGTGGATGCCACCCCACAGACGCGACTGACCGGCCTGATCCGATGCGTCGTAATAGGTCGCCCACTCGAGGCGGATGTCCGTCGTCGGGCCCTTCTCGAACTTGAGTGACCCGGCCTTGATCGTGTAGCCGCTCACCCCACCCGGAAAATAGGCACTGCCGGTAAAGCCGCTGAGTACCTCGGCACCGGCTCGACTGAACGCGCTGTGGCCCGACGCATAGCCAGGGAATGACGGCGTGACGAAGGTCGGGAGCTGGTAGGGGACCCACGTTTCGGCGAAGATCCAGCCCACGCCGCCGACGTTCGCCTTCGGGTCGGTCGGGTTGCCCTGCCATGCATGAATCGCGATATGGCCAATCCCACCCGCGAGGTCCGCGTGGCGCTGACCGGGCGCGGAACTCTCGGCGGTGACGACCTCGATGAGCCCGGGAACGAGTGGCAGCCCCTCGGGGTTGTAGGACGGTCCAGCCGGATCGCTCGATTGGCCGAGGCTGCCCAGATAGCGAATGAGCGAAATGGGCCGGCTCGAGTCGTAATGGCCCTTCAGACCCCAGGCCGCGATGGCGGCGTCATGGACCGCCCCGTTGAGAGCGAGGTAGAGCTTGACGTCCCACTCGAGCCGCCCGACCTCGGGCCCGCTGCCACCGATGTGGAGATTCGGATCGAGTTCGTCCGACACCAGGTTCGCGAGGACGTTCCAGTGGCCGGGCGGCGTCTCGGACTTCGGCCCATCTGCCCAGAACTCGGCCATGATCCGCCCGAAATCGGCCCGGTTCACCACGTCGGATGGATAAGGCGCGCCCGTGACGGGGTTGGTCGGGTGGCCAGTGCCGTCGTTGGCGCCGAGGCTGTTGGCCCCGCGGGCGCCGGGCGAGATGTCGATCGTCGTGGTCTCCCGAGGGTCGAGGTAGCTGCTGTCGCGGATGACCTCGACGAGTTCAAGCTTCAGCTCCTGGTCGGTCGTCGGATCGCCGAGGCGGGGTGGTGGCCCGGGATCGATTGGTGTGCCATTTGGCCCGCCAGGGGGTAGCGCAAAACTCGTCACATCGCCCCACTGCGTGCCGACGGCCTGCTGGACGCCGTTGGTCACGGGGATCCCATTCTGGGAAATCATGTGCGCAATCTGGAGGGGCTGCCATCGATTCGGGTCAGTCATGTGGCCGCTCGCCACACCATCAACGACCAGCGGCTCGTTGACTGGTTTGTAATCGGGAGGCGCGTAGCCCCCTGTCTCGTTCGAGCCGTCCGATTTGCCGGCGGCAAGGATGGTGTCGCCGATCCGATAGCCCACGGCCGCCGGCGAGTTTCCGAGCGCGAGCGTGGCACCGAGCGGGTAGCACAGGCTGTCCATGACGTCGGCGAACTCTGAGAGGGACGCCTCGCCCCCGGTCGACTTGATGAACCGCGATGTGAGGACCTTGTAGGCGGCGTAACTCATGGCTTCGCTGCGGGCTGCCTCGACGTCGGAAGCCGCGTGCTTCTCGGTCACGAAGACGCCGCGCGCGGTTCGATCGTAGGTTGCCCACGCGTCCCACATGGCGGCAGACAGGTGGTACAGGTTCCTCGCGTGGAGTGGGGGATTAGGGAGTGCGCGCCGGATGGCGTCGAGGAGCGCCTCGTCCCAGCGGCGCGCAACTGACCACTCCGGGTGGTCGACCGTCGCGCTGCAGCGGGGTCGCGTCTCCCACGGGCGGGCGACGGCGATGACCGAGCCGACACTCACGAGTGCGACGATCAGGACGGCAACCGCAAGGATCCGCGGTCGACCGGCTCTCGCGGGCGGGCGGGCAGCCGGGATCGCCGGTTCCGGATCGGCTGCTTCAGTTGGGGTCGACGCGTCCATCGGCTGCCTCGAAGATTCGCTCGATCACCCGAAGGTTCGCCACAGCATCCGAGGGCGGAACCGGGACCGCCAGGCCGTCGAGGATGGCCGCCGCAAAGCGGCTCGCCTGGACGGCGTACGGATCGGCCGGCTCGAACGTCAGTGTCTCGGTCGCCGGGGCAACCGGTGGCTCACCACCATGGGTGACGCGAATCGCTGTCGGCAGGGTTGGGGGAATGTTGAACGGGATGTCGATCGAAATCCGACCATCCGTCCCGTAAATGTTCACCCGCTGGTCGTCTTCGGCGCGAGTACTGCAGGTGAACGACGCCACGCCGGTTTCGAATTCGAGCACGGCGCTGGTCAGGACGTCAACGCCCGCCGCCGCGTCCCTGACGATGGCGGCCTCGACCCGCGTCGGCTCCGCCCCGAACAGCATCCTCGACAGGTTCACGTTGTACGAGCCGACGTCGTACAGGGCTCCGCCGCCATACTCGCGAATGTTCCGGATGTTGGTTGGATCGTCGTTGAAGTACGAAAACCAGCTCTCGACCGAGACGAGGCGACCGATCCGACCTGCCGCAACCAGATCGCGGACCGCCACCCACGAGGGATGCTGGCGGTACATGAATGCCTCCATCAGCATGACGCCCTCGACCTCGCAGACCTCGATCATCCGCTCGGCATCGCTCGCGGTCATCGCGAGAGGTTTTTCGCACAGGATGTGCTTGCCGGCACGTGCCGCGGCCATCGTCCACTCCGCGTGCAGGTGGTTCGGGACGGGGATATAGACCGCGTCGACATCGGGATCGGCGAGCAGGGCCTCATAGGAGCCGTGCACGCGCGGGATCCCGAGGGCGGTGGCGGCCGCCTGCGCTCGAGCAAGGTCTCGCGACGCGATCGCGACGACCGTGGATCGGTCCGCAGCCTGGATTCCGGGAATGACTTTCTTGCGGCCGATGTCGGCGGTTGACAGGATTCCCCAGCGCAGATCGGTCATCGGACCTAGCCCCAGGAGGTCTCGGTCACGGGCCGCAGGTTGACTTCGAGGAGGCGGTGGTTACGTGGCCGGGTGACCACGAAGAGGACGACGTCCGCGACATCTTCGGGGGCCATCATGCCGGCCAGTTGCGGCATGTCGCGGGTCCGACCGTGACCCATCGCGAAGTCCGTGGCCACGCCGCCCGGGCACACGCTCGTGCACCGAACGCCCTGTTCCCGGAGCTCGTGATCGAGTGCGCGGGTCATCCCGACCTGCGCGAACTTCGAGGCGGAGTAGGCCACTTCGAGGGGCAGTCCGCGCCGGCCGGCCTCGCTCGCAATCGTGACGATGTCGGCGGCGTCGCTCTTGAGGAGCTCGGGCAATGCCGCGCGAACCGCGTACAGGGCGCCCTTGACGTTGACATCGATCATCTCGTCGATGTCCTCGACGGACAGGTCGAGGTAGGGACCGTAGGCACCGACGCCGGCATTGACGATGAGCATGTCGAGCCGCCCGAAATGCTCGACCGTCGCTGCGACCATCGCCTCGAGCGAGGCGGCGCTTCGAACATCGCAGACCTTCGCGAACGCTCCCTCGATACCCGGGTTGTCACCGCTACGTGAGGCGACCGCAACCTGAACATCGGCAGCGGCGAGGGCTCGGGCGGTCGCGGCACCGATGCCGCGGCTCGCGCCCGTTACGAGGGCGACTCGGCCCTTGAGTGATTCCATCGGATCGGTCCTCATCTCTGGCCGGCATCGGCGAGCTGATCTCCGGCCGGCGCCCACTGGGGCTGCTAGGTTGCGCCACCGGTCGCCATCCTGCTCAGACCCTTGGGTGCAGATGTCGCCCAGATCGTGGACAACCCGCTTGACAGGTCTGGCTTGGATGCATGAGCCTAGCACAGGCATTTGCAACAGAGGAACACAAACCCTTGTTTGTTGGTCGCGTTGTCGTTGGGCAGAGAAGCGAAACGGTCCGCCGCGGCAACTTGAGTGCGATCGTTCGGGAACTGCACCTGCGCGGGCCGCTGTCCCGCTCGGAGCTGGTCGCCTGGACGGGCCTCACGCGGAGCGCCATCCGGTCGCTCGTCGGCGATCTGGCAACCGGCGACTTCGTCGTGGAGGATGTCGCCGTTCGGCTCGGGACGCCGGGTCGCCCGTCGCCCCAGGTCCGACTCGTGGCTGAGAACACCGTCGTCCTCGCCTTCGAGATCGCCGTTGACTCCCTGGCCGTCGCCGTAGTCGGGCTCGGCGGGCATGTTCACTGGCAGGAGCGCGTTGATCGCTCACGGGCCCATTCGACCGTCGATGACATCGTGGCCGACCTGACCGATCTCGCAGACCGGGCGCGCCAAGCGCGGCCGTTCGGGGAAGTGCCGATCGGCGTCGGCGTGGCTGTTGCCGGCCTGGTCAGGCAACCGGACGGGCTCGTCGCGGTCGGCCCGAATCTCGGCTGGATCGATGCGCCGCTCGGCCAGCCGCTGGCTGCGGCGCTCGGCCTGCCGGTGCCGATCGCGGTGGCCAATGAGGCGGATCTGGGTGCCCTGGCCGAGATCCGTCGCGGGGCCGCGCGCGGGGCCGCAAACGTCCTTTACGTCCATGGCGAAGTCGGCGTAGGCGGCGGCATCATCGTCGATGGTCGGCCCCTGACGGGGGGCGCCGGATTCGCGGGCGAGATCGGCCACATGTCGGTCAATCCGGACGGCCGCCCCTGCCGGTGCGGATCAACAGGCTGCTGGGAAACGGAGGTCGGCGAGGTCGCCCTGCTCGAGCGTGCCGACTACCCACCGGACGGGGGACGGATGGCCGTGTCCGGTCTCCTTGCCGACGCCCTCGACGGTCGGCCAGAGGCGATCCGCGCGTTCACCGCAACCGGCCGCTGGCTCGGCATTGGACTCGCCAGCCTGGTGAACGTCCTCAATCCGAACATCGTCGTGCTCGGTGGCCTCTTCTCGCGCGCTTTCCCATTTCTCGAGGCGGAGATGCTTGCTGCATTCGAGGTGCGCGCTCTCAGTGCATCGCGCGCGACGATGGAGATCGTCGCTTCGAGCCTCGGGATCGACGCTCCCCTGATCGGCGCAGCCGAACTCGCCTTCGAGCCACTGCTCGTCGATCCTGTCGCGTGGCTGGGTCCGCGCGCAGCCAACGTCGTGCCCGACCCGTTGCTGATCTCGACATGACGAGTACAATGCGGCGCGCTCGATGCATCGGACTTTACCGATTGACCCATGCGGGCGCCGTTGGCTGCCCGTTTCTCGGACCAGGAAGTCGTCGAGGAGGGCTTTAGCCTACGAGCGTTGCGCGCACTATCTGTCGACAGTTCTAGGAGGAGATTTTCAGCCAATGATTATTCGTAAAGCAGCGGTCCTCGCGGCCGCAGCCGCGATGGTATTCGCGGCCTGTTCAAGTGGCGGTGGAGGCACTGCCGCTCCGACCGGCGTGACGGCCAAGGATTGCACCGTTGGCGTGTCCTGGAACAACTTCCAGCAGCCCCGATGGGCCGCTCATGACGAGCCAAACCTGAAGAAGACCGTCGAAGACGCAGGCGGCAAGTACATCTCCGCCGACGCGAACCTCAGCAGCGAGCAGCAGCTGACCGACGTCGACACGATGATCTCGAAGGGCGCCAAGGTCCTTGTCCTGCTCGCGCAGGACGGGAAGGCCATCCTTCCGGCCCTCAAGAAGGCCGCTGACGCTGGTATCCCCGTCATCGCCTACGACCGCCTGATCGAGGATCCGAGCATCCTCTACATCACGTTCGACAACGTCCTCGTCGGCAAGGCCGAGGCGGACGCGATCATCGCCAAGGTGCCGAAGGGCAACTACGTCCTGATCAAGGGCGACCAGGGTGATGCCAACGCCTCCACGTTCCTGCCGATGGGCTGGGACCAGGCCGGGCTCAAGGACAAGGTCGCCTCCGGCGACATTAAGATCCTCAACGGCCCGGACGGCACGTACACCGACGGCTGGAAGACCGAGAAGGCCCAGTCGAACATGGAAGCGATCATCGACAAGGCTGTCTCGGACAACACGAAGATCGATGCCATCCTGGCTGAGAACGACAGCACGGCCCTCGGTGTCGTCGCTGCGCTCACGGCCAAGAGCTACGGCTACCCGCCCCTGAGCGGCCAGGACGGCGATCCCGCCAACCTGAACAACGTCGCGCTCGGCAAGCAGTACGTCGACGTCTTCAAGAACGCCAATGAGCTCGGCAAGGCCGCCGGTGCGGCTGCGATCGCGCTCTGTAACGGCACGAAGATGGCCGACCTCAAGCTCCCCGATGGCCTGATCGACGCGTCCGTCGCTCCGGTCCCGGGACTTGCGGCACAGCCGTTCACGACCCCGGGTGGGGTCAAGGTGACCTCGTTCATCCTGCAGCCGACCCCCCTCACTGCGGATACGCTGCAGAAGGCTATCGATGCCGGTCAGATCAGCAAGGCTGATCTCTGCAAGGGCGTCGACGCCGCAACGGCGCCGGCAGCCTGCAAGTAGCGGTCTTCGGCCGCTAGACCAGTCAGTCACCAGCGCCCCCGGGATCCTCCTGGGGGCGCTAATCTTTACCTCAGGTCGAGGAGAGCCGTCGTGACGAATACCGCCGACGCGACATCGGGTTCCGCAAAGGCACCGCCAGGGCGACGGTCGATACGAGGCCTCGTCGCTCAGACCGAGGTAGACCTCCGGCTCTTTGGCATGCTCGTCGCCCTCGGGGCAATCCTGCTGGTCTTCAACATCCTGAGCGGCGGCAAGTTCTTCCAGCCAACGAACATGATCACGTTGGCTGTTCAGGCCTCCGGTGTAGCGGTCATCGCCACCGGCATGGTCCTCGTGATCGTTTCACGCAACATCGATCTGTCGGTCGGGTCGCTCGTCGGCCTCATCGCGATGAGCTACGCGCTGCTGATGACCGACTGGATGCCGAACCTGCTGGGGATGGGTCCGGACTTTCCATTCCGGTGGGCCATCGCACTCGGTCTCGGCATCGGCCTCGGCGCTCTGGTGGGCGCCATCCAGGGCTTCATCATCGCCTACGTCGGCGTGCCCTCGTTCATCGTGACCCTGGGCGGGCTGCTGTCGATCAGGGGCATCGTCTGGTACCTCTCGAGCGGCGCCGCGGTGTCAGGCCTCGATCCGACGTTCCAGCTCATTGGCGGCGGCGCGGAGGGATCGATCGGCGGCACGCTCACCTGGGGCGTCGGCATCGCCGGTTGTCTCGCCATCGTGGGTCTCCTGTTCAACGGGAGGCGCCAGCGTCGGCGGTTCGACTTTCCGCTCCGGCCGATGTGGGCGGAGGTCCTGCTGGGCGTGGTCGGCTGCGTCGCGATGATCGGCGTGGCCGCGTTCGCCAACGCGAACCTCTGGCCAGTGGGACTCGCCAACCGGATCGCCCGCGAACAGAACTGGGGTCCTGAGCCAGCGGGTGGCTGGATGATCCCGACCGGGTTTCCGGATCCGATCATCCTCCTGATCGGCGTGACCATTGTCATGACCGTGATCGCGACGAGGCGCCGCTTTGGCCGCTACGTCTACGCATTCGGCGGTAACCCGGACGCGGCGGACCTCGCGGGCATCAACACCCGGATGACGATCCTCAAGACCTACGTCCTGATGGGAATCCTCTGCGCGCTGGCGGCCGCGATCGCCTCGGCTCGGCTGAACGGGGCGACCCTCGACGTCGGGCAGAGCTACGAGCTCTACGTGATCGCCGCCGCCGTGGTGGGCGGGACGTCCTTCGCGGGCGGGATCGGCACCATCCCAGGCGCCGTCATTGGCGCGTTCGTCATGCAGTCACTGGCCTATGGGCTCAGTTTCATGGGCGTCAACGCACCCGGCCAGAACGTGGTGGCCGGCATCGTGCTGATCGTTGCGGTCGGCTTCGACACCTTCAACCGCCGGCGCGGTTCGTGAGCGGCAAGGAGGGCTGACCTGTGACCGTTGCAGAGCGAACACCGCTCGTCAGCATGCGCGACATCTACGTGTCCTTCGGCGGCGTGCATGCCGTCGAAGGCGTGACGATCGACCTGTATGCGGGCGAGGTGGTGGGACTCGTCGGCGGCAACGGCGCGGGCAAGTCCACGCTGATGCGCGTACTCGCAGGCGCTCACCCGGCCAACAGTGGCCAGATCCTCATCGACGACCAGCAGGTCAACATTCGCAGCCCGCGCGATGCAAAGCACCACAAGATCGAGACGATCTACCAGACCCTCGCCTTGGCCGACAACATCGACGCGCCGGGCAACCTGTTCCTCGGCCGGGAGAAGACAACGCGTCTGGGTTCGCTCGACGACTCGGCGATGGAATCGGAAACCCGCACCGTGATGGGTCGGCTGAACCCGAACTTCACCCGCTTCAAGATGCCGGTCAAGTCCCTGTCCGGCGGGCAGCGCCAGGCCGTGGCCATCGCTCGTGCCGTGTACTTCAATGCCCGGATCCTGATCATGGACGAACCGACCGCGGCGCTCGGCCCGGCGGAGACAGCCCAGGTCCGCAACCTCGTCCGGCAACTCAAGAGCGAGGGCATCGGCATCTTCCTCATCAGCCACGACATCCACGACGTCTTCGATCTGTCCGATCGAATCAGCGTCATGTACCACGGCCAGATCGTCCGCACCGTCGACAAGGGTTCTGTGACTCCGGATGAGGTTCTCGGCATGATCATCATGGGCAAGCAGCCCGAGGAAGTCACGGACGCCGACAAGGCCGTGATCGAGCTGCGCGGCTAGACGCGTCCGGGCTTCACGCTCGGTGGAAGGTCGGCGCGAGAGCAGGGTAGAGGTCTCGATAGGCGATGTGCGCCTCGGCATACGACCAGCGCCCTGGGCCGGGGCTTGCCGCCGGTGCTATCCGCACCATGGCCGCTGTCGCTGACGACACGTCCGGAAACCAGCCAGCGCCAACGGCACCGAGCACGGCCGCACCGAATGCCGCCCCTTCCGTCGTCGACGGGATCGACAGCTCCGCATCAAGGACATCCGCGAGGATCTGACGCCACGTGGCGCTCGCCAGGCCGCCGCCCGATGCCCGGATCCGGGTTGGAGCCGGCATGCCTGCCCCGATCATCAGGTCGAGCCCGTCCCGCAGGCCGAAGGCGACCCCCTCGAGGACCGCCCGCGTCAGGTGACGGCGGTCGTGCTGGAGCGTCAGCCCCACGAACGCTCCTCGCGCCAGCGGGTCTGCGTGGGGACTCCGTTCGCCCGTCAGGTAGGGCAGGAAGAACAGTCCGTCCGTTGCCGCGCGGACGTCATCGGCGCCCGCTGCCAGATCGCCGAAGGCCGACTCCGGCGCGACGGTATCGCGGAACCAGCGCAGGCTCCCGGCCGCCGACAGCATCACCGACATGAGGTGCCAGCGCTCGGGGACCGCGTGGCAGAAGGCATGAACGCGGCCGGCAGGCTCGTGAATCGGGGACCGGGTCGCGGCAAAGATCACCCCCGAGGTTCCCAGAGACAGCGCGACCGTGCCCTCATCCACGACACCGACACCAACAGCATTGGCTGCCTGATCGCCGCCACCCGCGACGACCGGGGTCCCGGCGCTGAGCCCGGTGGCGGCGGCAGCCGACTCGGTCAGCGCGCCCGTGATCGACGGGCCCTCATGCGTCGCGGGGAACAGGGCCGCGTCCAGGTCCAGGGCGCCGAGGACCTCCGATGACCAGTCCCGTGCCGCGAGATCGAAGAGGAGGGTCCCGGAGCCGTCCGCCTTGTCCATGGCGTAGTCACCGGTCAGTCGCAGGCGGAGGTAGTCCTTCGGCAGCAGCACATGCCGCACGCGCGCCCAGATGTCCGGCTCGTGGCGGCGGACCCAGAGAAGTTTTGGCGCGGTCAGGCCGGTGATCGCGTCATTGCCGGTGACCTCGATCAGACGCTCCGCGCCGACCCGGGTCCGGATCTCGTCACACTCGGTGGCGGTCCGCTGATCGTTCCACAGGATCGCGGGACGGAGGACCTTGGCATCCCCATCGAGCAGGACGGCACCATGCATCTGCCCGGTGAGCCCGACCGCCTCGATGTCCCCGCCCGTGGCGTCTGTTGAGGCAAGGAGGGACCGGAGCGCCGTCTGGAGTCCGTCCCACCAGGAGGCGGGATCCTGCTCGCTCCAGAGGGGGTGCGGGCTCTGAACGCCGTACTCGGCCGTGCCGATCCCCGCGACGCGGCCGTCCTGATCGATCAGGACGGCCTTGATGGCGGTCGTCGAGACATCGATCCCGACAACGAACCCCACGGGTCAGTCGCTCTTCGAGGTCGGCGAGCCCGCGTCGGTTGCCCAGATCGCTCCGTTGACGACGTTCTCGAGGTACTCCTGTCGTCCGGAGACCGGGCTGGGATCGATGTCGCCCTTGAGCACCGCAGCCGCAAGGGATTCGAGGGTTGCGGATCCGTCGGTCACCGAGCGACCAAGGTCGCCCTGCCAGCCGGCGTAGCGAGCCTCGCGGCTTGCCTCGATGGCGCCTCCCTCGATCATCGTTGCGGCCACGAGCAGTGACCGGGCCAGCGTGTCGATGCCCCCGATGTGGGCATGGAACAGGTCCAGCCGGTCCATGCTCTGGCGGCGGAGCTTGGTATCGAAGTTGAACCCGCCGGTGGTGAAGCCGCCGGCACCCAGGATCTCGTACAGCGCCAGCGACAGCTCATCGACCGAGTTGGGGAACTGGTCCGTGTCCCAGCCGTTTTGGTAGTCGCCGCGGTTGGCATCGATGCTCCCGAACAGGCCGAGCGCGATGGAGGTCGCGATCTCGTGCTGGAAACTGTGACCGGCGAGGGTCGCGTGGTTCGCCTCGAGGTTGGTCCCGTACTCGCTTTCGAGGCCGTGCCTGGCGAGGAAGCCGTAGACCGTCGCGGAGTCGTAGTCGTACTGATGCTTGGTGGGCTCCTGCGGCTTGGGCTCCAGTAGCAGTTTGCCGGTGAATCCGATCCGGGCCTTATGTTCGGCAACCATGCCCAGGAACCGGCCGAGCTGCTGCTCTTCTCGCTTGAGGTCCGTGTTGAGGAGTGTCTCGTACCCCTCGCGGCCACCCCACAGGACGTAGTTCGTCCCGCCGAGTCGCTTCGTGACCTCGAGCATGACCTTCACCTGGGCCGCCGCGTACGCGAAGACCTCGGGGTCAGGGTTGGTCGCGGCGCCGGCAGCGTAGCGCGGATGGCTGAACAGGTTGGCCGTGCCCCACAGCAGGCGGACGCCGGTCCGGGCCATGTGCGCCTCAGCCTCGTCGGCGATCGCGTGCAGGTTCGCAGTGGCCTCGGCGAAGGTAGCGCCATCGGGCGCGATATCCCGATCGTGGAACGTGTAGAACGGCGTACCGAGCTTCTCGAAGAACTCGAACGCGGCCGAGAGTTTCAGGCGCGCGGCGGCCATCGGCTCCATCGAGGGGGCCAGCCACGGGCGGTCGAATGTTCCGACGCCGAAGACATCGGACCCGGGCCAGTTGAACGAGTGCCAATAGCAGACGGCGACGCGGAGGTGTTCCTCCATTCGCTTGCCAAGCACGATTCGGTCGGCCTGGTACACCTTGTAGGCCAGCGGATCGTCGGATCCTATTCCCCCGAACGGGATGCGACCAGTAACCTGGGGGAAGAATTCCTGCGCCATCCGTCAGCCCTCCGCGCCGATTGGGTTCGTCGGTTTCGTTGGTAGGAGGCGGAGCCTACCATATGTTTGTGCAGCACAAGCACAAATCATCCGAGTCGTCGATCGGCGGGTCGGATCAACCCGCCGCGTCCACCGCCGCAAGGTAGCGCGGATCGTCGCGCCGGATCGCATCGGGGTTGACGCCCCGCTGTATCGCCAGTTGCTCCGCGAGCCGCTGCAGCGGGATCGCTGTCCCGATGAGCGCAGCAGCCGCACCATCGAATCCAGCCTCATCGGGAATGAGGGCACGACCGGCAGGCGTGAGATCGACATCGATCTCGCCGGCAACGACCGCAGACCCGATCAGACCGACCGAGATGCCGAGCTCGCGGCAGGCGCGCAACAGCCCGAGGGCCCGAGCGGTCCGTGGTCCGCGTGCCGCAGCGTCGGCGAGAATCAGCACGAGGCCGGTATCGGCCCCTGTTCCGGCCAGGTGCCCGTGGAGCATGGTCTCGAGGTCACGCATGGAGGACGGGATCTGTGCCCCTTCCTCCACCTTGAGGGTGAGTTCACGCGCCGCGATGCGATCGATGCCGCTCCCGATCATCACGAGGTGCTGGCGCCCGGACAGGCGCTCGGCCATGCCCGCCAGGGCAGCCGTGGTACCCGCCGCGAGGCCGGCACCCAGCAGGTTTCGTGCATCGGCCGGTACGACGGACGCCCCGGTCAGGTGGCCGGCAACCGCGATACCGACGAGGATTGGCGACAGGTACCCGACGGTGTGGCACCAGCTCTGGTCCATCTCCTCCGTCGCGACGGCGATATCGGCGAAGACACCGCCCGGGGAGCCGGCGGCGGCCGTGATCATCGCGACGGTCGATCCGGTCTCGCGCGCTGCGCTCATCGCGCGATAGGTCGCCTTGGTGCCGCCTTCATGGCTCACGCCGATGACGACCGCGCCCGGCCCGCCCAGCGCGGGCTCGAGACCCCCTTCGAATGCCTGCGCGGCAATCGGGGAACCGCCGACGCCGAGCTCGGACGGCAGCCCGATGGCGCGGTGGGCATCCCGCAGGATCTCGGCGACGGCCACGGCGCCATGCTCACTCGTACCGCAGCCGACGACGATGATCGGGCGCCCGGCGCCCGCCGCGGCCCGGATCGCAATCGCAAGATCAAGCGCCGGACCGGGTCCAGCGAGACGGGTCAGGACACGCTCCGCGAGCGCGGGTTCCGCCTCGATCATCTCGGTCAGGTGGTAGGGGACCCCGGACCGAGGACTCGGCATCTCGGAACCGACCCAGGGGTCGGGGGCAGGTGGGAGCGGAAGGTTGGGATCGAGACGTCGGTCATGCATGAACCGAGGATACGAGGGCTGCGGTGCGGCTGCCGGTTCGGCCCGGCGCGCGCGACGCTGGGCGCCGTCCGGTCACGCGCTGGGCTGCCGCCGGATCCTGCCAATTCGTCCCCACGGTCCGTAGCGGAACCAAACACGACCCACGAGCAGTTCCACCGGAACGGGTCCAAACCGATCCGAATCGATGGGTGCGCCGAACCCGGCATCCGCAGCGATGCTCGGCGACGCATCAGCCTCGAGCCACGCCTCACCTTCGCTCAGCGCGATGTAGCCGCCATTGAACGGAACCCGCTCGCCGGCACGGGCACGAACCCGTTTGATGGCAAGTTCAGCCGAGACCGGTTCGCGGAAGACCACGACGCTTCCGTTCGGTGGCCAGGCGCGGGTCGTCGGATCGATCAGGAGCCAGTCACCCGGAGCAATCCCGGGCAGCATCGAAGCTTCCTCCACCACGACCCGCCACGGCCCCCGCAGCCGATCACGAAGCGACGATCGTCGCTCCGGTAGGCGCGCGGGATCGTCGAGCTCGCCGGTCATCGAGGATCTGGTGGGTGCCCCGGTCGAGACCGCGGCACCCGCGAGATCAGCCGGGTCGGCCGGCCACACGCGTCTTGGACGGGCCGCCGGTCGCCTTCCAGGCCGCGTCCACCTGGTCCACGAGATCGAGGAGCTGCTTGGCATCGGCGAGATCGGTCGAGGCCTTGACCTTCGAGACCTGCTTGGTCGCCTGCCAGAACAGGTCATGCAGATTCGGGACCGTCTCGAGGTGCTCGGGCTTGAAGTAGTCGTGCCACAGGACGTCGAGGTGATGCTTCACCAGGTCCGCCCGCTGCTCCTTGATGGCGACGGCGCGGGTCCGGTACGCGGCGTCCTCGTTGGCGGCGTACTTCTCGACGATGCGGTAGCACGACTCTGCCTCGATGCGGGCCTGCTCGGGGTCGTACACGCCACACGGGAGGTCGCAGTGGGCGCGGACAGTGGTCCGTGGTGCTGCGACGGAGCGGAGAATGTGGAGGATGGACATGGGACTCCTTCGAGCTGCTGCGGACGGATCGTGTGCCCCTGAGTCTCCGGAGGCGAGCCGAGACTGTCAAACGCCACGCGGGATAGGTGACGACGGGCGATCCGGCCCGGTCTCGGTGAGCGCGTGCTGACACGGCCGGCGTGCGGGTCCAGACTGATGACCTGACAACAGCCGTCGAGCCAAATCGGGCCGACGCCATTAGCAAGCGAGGCAGTACGGTGCAGATCGGGCTCATCGGTCTTGGGCGCATGGGCGCCAACATGTCGCGGCGCTGGATCAACAACGGCCACTCGGTCGTCGGCTACGCGCGGACGCAGTCCACGGTCGACGGCCTCGTGGCCGACAAGGCCATCTCAGAAGGCGCCACATCGCTCGAGGACCTCGTGGCTCGGCTCCCGGCGCCCCGGATTCTGTGGCTGATGGTGCCCGCGGCGGCCGTCGATGCGACGCTCAAAGAGCTCGTTCCCCACCTTGGCAAGGGCGACGTCGTCATCGACGGCGGCAACTCCTGGTACGTCGATGACATTCGTCGCTCGAAGGAACTGGCCCCCGGTGGGATCGCCTATGTCGACTGCGGCACGAGCGGCGGCGTGTGGGGCGAGAAGCGCGGCTACTGCCTGATGATCGGTGGCCCGACCGACGTCGTTGAGCGGCTCGACCCGTTCTTCCGTGCTTTGGCGCCGGGCGTCGAGGCTGCTCCCCGGACGCCCGGCCGGACCGGCAAGCCCGACCGCGCCGAGGAGGGCTACCTGCACTGCGGACCGGCGGGTGCCGGCCACTTCGTGAAGATGGTCCACAACGGCATTGAATACGGCGTGATGGCGGCCTATGCCGAGGGCCTCAACATCCTCAAGCATGCGGACGCGGGACTGCGCCAGCAGGAGGTTAATGCCGAGACCGCCCCGCTGCGTGACCCGGAGCATTACCAGTACGAACTTGACCTCGCCGCCGTAACCGAGGTCTGGCGGCGCGGCAGCGTCGTGGCCAGCTGGCTCCTCGACCTGACCGCGCAGGCGTTCCTCCAGTCACCCCAACTCGAGGGGTTCGCGGGCCGGGTCAGTGATTCCGGCGAAGGGCGCTGGACGAGCATGGCGGCCATCGACGTATCCGCCCCGGCGCCTGTCCTGACGACGGCCCTCTACGAGCGGTTCACGTCACGGGGCGAGACCGACTTCGCGAACAAGGTCCTTTCGGCCATGCGCCTCGGGTTCGGGGGTCATCTGGAGAAGGGCGGATGAGGCGCAAAGCCATGGAGACCACAGCCCACCGCAATCGCCTTGATCGCTCCGATGCCTTCGTCTTCTTCGGCGCCACCGGAGATCTCGCCTTCAAGCAGATCTTCCCGGCCCTTGCCGGCCTGATCGAGAGTGGCGAATGGGCGATGCCAATCATCGGCATCTCCCGGCACGGCGACCTCGCCTCCCTGCGTGATCGGGCACGGGACAGCCTCCGGGCGAGTGGAGTCACCGACACGAAGGTCCTCCGGGATCTCCAGGACCACCTCCGTTTCGTCAGCGGCGACGACGCCGATCCAGCAACCTTCGCGCGCCTCCGAACCGAACTCGGCGACGCCAAGCATCCACTCCATTATCTGGCGGTTCCCCCGGCACTCTTTGGCGAGGTCATCCGCCACCTAGGTGGCTCAGGCTGTTCGGATGGGGCACGGGTGGTCGTCGAGAAGCCGTTCGGTCGAAATCTGGCGGCCGCGCAACGGCTGAACCGGACGCTCCACACGGTCTTCGACGAGGACCACATCTTCCGGATCGATCACTACCTCGGCAAGGAGCCAGTACAGAACCTGCTCTACTTCCGCTTCGCGAACCGTTTTCTTGAGCCAATCTGGAACGCTGATCACGTGGCATCCATCCAGATCACGATGGCCGAGGCGTTCGACGTCGCCGATCGCGGCGCGTTCTACGACAATGCCGGCGCCATCCGGGACGTGGTCCAGAACCACCTCCTGCAGACCGTCGCGGTTCTGGCCATGGAGCCACCGTCAGGACACGCTGACGAAGCCATTCGGAATGAGAAGTTCAAGCTTCTGGACTCGATTCGTCCGATCCGGCCCGATGACGTCGTCCTTGGCCAGTACCAGGGCTACAGGAAGGTGGCGGGCGTCGCCCAGGATTCGACGGTCGAGACGTATGCGGCCCTGCGTCTCCACGTCGACACATGGCGGTGGGGTGGTGTCCCGTTCTTCATTCGGACCGGCAAATGCCTTCCGGTGACGGCCACGGAGGTACGCGTCGAGCTCAAACGGCCACCCGTCAATCTATTCGCCGAACACGAGCCCGGCGGCGCCAACTACCTCAGGTTCCGCTTGACGCCGGACATGTCGATCTCCCTTGGAGCGCGCGCCAAGAAACCGGGAGAGGCGACTGTTGGGGAGGAGGTCGAGCTGTTCGCCAGTCACGACAGTGGCCACGAAACGCCGCCTTATCAGCGTTTGCTCGGCGATGCGTCCATCGGGGATCAGCAACTGTTCAGCCGCGAGGACGCGGTCGAGGCGGCATGGCGGATCGTCGATCCGGTCCTGGATCCCGACGCCCGGCCCCATCCCTACAAGCGCGGCAGCTGGGGTCCCGGTGCGGCCGATGCGATCATCGAGCCCTTCGGTGGCTGGCATGCCCCGGCGGCGGCCGGGAGCCCGAGCACGACCGAGTGACCGCCATGGCCCCGGGCGCCCCGGGCATCGGGCCAACGTGGACGAGCTCGGCGAAGGACGCCGTGGGTACCTCGCGTGGGGCGAGTCGGGTCTGGTTCACCGTCGGGCACGGGATCCTCAACGAGGTCTACTGGCCACGCGTGGATTCGCCCCAGGTCCGTGACCTCGGGTTCATCGTCGCCGACGGCGTCGGGTTCTGGAGCGAGGTCAAGCGGGACGCCGAGGTCACTGTCCGCTCCGTCCGGCCGGGCATCCCGGCCATCATGGCCGAACACCGTCACCCGGCCTACACGCTGAACCTGCGGATCTGCGCCGACGACCATGCCGATGCGGTGCGGATCGAGGCCCACCTGATAGATCTGCGATCGGGTCACGACGCCGCGGCCGGAATGGCGCCTCTGCGCCTGTACCCGCTCCTCGCGCCGCACCTCGGCTTCAGCGGACTCCACAACCGGGCCTGGACCGGCGAGTATCGCGGTCGGCCGATGCTGTTCGCCCAGAATGGCGAGGCGACCCTCGTGCTCGCGAGCGATCCGCTCCCGGAGCGGCAAAGCGTGGGTTACGTGGGTGCTTCCGACGGGTGGCACGACTTCTCGACCAACGGTGTCATGCGCTGGACCTACGATGCGGCGGAGGACGGTAATGTCGCCGGAATGAGCGAGCTGCCCGCTGTCGACGGAGTCGCGCAGCTCGTGCTCGCATTCGGTGCGCGCCCCGAGGAGGCGGCGCTCTTCGCGTCGGCAGCGCTGGCCGGGGAGTTCGACGTCGCGTGGGACGAGTACGTCGCGGGCTGGGAAGCGTACATCCGGACCTGCGCGCCGCCCCCGAATGACCTCGGCCCGGATCTTCGTGCCGCCTACCTCGACTCGGCGGCGGTCCTTGCGATCCACCAGGATCGAAGCGCGGCAGGGGCCTCGGTGGCGAGCTTATCGATTCCATGGGGCAATGCCCGCAATGATCTCGGGGGCTACCACTTGGTCTGGTCACGCGATCTGGTCGAATCCGCCGGGGCGCTCGTCGCGCTCGGTGCCGTCGGGGCGGCGCGACGCGCCCTGGCCTACTTGATCGCGACCCAGGAGCCAGACGGGCATTGGGTCCAGAACCAGTGGGTGGACGGCAAGCCCTATTGGTCGGGCGTCCAACTCGACGAGGCGGCCTATCCGATCCTGCTCGCCGGCGCGCTGCGCCAGCATGGTGCGACCCACATGCATGGACGCGCCGATGCCGCCGCGACCTTCGAGCACCTTGTGACCAAGGAGTCGCTCGATCGAATGATCCGCGCGGCGGCTGGCTTCATTGTTCGGGCCGGCCCCGTGACCCGGCAGGATCGCTGGGAGGAGAATGCGGGTCTGACGCCATCCACCCTGGCCCCGGTCATCGCCGCGCTCGTCGTCGCGGCCAACCACCTGTCCGAACCCGCTGCGGGCTATTGCCGGGAGTTGGCGGACGACTGGAACGCCGCGATCGAGGACTGGACGTTCGTCTCCGGGTCCCGCTCGGCCCGGGAAGCCGGGGTCGACGGGCACTACGTCAGGATTGCCTCACCTGACGTCCTGGCCGGGGCGCCCATCCAGACCGAGGTCCCGGTCCGGAACCGGCCCGACGGGATGGCGCACGTCGCTGCCGACGAGATGATCGGGACCGACTTTCTGGCCCTCGTTCGATTCGGCCTCAGGAGCCCGGACGACCCCCGGATTCTGGACTCGCTGACCGTCGCCGATGCCGCGCTCAGGACGGACACACCGTCCGGCCCGGTATGGCATCGCTACACCGGTGACGGGTACGGCGAGCACGCGGACGGGAGCCCCTTCGACGGGACCGGCATCGGTCGTGGCTGGCCGCTCCTGGTTGGCGAACGCGGGCATTACGAGCTGGCGGCCGGCCGGGACGCCCGGCCCTACCTCGAGACGATGCGCCGGTTGGGGTCCGATGGAGGGATGCTGCCCGAACAGGTCTGGGACTCGGACGCGATCCGCGACGCCGGCCTCTATCCCGGCCGCCCGAGTGGCTCGGCGATGCCCCTCGTCTGGGCCCACGCGGAATACCTGAAGCTCGTTCGCTCGATCGCACTCGGGCGGCCCATCGATCGCCCCGAAGCGGCCTGGAACCGATACCACGGGGTGCGACCCGCGGCCAAGCGGGCCACCTGGCGATTCGATGCCCCGCGACCGACGATGGCAGTCGGCCGACTCCTTCGCTTCGAGTTGCTCGCCCCGTGCCGCGTCGAATGCACGTTTGACGGATGGCAGACCAGGATGGTCATCGAGGCCGACGACACCGAGCTGGGGATCTGGGTCGCTGACGTCCCCGGGTCGAACGAGCTGGCCGCCGATTCGGCCGTTGAGGCGACCTTTCATTGGTCGGGAGACGATCGCTGGGAGGGCCGAAACGTTCGCATCGAGGTGGTGGCCAACGTCGTTGCTCGGCACATCGCCGGGCGCGCTCAGGCAGGTACCGCGGGCCGATGATGCCCTTCGACTTTGTATCCGTCGCCCAGCTCGACCTGTGGGCCGCGCGACCAGCCCACGTTTCAGCCAGCAGGAGCGAACCGTGAGTGGTCGAGTCAGGCAGCGTTCGACCGTTTCGGTGGCGCTCCAGAGCCGACTCGAGTGGCTGCGCTCCCGACTGTGGTTCATTCCCGGCGTCTTTGCCGTAGCAGCAACCGTCGGGGCCTTCGCCCTCGTGCCACTGGACCGGCTGGTGGACGAGCACGTGGCCGGCGATCTCGGCGGCGTCCTGTTCGCCGGCGGCCCGGAGAGCGCCCGGCTCGTCCTGTCCACGATCTCCGCGGCGATGCTCACGTTCACGGGCCTCGTCTTCTCTGTGACCATGCTCGTCCTCCAGCTCGCGAGCAGCCAGCTCTCGCCCCGGGTGATGCGGACATTCCTGCGCGATCGGATGAACCAGACGATCCTCGGCCTGTTCGTGGCGACATTCCTGTACGCCCTCCTGGTGCTGCGCGAGGTTCGGACGCCCGCCGTCGGTGCTTCGTTCGTCCCGTCGATCGCGGTCACCGTCGCCTACGGGCTGCTCGTCGCATCGGTCGGCGCCTTCATCATCTACATCCATCACATGGCGCAGGCGATACGGGCCGTGAGCGTGCTGCGCAGCGTTGGGCACGAAACCCGGGAAGCGATCGGACGCCTGTATCCAGAGGGGATCGGTGAGGATCCGGACCAGCCGACGGTGGCGCTTCCCGCGCGCGAGCCTGATCGGCTGATTACGCAGGACCGCGAGCCGGGCGTCGTCACGTCAGTGGACGAGGAACAGCTCCTGACCCTCGCCACGGATCACGGCCTGACCGTGGCCTTCCGGCACTTCGTCGGCGACTTCGTCCCGGAAGGAGCGCCGTTGCTGGCCGTCTGGTCCCGAACCGGAGGCAGCGACCCCGACCTCGACGACCTGCCGGTCGGCCGCCTCGCCCACTGCATCGAACTCGGTATTGAGCGGACGATGACCCAGGATGCTGCCTTCGGGATCCGCCAGATCGTGGACATCGCCGAGCGCGCGTTGTCGCCCGGAACGAACGACCCGACCACCGCGCTTCAGGCGCTCGACCAGGTCCACGACCTGCTCCGTCGTCTGGCCGTGCGACGGATCCCATCGCCATTCCGGCTCGGTCCAGAAGGCGACGTACTGCTCCATCTGCCATGCCCCGGCTGGGATGACTACGTTGCGCTCGGGATCGACGAGATCCGCCAATACGGGCAAGGCTCGATCCAGATCGCCCGGCGACTGCGCCATCTCCTGCTCGACGTCGCATCGGTTGCCCCGGCGCCACGAAGGGCGGCCATCGACCGCCAACTCCGGCTTCTCGACGAAGGTCTGGATGCCGCCTTTGCCATCGTCGATGACCGTGCCAGCGCGGCGCGCCCGAGTGCTTCAGGGCAGGGCCCGGACCGGCCCCCGCCGGACCACTAGGACGCGGCGAGTGCGTCCCGGATCGCGCGGACCACGGCCTCGCCCACGACCGGGATGCCACCGACCACGATGGCATGGGACGGGTTGAGTCGGACGATCTCGGCACGGATAGAGGCGGGCAGCGCCTGCGGGGCGGTTAGGACCATCGGCGCGCCACGCGACCCGGCCGCGGCGGCAGCTGCGAGGGCGTCCGCGAACCCGAGACCCGACGCCACGTAGACAACCGGCACGCCAGTCGCGAACGTCGCCGCAACCGCGGCCGAGGTCGCATACCGATCGTCACCGGCGAGTCGGGTGACGGCCGCGCCGGGCAGCAACGCGGAGATCGAGGCAAGGACCGAGTCGCCGACGACCGCCGTGCCACCGACGATGACGACTCGCGAGGGCGCCAATCGGACCAGTTCCTGGGCCGTGGCGTCGGGCAGCGCCTCGGCCCGCGTCAGGAGCACCGGACCACCGTCGCGAGCAGCCGCCGGTGCTGCAGAGACGGCATCGGCGAACCCGAACCCCGGGACGACGTACGCGACCGGCGCCCCGTCCGGGTAGGTGGCAGCCGAGAGTGCCGCGGCTGTCAGGAAGCGGTCAGGGCCGGCGATGCGCTGGACACCGTCGGGAGCACTTGCTCCCAGCGCGGCAAGGACGACATCGGACACGGCGCCCGTGCCCCCGACGACGACGATTCGGTTGGGCTGGAGGCGCGCAATGGCGGCCGTGGTCGCGGCCGGGATCACGGTCGGTGCCACCAGCAGGACCGGTGCGTGCTTCGCTCCGGCGACCGCGGCCGCGGCCAGCGCATCGGCGAAGGCCGTTCCCGTCGCCACATAGACGACATCGATGCCGGGCTGGAACGCGTCGGCCGCGATCGCCCCGGCGGTGGAATATCGATTGAGGCCGGCAATGCGAACGGTGGCGAACGAGGCGGCGATGGCGTCCCAGTAGCCGGCGATGCCCCGGTCATAACCGAGCGTCCAGATCCCGACGCCCCCGAGACCACGCTGATTGGCAAGGTCGTATTTCGCGCGGAGCGTGACCGGGTCATCGAAGTAGGTCTGGGTCCAGACCCCGGTGGTCGGATCCTGAGTGGCGAACCACTTCGCCCCCTCGACCGGGTCATGGTTGATCACCGTGCCGGCGGGGATCGCGGCGATCCCGTCACTCGGAATGAAGACCCCGGCAGATCCGGTGGTCGAGGCATGGAGGAGGCCGCTGCTCGTCATCCAGGAACGCCCGTAGTAGGGAAGGCCGAGCAGGACCTTTGATGAAGGAATGCCTTTCGCGGCATACGTATCCAGGGTCCAGGTCAGGCTGGTCTGCGAGGCGGGCCGCGCGATGGGCGCGATGCCCCCGGCAGGGCTGGATCCAGCCGTCCGGTAGCTGTAACCCATGATGAACACGCGATCGGCGCCATTCGCGAGGGCCTGGATCGCCATGTTGGCACCCGATACGTTGCCGTTCGTCGCGACCGATACCCGCGCCGCCGGATTCCATGACCGAAGGGCCGTTTGGAGCTGCTTCACGAACTGCCCGTACGCCCCGAAGTTCTCGTTGTAGAGCGACTCGACATCGAGATTCACGCCGTCGAGTCCCTCGGACTGGACGAGGTTCGAAATCGCGGTGGCGGCGGCGGTCATCGCAGCTGGATTGGTGAAGAACGCCGTGTTCTTCGCGTAGCCAAAAGATGTGATCGTGAGATCCACGCGGACCCCGGCGGCATGAGCATGGGCCACGATCGTCGCCGCGGTTGGGCCGGTGACCGCGGGATAGCCCGTCTCGGTGATGGAGATGGCGCCGGTCGCGGTGAACCCAACCGAGAACAGGGCGATGTCGGTCAAGAGGTCATAGCGAAGGTAGGTGTCCGTGCCGCTGTCGATCTCCCAGTAGGGCAGGTAGCCGTAGACATCGGCCGACAGCTTGCGCCCGAACTGGCTCGCCGCGAGGGGACTCGCGAGCGCGTCGGCCGCGGCCGGGGCGGGTGGCGTCACCGTCGAGGCTTCAACGGGCACCGGAGCTCCCGAACGCAGGATCGTCAGGACAAGGAGGATCGCGAGCACGACCGATGGTCGTCGCTGAGGGAGCCGGCTTGGGCGCGGGGCTGGCAAATCGGCAGACATGAACAGAACACTCGGTGCGGGATCAGAAACGTAGGCCCGACCCTAGAGCATTCCGGCCAGATTGGCCCTCGGCCACTGGTTCGTGCTCAATAGGTCGATGGTCCCGACCGAGTCGTCGTTCATCGGGTGCGCTCAAAGGTCTTCACTGGGACTCCGAGCTTCAGGTCGACGCCGACACCGATTTGGCTGCCCGCCATCATGAGTGCATTGGTGAGCAAGCAGAACCGGCGATGAGGCCGCCAGCGCATCGAGGTCCGCCGGTATGATGGCGTCGATGACCGAGCACGGGCTTCCGAGTGTCGATGGGGCGATCGCCTGCCCATTCGTGGCGTTTGAGGGCGATCGAGACTCGCGCGCGACGGGCCCTGACCACCTTCACCGCTGCTACGCGGAGGTTCGACCTGCGCCGCGCGCGCTAGCCCATCAGCAGGCCTACTGCCTCTCGTCGGCATTCGCGGTCTGCCCGACATTTCAGGACTGGGCACGCCGCGAAGCCGCGCAGGCGCGATCCGACAGCCTCGCAGCCGCCGCATCCGGTGGAGCCGGGGAGTCCAGTGAATCGCCGGACCGCCCTGCACCAGATGGCGAACGATCCGGGACGGCCCCGGGATCGGAGCGGAACCCGCCGCGTGACTGGGCATCCCCGCCACCCTGGATGGGTGGGGGTGCTTCGGAACGCACCGGATTCGATGACGCCGCGTCGGACGATCAGCCGGATGTCATCGCCATTCCCACCCGCGGCGGTGGGCTCGCCGGCTCCTTCGCGGACCGGATCGCCAATCAGCCGTCCGGGCAGCCCGCAGATCGCGGTGACCGCGACCCAGGCCCACCAGCTGATGCCATGCCAGCGGCTCCGGTCGCGAGCCCTGCCTGGCGTGAACCCGCCCACGGCGAGCCCGCGCCTCAGGGTCGGCTCAGCGAAGGCCACGACAGCTACGAGGAGCCTGCGTACTCCGGTCAGGATGAAGACGTCGAGAATCGAACTCCAGGCGCACGCCAAGGGCGCGCGAATCGTGCCGCCGTCGGCCGAACGGCACCCTCGTGGGAGCGCATCCCGCGGCGTGAGGCGTATCCGACCCTCAAGACCCGGATGGCGTTGTCCGGGATATCGATGCCACCGATCATGCTTGCCGTGGCCGCGGTCGTGATTGCTGCCGTGGCCCTGTTCGTGCTGCCGGCAATCCTCGGCGTCGGGAACCCACCCGCCACCTCTGGTCCGAGCCAATCAGCGTCGCCGAGCCAGGGATCAGCCAGCGCGACGCCGATCGTTGCGACGCCGGTCCCGCAGCCGACCCAGCAAATCTATGTGGTCCAGTCGGGCGACACCATGTCCCGCATCGCGAATCGGTTCGGGGTTCCACTTGCCACCCTGTGCGAGGCGAACAAGACGACAATCCCGGACTGCAACAAGGTCGTGGTCGGGGCCAACGTGATCATCCCGGCCGTCGCCCCGACGACCGTCCCGGGTGCGTCCACGAGTCCCGTGCCCGCGGCGAGCCAGTAAAGTCCGCGGCGAGCCCGTAGGGGCCGGACTACCTCGGCGTGAGGTTGATCGAGGTGATCTTGCCCGCCTCGACGCGGAATGAGGCATCGAGGTGTTGGGACAACGCTCCTGGCCGGACAGTCAGCACATCGGCCTGGTAGGTGATCCCCAGGTCGCGAACCTCGCCAGGGATCATCTTGAGGCCCGGCTCGGCGCGCAGGAACCAGCCCCCAACCTGCTCGACGCCACGTAGCGTCCGCGCGTTGTCACCGACGTGGATCCGCATCTCGACACGCTCGTCCATGAGCGCGACGGCACCGGGACGATCGCCATCGTTCAGCTTCTCGAAGAACACTTCCATCGTGTCGACTGCACCCATGCGGCGAAGTGTAGGGGCGTGGGCGATCGTCCGCCGTGGAGCGCACCGGAAGCCCTAGAACCCGCCGCCGGCGCCGCCACCGCCGCCCGAGCCGCCACCACCGAATCCGCCGCCCCCACTGCTCCCCGATGACGACGGGGCACTGCCGACGGTGCCGAGTGCGGAGAACATGCCGCCAAGGTCCGGAACTCCCGACGAGGAGAACAGGCCGCCGCCTGACCCGGAGCCCCCACCGCCTACGAACGCAGAGCCATCGTGGCCGCGGAACCAGAGCGGCATGTAGCCCGCCTGCGAGCCCCGGGCTTCCGTGTCGGCCATCGTTCGGCCGAGAACGTCCTCGACCTGACCGGCCAGACCGAGCGCCACCGACCAGACGACGGCCTGGTCCGGTGTCTCGAGCCAGTCAAGCCCGGCATCCTGGACGACCTGATCCATAGACCGGGCCTGCTCCATGGTCTTGGACAGGGTCCGTCGGTAAGCATGGAGCCAGGCGCGCTGCATCGCCCCGGCCATCGTCCTCGCGGGCATGGCGGAGGCGACGATGAAGGTCAGAATCCCGGCAATGATCCCCGCGACGCCGACGACCGTCAGGCCGCTGGCTGGAAGGGACATGCCCGCAAAGGTCACGACTCCGCCGACGACCAGTTCGACGACACCGATGCCGCGCCAGCGCGCGACGACGGTGGACGGTCGCTGGCCGAACCAGCCGAGGCCCACCACGGCATCTTCCAACTTGTGTTCGAAGGTCGGAACATCGGTGGCGAGTTTGGTGACATCTCCGGCCTCGATCGTTTCATCTGACGCCAGGGACTTGAGACGCGTGAGCAGGAACGCCTCGGCGGCGGAGGTGGGCTTCCGATTCGCGAGGGCGAGCCGGGAGCGTGCGACCGCAGGTCCCGGATCGCTGGCCGCCGCGGCCGACGGCATCCCGGGCAGGCCCGGAAGGATGCCCCGGGCGCCCGGCGTCGGGGGCGCGACATCGATCGAGCTATGCGACGTGCCGGCCAGATCGTCCTGGGCTGCCGTCGCGGCGCGACCGCCGACATCGATGGCCAGTTTGGTACCGCCCAACCCGAGGAATCCCTTGTCCTGCCGAAATGCAACCTGCCCGCGACTCGCGAGGTCGAGTAGCGCCGTTGTGAGCGAGCGGCGCGATGTCTGGCCATCGAGCACGAGCGTTCCGGCGGCCGCTGTCATCCCGTCCGGTGGCGCGGGAACGAGGACCGATTCGGAATCGACGTAGACGGGATCGCGGCCAAATCGGAGCCAGTGGAAGATCGCCCAGCCGGGCAGGAGCAGGAGCACCAGCCCTCCCCCGATGATCCCCACGACGGCGTTGATCTGGCGCGCGACCTCAAGCGTCCTAGCGTGTTCCGGCGTGGCCGCAGCGCTCACTCGATGCAGGGCGATCAGGGCCGCGCCATTCAGATCGCCGGCGGCGAGCAGCGGGACCATGTCGTTGTCGAAGATCTGCTGTCGCTCGCTGTCGGTGAGGAACGCGGCTCGGAAACCCGAACCCGCGAACAGGCTGACCTGCCCGTGGACGAGCGAGGGGTCGAGATCGAACATGATCACGAGGCTGTCGTCGAAGCCACGCCGCCCGATGCCCCACTGATCGATCAGCGCGGCCGCGTTGGCCTCCGACGTCGCCTGATCGATCTTGTACGGCCAGACCTGGGTGTAGACCACGACCTCGGCCCCCGTCCGCGTTTCGATGGCATCGATCTCCGATTCGAGCGTTGCGATGGTCGACGAGCTGAAGACGCCCGCCTGGTCATAGACCGCTCGATTGATCTCCGGTGACGGGAACGGCGGGCCCGGCGGCAGGGGCGACGCCGCGAACGTCATGGTGAGGGGCAGGGTCAGGGCGGCAAGCACCCCGACAAGTGCGGCCAGGCGCCGAATCATCATGCGCGCAGCGTACCGCTCATCCGAGGCCCGCTGTCGATCCGCGGCGGCGGGCGAGGACGAGGCGCCCATCTGGCTCGAGCAGGACCTGTGGCGCGCGCGGCCGGCCGTTGTAGGTCGATCCGAGCGATGCGGCATACGCGCCCGTATCCCGGATCGCAACGAGGTCGCCGCGTCGGAGTGGCGGCAATGGATGTTCCCCGAGGTGGTCGGTCGATTCACAGATCGGACCCTCGACGCGACTCAGGTCCCAGGCATCGCTTGCGGTTGAGCCGTCGACCGGACGCCCGAGCGAGGTCAGGGCGCTGATCTCGTGACGCGCGCCGTACAGCGCCGGCCGGATCAGGTCGGTCATGCCGACATCGAGGACGACCTGACGACCATCACGATCCCGATCATGGAGCACGCGTCCGACCAGGTACCCGGCGCCCGCAACGAGCGCTCGGCCAGGCTCGATCGCGAGACGGGAGGGCCGACGCCCAGCGTCGTGACGAGCGAGGAGGGCCGGAAGTTCACGCGCAAACCGGGCTGCATCGGGAGCCGGTTCATCGCGCGACAGCACCGGGAACCCGCCGCCGACGTCGAGCGTGTCAAAGTCTTGCCAGGCGCCGCGCATCAGGTCAGCCACCGACAGGGCCCGGCGGATGCCGTCCCGCCACGCGTCGACGGATCGGAGCTGCGATCCGACATGGAGGTGCATGCCCCGCGGCCGGAGGCCGCGACCCTCGGCCACGATGGCCACAGCCGTCGTCAGTTCATCGGAAGTCATCCCGAACTTCGACCTGGCCGCGCCGACCGCGAGTCCCGCATGCGTATCGGGCTGGACGGACGGGTTCAGCCGGAACAGGATGTCGAGCGATCCGTCGCCGATCCCGGTACGGGCCAGGCGGACCAGGGCCTGCGCCTCGTCAACGGATTCGATTGCGAGCCACGTGAGCGGGTCCCCGATCCGTGATGCACGGATCGCCGCCCGGAGGTCCTCATCGGTCTTGCCGACGCCCTCGAAGGTCACGCGGCCATTGGGAATTCCGGCACGGGTCGCGATGGACCATTCGCCGCGCGAGACCACGTTCGCTCCGAACCCGAGGCCCCCGATCCGCTGGACGATCGCCCGGACGTCGTTGGCCTTGAGCGAGAAGGACCGCAGCCACGGATCCGGAAAGACTGCCGCCAGGTCCCCGGCCGCGCGCACGAGTTCCGCGACATCCGTGACCGCGACCGGCGTCCCATGCCGGCGAGCTGCAGCGGTCAGGGACGCCGCGATCCCGGGTAGTCGATCTGGCCGGCCGGCCATCGGATGCGCGGGCCTCGTTCCAGCCGACCCGTTCGGGCGATCGAGCTAGAACGCGACCTTTCGACCCGAGTTCACCATGCCGAGGAGCGTCGCCACGACGCTGATCACGATCGAACCGAGGATCGCGCCGACGATTGAATCAGAGGTGAAGTTCGGCGGGAACTTTCCGATCGTGAACCCGAGGCCGAGCTGGTCGGACACGAACGCGACGAGGAGCAGCATCACCGCGTTCAGGACGAACGCAAACAGCCCCATGGTCATGAGGGTGATCGGGAAGGACAGCACCTTCAGGATCGGCTTGAGATAGCTGTTGACCAGGGCGAGGATCAGCGCGACGACCAGCAGTTTCCACCAGTCCTCGCCAAAGGCGAACTTGATCTGAGGCACCAGCTGGATGGCGACGAACACGCCCGCGGCGTTCACCAGGACCTTGACGATGAGATCGGACACTGGATGCCTCCCGCACGGATGTACCGACCTGCGCCGGTTCGATGGCCCGATCATCGCAGATGGCGTCCAGTCGGGGGTTCGACCTTGCCGACTGCCAAGGTGCGCGGGGCGGAGTGCCTGCGCTCAGCGACCCTCGAGGGACGCCCGGAGTCGATCGCGGACCTCAGGCCACTCGACGGAGATGACGCTGTAGTAAGCCGAATCTCGAAGCGGACCCGTCGGCATGATCATGTGCTCCCGGAAGATCCCCTCGAAGGTGGCACCGATCCCGAGCAGCGCGTTTCGTGACCTGTCATTTCGGGCGTCGGTCTTGAATTCGACCCGGTTAGCGCCGAGCTCGTCGAAGGCATGGGCGAGCTGGAGGGCCTTCGCCTCGCGATTGATTCCTGTCCGCTGCTGGGCGGTTCCCACCCAGGTCCAGCCGATTTCCAGCCGGCGATGATCGGGGACGATCGACATGTAGCGCGTGCTGCCCACGGCTCGGCCACTCGCCAGGTCGATCGTTGCGAACGGCACGTCCGTGCCGGCGGCGCCGCTCGCGATGGCGGCCCGGAGCCAGACCTCGATCCCGTCTCGATCCGTTGGCCGCGCGATCGTGAGGGCCCAGATGGACGTGTCCAGGCCAACCTCGACGAGATCGTCCAGATGGTCCACGGAGAGGGGCTCGAGGCGAACGCGCTTGCCGGTCAATGTCACGGGCGTGACCCAGGGACTTGGAGCGGGGCTCGTGTTCGGCACGGATCCTCCAATCGAGCGCCGGTTGGCGCATCGCGATCCTACTGCGCGGCTCGGCGCGTTGGGCTCAGCTGCGAGCGCTCAGCTGCGAGCGCTCAGCTGCGAGCGCTCAGCTGCGAGCGCTCAGAACGTGCTCGATGGCCCGGCGGAGGTGCTCGATGGCGGCCGGATCGAACTCGTAACTCCAGGCCCGCACGCGTTCCGGGTATTTGAGGTCGGCATCGAGCCCCAGGGCCAGGGCCTCGCGCGACATGAGGATCAGGTCGGCCGTCTCGGAAAGTCCGGCAAGGCCCGCATGATCACCAACGAGAACCGGGATCAGCTCGACGCCCTTGGTCCCGGCGATGGCAAGCGTCTCGGCGATGTTCTCGGTCCCGCGCTCGGACGCGCATACGACCCCGACGCGTGATCCGGCCGCGAGGCCGGCGATCTCGTGGACCATCTCGACGTAGCCCGGGCCCACGAGCATCGCGACCACGGGCGTTCGTCCGCCGACCAGGGCCTGCGCCTCGTCGGCGTGAAAGGTCGTGGTGGCGACCAGGTCGTAGTGGAAATGGTTGAGTCGGTCGGGGATCTCATCGAGCATCGTTCCCTCAGCCTCGATGAGGCCTGGGAATTCGTCATTCAGGCGCTCGGCGTCATAGCCGGCATCGGCCGTCGTACATTCGGCGAACAGGACCCTGACCACCGGGCCAGGGCGACGCCGCTCGGACGAGGCGGCGAACGTCGCGGCGGCGACCTCGTCGGGCGTGAAGCCCGCCTGGGTTGCACGGCGGATCATCTCGGAAACGATGCCGGCCAGAGCATCGGGCCGGCGCCGCTTCGGAGGGCGATCAGAAACGACCGTCCCGGCACCGTGGCGGCTGGCGACGTACCCGCCGTCGGCGAGTCGCCGATAGACCGCCCGGATCGTGTTCGGATTGACCCGGAGAGCAGCTCCGAGCTCGCGAACCGGAGACAGGCGGGCGCCCGGTAGGAGCCGGCCAGAATCGATCTGATAGACGAGCTGCCAGTAGATCTGGGTCGAGATCGGGACATCGCTGTCGCGGGTGACGTCCAGGTCACGACCTGACAGTCCGTTTGGCGCGATCTTCGGTTCAGAATCGACTGTTGACATAGTCCACTAGTCCAAGTAATGTTCGGTTTGGCCTAGTGCACTGTACCAAATCAGCGAAAAGGGCCAAAACATGGAAAGGAGTATGCGATGACCGGCCTGTCAATCCTCGGTCTCATCATCGGTGCTCTCGTGGCCCTCGATATCGCAGCCCTTCGGTGGGGCGTCGACTCCCGAATCGGCTTCGACAACGGCACCACGCGGACAAGCCTCGACGTCTGACCGCGGACCGCGTCGAGCGGTCTTTCGAAACTGAACACTCGATCCAGCGTCTCCACGCTGGACTTCACGTCAGCCCGTGGCGCGCAGGCCGCGGGCTGACGGCTTTCATGCTGAACACGCAACCTGATGTAAGTCTGGAGTAGGTCACTCCCGCCGTGCCACCGGGGCGCTGTTAGGGCCGCGGTCTGATGCGGCGAGCGCGATCCATGCGGTGACCGAGGGGATCAGGTAGAGCCCGCCCTCGAAGGCGAGCAGCACGAGCAGCCCGATGACCATCAATCCGCTCCCGAGGCGCGCGGCTCGGCTCGCGCCGCCGAGCGGGCGAACCCCCCAGATGAGCAGGAGCACGATCAACCAGCCGACGACGAAAGGCCAGCCGATGAACCCGCTGCCGATCATCGGGACCGCGAGGCCGACGAGGGCGAGCACCCACGGCACGGGCCAAAGGTAGCGGTGTCGGCTGCTCATGGCCGCATTCTGCGCGCGGCGCCAGCGGGGTCATGCACCAGTCGCGCTGGAGTCGACTCCCAGGCCGCCGGTCGGCGCCGCTCGATCGGCCGCAACCGCGACCTGGTTCAGCACTTCGACGACCTGCTCCTCGCCGGGGGCCAGATCGATGAGCCAGGACAGCAGGAGCGATGCCCCCTGGTACACGCGCTCGAAGCCGTCCTCCGAGTTCGAGACCGTCTGGATTGGCGCCCACCAGGCGTCGGCGGCCGGCGACGGACGCGAAACGACCGAGACCCCGAGCCAGTCGTTTCCCTGGCCGATAGCGTCCACGAGCGCGGCCATGCCCGGTGCATCGTGGGCATGCCGCTCGCCGCGGACCTCGAACCAGGCGGATGGGTTGCCACCGCCGCCGAGGAGCATCAGCGCCCATTCGATGCCCAACCGGGCCTCGAGGCGCTCGTCACCTGCGTTGCGAATCCGGACCTTGACGCGCAGCGTGGGCGCAAGCCGCTCGCCGCCGAGCTCCACGACCTTCGTGAGCGTCACGGGAACGCCGCTCGTCCCGGCCCGGACGACGCCGCCCGCCGAGACCACGAGGCGTCGATCCGCGAGCGCGTCGATCGTGTGGCCCGCGCCGATCAGGGTTCCGAGGTCGGCGATCTCGCCCGCCCCGTAGTCGGCTGGCGCGGCACCCACCGGCAGGAAGCGGACCAGCCCCGAACGGCGCTCGTGGTCGTCGTAGGTGAGGTGGTCAGCGAGCCCGGCTTCCTTCGCGCGGAGGACGCCATCGACGGACGACCCTTCGTTCGTGCCGCCCCCATGGCCCGCGTCGGCCACAGCATCGCCCGTAGCACCCACGGCTGCTGCAGCCCGCGCGCTCCGCTCGATGGCCGCGTGATACGCCTCGGGCCGGCGACGCAGGACCGATGTCAGCGCGTGGCGCGCGGCACGGATGTCCCAATCGCCGATGCCTGCGCCGTCATCGAGATCGATGGTGACGACCTGCCCGGCATCGGCCAGGAGGACCTCGTCCCGTCCGTCGAGATCGAGGTCTGCGACCAGCGCGTGGGTCAGGTCATCGGCGGCGGCGTCGGCCAGCGCCTCTGCCTCGACGAGGTGGCCGACCGTCGCCACCCGCAGGTCCGGCAGGTAGATGCCGCCGAACAGGCCATGCCAGTAGATGTCGTTGGACTGGCCGCGCAGCAGGTGGTCGTGGGCCTGCTCGCGAAGTGCGCCCGACGGCAACCCATCGACCTTGGCCGACACTCGCAGCATCCGCTTGTGAATGTCGTTGACCTCGCGGTACTTCACCTGGAAGTTCCGCCACGAGGCGCCTCGCATCCAGCGCGGTTCGGGTCGCCCCTCCGCGCGATCACGCTCGAGCGTGTGCATGAATGCGCGACCCTCGTCGGGCAGCAGTGCCCAGGCTCCCATCTCTGCGTAGCTGCTGACCGGGATGTAGACGCGCCCGAGCGGTTGATGGCTGACCAGCCAGTCGGCCGGGGTGGTGGTGGCGAGCCACTCCGCGTTGTCCTCGAGCGCTTCGAAGAACCGATCCACCCAGCGTTCCTGACCCCAGCACAGTCGCCCGGTCGACGGCCAGGCCCCGAACTTTTCGCCGTCGTCACCCATGGTTCCGAGACGAGTGCCATCCTCGGTCGCGTTGTCGCGGAGATGCGCGATGACGTCCTCGACCGGCCGGAACGGGATTCGGTTGCGGAGGCCCTGTTCCGAGCCGAAGACGTTGATCAGTTGGCCCTGGTCCTCGGTTGAGTACGGGCCCCACATCGCATCCTCGGCGATGCCCGCGGCGCGGAAGTGCGAATCGTCAAGAATGGTGGCACGATATCCGGCGGCAACGAGCGCCGTCGGCAGATCTGGTTCCCAGACCCGCTCGGCCAGCCAGGCCGTCGTCGGCCGACGACCAAAGATCCGCTCGATCTCGTCGGCCATGCGCACGAGCTGAGCGACCCGGTCGCGTTCGGGAATCGATGCGAGGACCGGCTCGAAGTAGCCGCCTCCCAGGATTTCCACCTGGCCCCGCGCCGCGAGGGCGCGAACGCGGTCGAGGAATTCCGGATGCTCGCGATGCAACCATTCGAGCAGCGGGCCTGTGTAATGCAGGCCCATCCGGACGCTCGCATGCCGTTCGAGGGCCTCGACCATCGGCAGGTACGCAGCGACGTACGTTTCCTCGATGACCCAGCCGAAATTGCCGATGGGCTGGTGGTTGTGGAGCGTCAGGGCAAGGGAAATGCGTCGAGCCACCGTCGACTCCATGACATCTGGATCTTGACACGGTATAGGCCCGCTGATACGGTCCAGTAAACCGGTTTGCTAAACCGTTTTTCAGGTTCGCGGCCCGATCATACACGGTGGCCCGACCGCTCGGTTCCGAGAGGATCTCGGAGGCCTTGGAGGCGAGGTGGAGCAGGCGACGCGACGATCGACGATCGCGGATGTGGCGCGCGCCGCGGGCGTATCGAAGGCCGCCGTTTCCTTCGCTTTCAACACGCCCGAACGCCTCAGCTCGGACACGGTTGCGCGCATTCGCGGCGTCGCGGCCGGGCTCGACTATCGACCGGATCCGGTCGCCCGGATGCTTGCCCAAGGGCGGACCGGGACGGTCGGAATCCTGACGCCCCAGGCCCTTGACGTCATCTTCGCGAACCCGTACTTCGGTGAGTTCGCAGCCGGCGTCGCGACCGCTGCGGAGGCGGCCGGACTCGCAGTGCAGTTCATCTCACCACTCCATGGGTCGCTGGCGCGCGCCGTGGACCGAGCAAGTGTGGACGGGATCATCGCTGTCGGGTTGGGCGCCGATCATCCCGAGATCGGCCAGATCCGGCGTTCCGGCATTCCGTACATCCTTGTCGATTCGACCGCGCTGCCGGATGAGCCGGCCATCGTCGTCGACGACGAAGCTGGCGCTCGCGCCGCTGCAGCTCATCTGGTCACCCTCGGTCATCGCAGGTTGCTCGTCATCGGCATCGAGCCGCCATCGGCCGGAGCCGCCGCCGAGCCCGCCTGGGTGACGTCGCGCCGCCTGCGCGGATACCGAGCCGCCGCAGGCGATGCGGGGATCGCGATCCAGGAAGACGCTGTCGTGCTCGGTCCGGCCAGCATGGAAGGCGGCATCGAGGCATTTCACCAGGCCTGGGCGGCCGGCCAGCGCCCGACCGCGGTCCTCGCCATGAGCGATGCGATGGCAATTGGCGCTATGCGAGCTGCTCGGGAGCTGGGCCTGCGCGTGCCGGCCGACCTGTCTGTCGTCGGGTTCGATGATCTCAACGTGGCGCAATACACCGATCCGCCGCTGACCACCGTCAATCAGCCGAACCGCCAGAAGGGCGAAGAGGCGGTCCGCCTCGTCATCGACGGAGGGACTCGCCGGAACCCGCTGGAGCCGGCCCAGCACCAATTTGCCACGCACCTTGTCGTCCGCGGGTCCACCGCCATCGTGCCGCCGTTGCGGCAGGAGGTGCCCGACAGCAAGGCGTGAAGCCATGGATTGGTCCGCATCCGTCGGACCAGACATGCGTAGTGGGCCTCGATGCGACCGAGACCCGGGATCCCGGGCCGGACGATCCGGTTCGAGATCATCGCTAGTTGGAGGAGAAACCCGAATCATGAAGACACGCAAGCGCTTCCTGGCGCTGCTCGGTGTCGTCGCGATCATCGCGGCGGCATGTGGAGGCGGCGCCAGTACCGCACCGACGACCGCACCGAGCACGGGCAGCACGCCCGCACCAACCGATGCGGGGATGACCCCGCTGACCGGATCGTTGACCATCTGGCACGCCTACGGTTCGTCCGGCGGATCTGCCGAGTTCCGCGCCTTCACCCGGATCCTCGAGGATCTGAAGGCCAAGTACCCGGACCTGACAGTCGACGCCGTCGAAGTCAAGTTCGATGACCTCTACAAGAACTTCGAGGCCGAGTCCGGTGCCGGTGGTGGCCCGGACATGTTCATCGGCCCGAACGACAGCCTCGGCGCAGAAGCCCGTGGCAAGTACCTCGTGGATCTGACCGGCAAGATTGATGATGTCCTCGGTAACTCGATCGACGTCGCTGTCGCCGGCTCCAAGGTCGACGGGGCCGTCTACATGGTCCCCGAATCCCTCAAGGCCGTGGCCATGTACTACGACACCGCAAAGGTGGCAACACCTCCGACCACGACTGACGAGCTCCTCGCCTACGTCAAGGGCGGCGGCAAGGTGGGCATGATCACGGGCGCCTACTTCGGCTGGGGCCTGTACTCCGCCTTCGGCGGCAAGATCTTCGACGACGCCGGCAAGTGCGTCGCCGACGCCAACAGCGGCGTGGCCGATGCCCTGGCATTCGCCAAGCAGCTCAAGGATGCCGGTGGGCTCGTTGACTCCGACTACGGCAAGGTCAACGACGCCTTCGTCAACGGCCAGATCGACATCATGTTCAACGGCAACTGGACGCTCGGCGACTACAAGTCGGCGCGCTCCGGGGTTGCTGTTGCCCCGATGGTCGCTGGTCCCGGCGGCCCGGCCAAGACCATGGCCGGCGTCGACGGTTGGTACATCAACGCGGCTTCCAAGAACATCGACCTCGCCATCGCGGTCGCCAAGGAGCTCGTCTCCTCGTCGGCACAGCGAACGTACGTCGATATCGCCGGCCACGTGCCGGCCGCCAAGGACGTGACCGTCCTCGATCCGCTCGTGAAGGGCTTCACGGACGCGATCCTGCTGGGTGACGCCCGACCGCAGTTCGAGCAGATCGGAAACTACTGGGGCCCATTCGGCGACGCATGGTCCAAGGCAGTTCCGGACGACGGCTCCGCCGGTGGCGACCCCGCGGCCCTCGTGGCCACGGCGTGCACCACGCTCGGGAAGTAGCCGCGCACATCAGTCAGTGAACTCCCGACCCTTCGGGTCTGGATCGGTCGGACGGGGCGTCATCTGGCGCCCCGTCCGGCGTACGCTGTGGCAGATCAGGTAACCCGAGGGAAGTTTCGTGGCCGATGCGATGGTCTCCAAACGCTCGCTGATGTCCCGTCTCGTGGGAACGGGGCGATCGAGCCGGATCGCCTACCTGTATCTCGTCCCGGCCTTCCTCGTGATGAGCATCATCACGATCTACCCGCTCGCCTTCCAGGTCTGGATGTCGTTCACGGACATGCAGCTGATCCACCTGAATCTTCGACTCGGCCTGACGCCGGATTTCGTGGGCCTCAAGAACTACGTCGATGTCATCGCGAGTCAGCTCGCCATTCCGAACTACAACTTCTTCCGGATCGTGATCTACAACCTGTGGTGGGCGATCACGAATGTGGCAATCCACCTCGTCCTGGGGGTCGGGATAGCCCTCCTCCTGAACGTCAAGGGCCTCAAGTTCCGCAAGTTCTACCGAGCGATGTTCATCCTGCCCGTGGTCATCCCACCGATCATCGTGGCGACGGTCTGGGCGAACATGTTCGACGCCCAGAACGGAGCGATCAACCTGCTCATCGCGGCCATGGGTCGGTTCCTGGGCATGTCGCCCGAGGTCTTCCATATCGACTGGCTACGCCAGGTCCAATCACCGATCGACTGGCTGCTGCCGTCGTGGAGTGGCGGCCCCAACCTGTCCCTGCCGCTGGCCTTCTACGCCATGCTGGCAACGAACACCTGGCTGGGCTGGCCGCTCAACTCGGTCGTCGCGACAGGGGCGCTACAGAGCATTCCGCACGAGCTCTACGAAGCTGCCGAGATCGATGGCGCTTCGTCGGGCCAGCGGTTCCGCCACATCACGCTTGCCTACCTTCGGCCGGCGATGATCCCGTACGCGATCTACGGGTTCGTGATCACGTTCAACCTGTTCTTCCTCTCGTTCTTCATGTCGGGCGGCGGACCGGCGGGCAGGACCGAACTGCTCGTCACACAGGCATATCGGCTGGCCAACGAGCAGCGCCTCTACGGTGTCGCGGCCGCCTTTGCGGTGATCATGTTCTTTATCCTCCTCGCGATCACGCTCGTCGCGAACCGCCTGACCAAGGCGACCCAGAGCTACAGCCTGTGAGGTCGGAACGATGACGGCACCAGCGCTCAGCAGCCAGAAATCACGATCCAGGTTCGCGCTCTGGAGCCGACGGGATCAGCCCGGGCTCGTCCGTCAGTTCGGGCTCCAGATCCTGTGCCTGATCGTCCTGTTCACGGTGCTGTTCCCGATCGTCTGGGTCGTGAGCCTGTCTCTCGATCCACTTAACCGATCGAGGCCGCTCGGGCTGAACATCATCCCGCCCGGGGCTACGCTCGAGGCGTACGCGCAGGTATTTCGCCAACCAACGAACAATGCCATCACCTTCCTCGAACTCACGCTCAACAGCCTCAAGATCGCGCTCGGGACGTCGCTGATTTCGGTGGCGATCGGCGTGTCCGCGGCGTACGCGTTCTCGCGCCTCACGTTCACGGGGCGGCAGGTCTTGATGATTGCGATCCTCGGCGTCCTGATGCTGCCGGCGGTCGCAACATTGGTGCCCCTGTTCGTGCTGCTCAACTCGGTCCGGATCGATCTCCCGATCGTCGGTGCTTTCAACCTCCGGCAGTCGCTGCTCGGTGTCGGACTCGCTATCGTCTCGGGCCTGCTGCCATTTGCCATCTGGAACCTGAAGGGCTATCTGGACACGATCCCCAGGGACCTCGAGGAGGCGGCGGCCGTGGACGGCGCCAGCGTGAACCAGACCTTCCTCCAGATCATCCTGCCGCTCGCCGTCCCGGCCCTGGCCGTGACGGCGTTCCTCGGCTTCATCGCCGGCTGGACGGAGTTCTACTTCACCTCGACGTTCCTGTCCGGCAACGTAAAGGACCACACGCTCGCCCTTGCCCTCAATGCCATGGTCGGCCAGTTCTCGAGTACGCCATGGTCGTTGTTCTCGGCCTTCGCCATCCTGTTCGCCGTCCCGCCGGCCATCGTCTACTTCATCGTCCAGCGCTGGATCACGTCCGGCCTGGCGATCGGCGGGGTCAAGGGTTGAGCGCGATGACGACCGTGGTGAACGCGGGGACTCGCGGGAGCGGTACGTAGTCGCTCAGGCCACCGTCCGGACCGATGACGGGATCCGCGGCCACCAGGGTTGCGTCGCCGGAAACCGATTGATAGACAATGCTGGCACGGGGTCGGCCGCAGATGGGCCCCGACGCGAGGTTCAGCGTTGGCGATTCCACAGGTCGGTCGCCGAGGTTCTGGATGACCAGAGCGCTGCTCCCGCCGTCCGAGCGCAGGGTGACCGCCAGATCGCGGCGGGTGACATCAACGCGCCAGGCGCCGCCCCGGTGCAGTGCCGGCACGAGATTCCGGACATTGAGCATGGTCCGGTAGGTAGTGAGGAGGGAGCCAGCGTCGTCCGATTCCGAAGCCACGTTCACGGCGTCCGGACTCGGTCCGAACGGCTCCCAGGGCGAACCGGTGGTGAACCCGTAGCCGGGGCCCGTCGGAGTCCAGGGGAACGGGGTCCGGATGTCTTCGTCGGGCTTGGTGCCCTGCAGGCCGAGTTCCTCGCCGTAATAGATGAACGGAACACCGGGGCTGGTCAGGAGCGCCTCCCCGGCCAGGCCTGCCGCGACGCGGTTGCCGCGGAGCTCGGTCATCGTCCGAGGCTGATCGTGATTCGTGAGGAACGTCGCGACGCCTCCGGTCGGGTATCGACCGGCGAGTTCAGCGATCCCCGAGGTCAGGGTCGCGGCGTCTCCGAGCCGGGCCGCGCTGAGAGCGGCCGGCCCGAAGCCGAAGTCGAACGCCATGTCGAGCGACCCGCCCGCGACATAGCTCGAGGTCACCACGCGTGGGTCCCAGACCTCGCCGAGGACGAGCGCATCGGGGTCCGTCGCGTGAACGGCGTCCCGGAACGAGGACAGCCAGTCCATCGTTTCGGGGGTGTTGGTCTGCGCCGTCGGCCCGGTTTCGATCAGGTGCTTGGCGGCGTCCAGCCGAAATCCATCGACACCACGGTCCAGCCACAGCCGAGCAATGCGCTCGAGCTCCGCCGTGACCGCAGGATTGGTCAAGTTGAGGTCCGGCATTCCTGCCCCAAAGGCGCCGTAATACCAGCCGGACGGGGTCTGGTGCCAGGGCGAGCCGCCAGCGACAGCGGGCCAGCCGGGATCGCTGTCGCGCCAGACATACCAGTCTCGATGAAGCCCACCCGCGAGCGCGTCCCGGAACCACGGATGGTCCATCGAGGTGTGGTTGATCACCAGATCGAGGATCACCTTCAGATCACGGCGGTGCGCCGCGTCGATGAACGCCGCGAACGACGCGAGATCGCCGTACCGAGGATCGACCTGCTCGTAGTCGATGACGTCGTAACCGTGATAGCTGGCCGACGCGAAGATGGGCATCAGCCAGACGCCGCCAACACCGAGGTCGTCGCCCGTCCCGGCCGCTCCATCGCTGAGGTAGTCGAGGTGGGCCGTCAGGCCTCGGAGATCGCCGATACCATTCCCGTCAGCGTCGGCGAATGAGCGAACGAAGATTTCGTAGAAGGCGCGATTGGTCCACCATCCGCCTGGCTGGAGGGGCATCGGCGTCGGGAGCGGGCAATCAGGTGACGTTGCGCCAGACCCGCTCGGTCCTGGCGACGTTGCCGGAGCACCTGTCGGTTCGGAAGACCCGCAGCCAACGCCGATCAGTGAAAGTGCCGCTGTCAACAGGATCAGACGGGCGAATCCCGCGCCCGGCCAGATCGATCCGCCCAATGACCGCATCAACACAGGAGCATGTGAACCGGTGAATCAACGTTCATGCGCCAACGAGTATGTCACTCCGGCCCCGCCAACTGACCGGGTCGCAGCCCAGTCGGCGCCGACGCGATGACCTCTGAGGCGCCGAGCTGGGCGCGGGACGCCATCTTCTATCAGGTCTTTCCGGACCGGTTCGCGTCAAGTTCCCGAGTTCCGGACCCGGGGGTGATGGAGCCGTGGGCTGCTCTCCCGACCCTGCATGGCTTCAAGGGCGGCGATCTGCTCGGCCTCGCCGGCCGGCTCGATGAACTCGTTGACCTCGGGATCACGGCCCTCTACCTGAACCCGATCTTCACCGCAGCCTCGAACCATCGCTACAACACCTACGACTTCATGGCAGTCGACCCGCTTCTCGGCGGGGACGCTGCGCTTCGCGAGCTGCTGGATCGGGCCCACGAACGCGGCATTCGGGTGATCCTCGATGGCGTCTTCAATCACGCCGGCCGCGGCTTCTGGCCGTTCCAGCACGTGATCGAATCCGGCGGAGCCTCGCCCTACCGGGACTGGTTCTACCTCGACGGCGATGTCCTTGACGGTAGCCGGAGCGTACTGGTGGACGAGCACCTGTGCGGTGAGCCGGGCACGCGTGGCTACCGATCCTGGTGGGACGTCCCGGGCCTCCCGAAACTCAGAGTGGAGCATCCCCCGGTCCGCGAGTACCTGATGCAGGTCGTGGAGCATTGGACGCGGTTCGGCATCGACGGCTGGCGGCTCGACGTGCCCCAGGACATCGAGGATCCGACCTTCTGGCCGGAGTTCCGGTCTCGCGTCCGGGCGATCAACCCGGAGGCCTATCTCGTTGGCGAGATCTGGGTCGATGCCCCGGAATGGTTGACCGGCGAGCGCTTCGATGCCCTGATGAACTACCCGCTCACGATGGCCATCCTCGGGTTCGTCGGGGGACCGCACCTCGATCTCGGCCTCGCCGCCGGCCAGCAGAACTACCGGGACAACCTCGTTGCCCTTGATGGCCCGGGGTTCGCGGCGAAGCTCGTCCGCAACCTCACGATGAACCGGCCCGAGGCGACGGCGGTCCAGTTCAACCTGCTCGGCAGCCACGACGCGCCGCGTGCCATGTCCGTCCTGAGCGAGGACGCCGTTCGACTCCGGATCGCGACACTCCTGCAGCTGAGCCTGCCGGGCACGCCTTCCATCTACTACGGCGACGAGCTGGCGATGAGCGGCGGCCCGGATCCTGATTGCCGCCGATCCTTTCCGGAACGTCTCGCCGATGCCGGCGACGCCGCCCTCGACCACCGTGCCTACGTGCGATCCGCAATCGCCGCTCGGCGGGACGCCGTGGCACTTCGGCGCGGCAACGCGTCAGTTGTGGCTGCCGCTGGGCGGGCGATCGCCCTTGCTCGGAATGCGGATGGGCATCACGGCCTCGTTTTGGTCAATGCCGGGGACGAGACTCAGACGCTCGAACTGGGTCGCGATCGGCTGGCCGGGCTCGATGAACGCGAGGAGCTGACGATCGGGCGCTTCGTAATCGGGGAGGATCAGGAAACGGTGATGCTCGATCCTCGGAGCGCGGCGGTCCTGCTGGGCGACTGACCCGCCGAGCCCGCATCGGCCGCGGGCTCAGAGATCGGCCATGAGGCCTTCAGCGGGCGCTGACTTCCTTTGTCTCGATGCCCGCCGCGGGCAGGTACAGCTGCTCGGCGTACTCGCGGAGCATCCGTGTTGTGGAGAATCGCCAGAGTGCCTTTTCCATCGAGCGACGCATCCAACCCAGCCAATCGGTGGGAAGGCCGTCGGCGTCGCGCTGGTAGTAGGCCGGGATGATCTCAGTCTCGAGAATCCGGTAGAGGTCCTCGGCATCGGACCAGTCCTGGGCGGCCTCGTCGGGATTGATCTCGCGTCCGCCGATGGCCCAGCCGTTGTCGCCATCGAAACCCTCGTCCCACCAGCCGTCGAGGACGCTGGCGTTGACCACGCCGTTGGCGGCCGCCTTCATCCCGGACGTGCCCGACGCCTCCAGAGGCCGTCGCGGGTTGTTGAGCCATACATCCACGCCCTGGACCAGAAACCGCCCGATCCGCAGGTCATAGTCCTCGAGGATGAACACGCGTCCTCGGAGCGCGGCGCTCCGTGAGCGCGAGAAGATCTGCTGGATGACCGACTGCCCGGGTCGGTCGGCCGGGTGGGCCTTGCCGGCGAAGATGATCTGGAGCGGCCGGTCGGTGTCGTGGGCCAGCCGGGCCAGTCGATCGACGTCCGTGAAGATCATGCTGCTCCGCTTGTAGGTCGCAAACCGCCGGGCGAAGCCGATCGTGAGCGCATCCGGGTCCAGCACGTGCTCGAGCTCATCGAGGGTCCGAGGGGCCTCGCCGTGGCGGGCGAGTTGGACGCGCAGACGGCCGCGAGCGAAGTGGGAGAGCTCGCGCTTCTGGCGAAGATGGGCGGCCCACAGGTCGGCATCCGGGATCTTGTCAATGTGCTCCCACCAGCGGTTCGCCGCTGTGCCCGGATCGATGTGATCGAGGTCCGCATGGAGCTGGCGTTCGAGCAGCTCCGCGACCGGTCGACCCACCCAGGTCGGGGTGTGGATGCCGTTGGTGATCCCGAGGATCCGGTGCGGAACGATGTCACTCCACGTGGCATTCGCGGTCTCGGCGTGGAGCAGGCTCACGGCATTGGCCCCGACCGTCAACCGGAGGCTGAACGCGGTCATGTCGAAATGCTCGGTGTCGCCATCGGCCCCGACGCCGATCTCCAGGATCCGGTCAACAGGAACGCCACCGGTGTCCGGCCGCCCATCCCCGTCCAGGAGGGGACCCGCGATCTGGCGAATGAGGCCGGCATCGAACCGCTCGTTGCCCGCCGAGACCGGCGTGTGGATGGTGAAGACGCTGTTCTTTCGATTCGCGGCCAGCGCGTCGTCGAGGGTCGCGCCCGCTGCCACGGCCTCGCGTGCGCGTTCCGCCAGCAGGAACGCCGAATGTCCCTCGTTCAGGTGCCAGACCGCTGGGTCGATGCCGAGAGCCCGGATCGCCCGGACCCCGCCGACCCCGAGCACGAGCTCCTGATGGAGGCGCATCTCGCGGCCACGAACGTACAGGATGTGGGTGATCGGCCGATCCGCTCGATGGTTCTCGGGCGTATCCGTGTCGAGGAGGAGGACGGGCACGCGACCGACCTGCGCGGTCCACACGTCCACGCGGACGTCGCGCCCGGGGAGCTGGACGGTGACCGTCAGGGGTTCGCCGGTCCGATCGATGGCGCGCCTGAGTGGGAGGCGCGAGAGGTCGTAGTTTGGGTATGCGTGCTCCTGGTGGCCATCGGCATCGATCGTCTGGCGAAAGTAGCCCCGCCGGTAAAGCAGTCCGACACCGACGAACGGCAGGGACATGTCACTCGCCGTCTTGAGGTGGTCGCCGGCCAGGACACCCAGTCCTCCGGAGTAGATGCCAAGCGATTCGTGGATCCCGTATTCGGCACAGAAATAGGCGATCGGTCCGGTCAGTTCGTCGCCGTGGCGCTGCTGGAACCAATGATCGTGGCCGTTGGCGACATACCGATCGAACGCCCGCATGACCTCGGTGTACGCCGCGACGAAATCGGAGTTGTCGATGAAATCAGCCCATCGAATGGGACCGGACAGGATGGCGACCGGGTTGTGGCTCCGCGTCCAGCCGATGGGGTCGAGGCGACTGAACAGCGCCTTGGCGCTCGGGTGCCACGCCCAGTACAGGTTGTAGGCAAGCCGCTCGAGCCCTTCGAGTGCCGGCGGCACGCGGAGAACGGTCGGACGGGTCGAAGGAATATGCACGAGGGGGTCCATTCGCCGCGCATTGTACCGGTTCAGCAACCCACCGGGAGCGTGCGTCGCAACCCACCCTTGGGCGCGGAACTCGTCTCGGCACCGCCTGGGCCACGACCCGCCTCGCGATCGTGGCAACCCGGCCCCGCAGTCGCCGCGACCTGACCGCGCCGGGTCGTTACCATCGGTCCATGCCGATCCGCGTGGCGTTCATTGCGGCCGAGTGCGAACCGTGGGCCAAGACCGGGGGTCTGGCCGACGTGGTCGACGCCCTGGCGCGGGCCCTCGGGACCCTGCCCGGTGGTGAGCTCGAAACGCCGATCGACGTCTTCCTCCCGCGCTATCACGGCATCGATGTGCCGGCCGATCGGATCGAGGCGCGGCAGACCGTTCGGGTTCAGTCCCCGGGTCGCAGGGCAGGCACCACGACGCCGGTGGAGGTCCTCGATGTCCGGGCTGATGGCTACCGATTACGGCTGATCGACCACCCGGCATCGTTTGACCGAGTCGGGGGCTATTACGGCGACACGACCGGTGACTTCCCCGACAACGCCGCGCGATTCGCACTGTTCTGTCGCGCGGCGCTCGAGGTCATGCGGTTTGAGGGTCGTCAACCCGACGTGCTCCATCTCCACGACTGGCACGCTGCCCCGACGGTTCGATATCTCGGTGGCGGGGAGGGATCGGGCGGGTCACGGAGCCCTGCGACCCTCCTGACCGTGCACAACCTTGCGTATCACGGCTGGACAATGCCGGCGAACGTCAAGGAGCTTGGCCGCGAGTGGGTCGCGGCGACGCCTCGGGGTAAGGGGGTCGACCTCCTGCGCGCCGGAATCCTCGGCGTTGACCTGGTCAATACGGTCAGCCCGGGCTTCGCTTCTGAAGCGCTCACGCCTGCGTTCGGCATGGGGCTGGATGACGCCCTGCGCACCCAGGGCGATCGGTTCTTCGGGATCCTGAACGGGCTTGACATCGACCTCTGGGATCCGGCAAAGGATCCGGCCATCGCCGCGCCTTTCTCGAGGGCGAAGCGGACCGGCAAGGCGGCGTGCCGCGAGGATCTGCTTCGCCGGATCGGCATGGATCCGTCCGACCCGCGGCCGGTCCTCGGGATGATCGGACGGCTCGATCCGCAGAAGGGCTTCGACCTCGTTGCCGAGGCGGCGCCGACGCTCCTCGGCGATGGTTTCCGGCTCGTGATCCAGGGTTCCGGCCCGCCAGCGCTCGTTGGGACGCTCCGCAAGCTGGCAGCCGCGCGACCGGATCGGATTGCGCTAATTGAGCGTTTCGATCGGGAAATGGCTCGCCGGATCTACGCTGGCGCCGATGGCTTCCTGATGCCATCGCGCTTCGAACCGTGCGGGACCGGTCAGATGGTGGCGCTCCGGTATGGGACACCGCCCATCGTCCACGCCACGGGCGGGCTGGCCGATACGGTCATCGATGAGCACGATCAGCCCGGTGCCGGGACAGGATTCGTCTTCCGGAACCTCACGGCCGAGGGCCTCGTCTGGGCCTGCCGTGAGTTCGCCGAGCGGTTCAGCGCCGGAGGAGCGGCGTGGGATGCGCTGCTCGATCGCGGCATGGACGTGGACTTCGACTGGCGGACCGGCTCGGCCCCGGCGTATCTCGCCGCGTATCAGCGGGCGATCACGATGCATCAGGCCGCGGCTGGCGGCCGGGCGTCGAGCAGCGCGCGGGCGCGCCATGCGCCGACGCGTCCGCGGTCGCCCCGCGCGACCAAGGCGCGGCCCCCCGTGCGAGGAGGCTAGGAACCGAGGGCGCGAAGGATCGCGAGGACGGTGGCCTCGGGGTAGAGGCGCTGCGGCGAGTGCGGCGCGTCCGCGATCGTGATGACGTGATCTGCTCCGATCCGGGCGACATAGACCGGCACGACCGCGTCCGGGATCAGGCCGCCGGCCTTGAATTCGCCCCGGATCAGCCAGATCGAGAGGCCTCGAGCCGCCGGGTCCGCGAGCGCACCGAGTCCGCCGTCCCAGTCGCCGTTCTGCAGGAGGATCGCTTCCACCGCGCCCAGGTCGAACTGGGTGAGGCTAAGCGCCTTGGCATGGATGTCACCGTCCGGCCACGCCGGGTTCGCCGCGCGAATGGCGGCCAGCGCCTCGGCGACATCGTCGTACTTGCGCTCGAGCGGGTCGTGGGTCATCAGCTCCATGGCGGCGACCGGCAGGGCGGGCGGGTCCAGCAGGATCAACCGGTGGGGTCGCATGCCCGCCACGGGCAGGGCGGCCACGACCATCCCGCCCCACGAGTGACCGAGGACCGCGAGGTCGGGACGATCGAGGTCCGCTGCCTGGATCCAGGCAGCCAAATCGGTCGCGGTTTCGGCGAAGCGGTGACGTCCTTGCCAGTGGCCCGTGAGCCCGTGGCCCGGTAGATCAACGGCAACAACGTGCCGCCCCGACGCGGCGACGGCCGGACCGACGCGCCAGAACGTCTCCGCGTTCGAGGTCACGCCGTGGACCAGGACCACTGGCGGATCGGCTGGGTCGCCCCACTCGGCATGGACCCACGGGATGCCGCCGCTCTCGACGACCTGTCGCCGCGCGTCTGCCATGTCGGGCAAAGCGGCCGCGAGCGCGCCGGTGATCTCGGTCGGCAGATCGTCGCGCGATGCCCGGATTGGCAGTGGAAGCGTCTGATCGAGCGTCGTCATCCTCGGATCGTAGCGCGTTGCTGTGCCCGTGCCGGTCGGCGGGAGGCGGTACGATGACCATCGGTCGCCGGTATCGGCGGTCACGACGCGGAGGACGGCATGGCCAATCAGTTCGTGGTCCAGTTGAAGAACGACCCCGGCGCCATGGCGACCCTCGCCGAGCTCCTCGCCGCGCGCGGCGTAGACCTGCGAGCCATCGGCGGCGGCGGCATCGGGGGCGCGGGCCACGTGATCATGACGACGGCCGACGACGATGCCACCCGCGACATTCTCGATGCGGGCGAGTACGTCTACGTCGAAGGCGAGTCGATCATCACCGAGGTCGACGACAAGCCCGGCGGCATGGCCCGCCTGTCACGCGCGCTCGCGGATGCCGGCGTGAATATCTACGGGCACCTGTTCCTCGGGCGCTGGGGCGATCGCGCGATGTTCGCGTTCGTCGTCGACCAGCCGGACATCGCCCGCCCGATCCTCGAACACAAGGGCTGATTGCGGCATCGGGTGGCGATCAGCGCTTGATCGCGCTGATCTTGTAGATCTGGCCCCCGAGGTCAGCGGCATAGAGTTCGCCAGCCTCGTCCTCGCCGAAACCCGCGATCCCGCTCGACGCGGCAGCGACCTGGACGAGGGCCTGCTGACCCGACTTGGCCGAATCAACGGCCCAGACGAGGCCCGTGCATTCATCCGTGAAGATGTAGCCGCCTTTGAGCAGCGGCTGGCCGGATCCTCGGTACACGTTGCCGCCGATCACGGCACACCCGGATCCGTGCCCGTATTCGACCACGGGAAGGGTCAGCCCCTTGGTCGTGCAGCCGGTCGCCGGGGAGTAACAGTGATGACCCTCCATGATCCGCCACCCGAAATTCAGGCCGCCGACACCCGCCCGGGCGACATCGACCTCCTCCCACTTGTTCTGCCCGAGGTCGCCGATCCAGAGATCGCCCTTGGTTCGATCGAACGAGAACCGGAACGGATTCCGGAGCCCATAGGCCCAGATCTCGCCCCGTTTGCCCGATGCCCCGGCGAACGGGTTCGAGCCCGGGATGGCGTAGTTCAGGCCGCCCCCCGCGTGATCGATGTCGATGCGCAGGATCTTGCCCAGCAGTGAGTTCAGGTCCTGGGCGCGATTCCCGGGGTCGCCGGCGGACCCGCCATCGCCGAGGCCGATGTACAGGTAGCCGTCCCTGCCGAAGGCGATCGCGCCGCCGTTGTGGTTGGAGTACGGCTGGGCGACGGAGAGGATCACGACCTCGCTCGTGGGGTCGACGAGATCGGGCGTGCCCGGGTCCACAACGAACGACGCGACGACCGTGTCGCCGCCGCCGTCGGTGTAGTCCACAAAGACGCGATTGTCCGCCGGAAAGTTGGGATGGAACGCGAGGCCAAGCAGGCCCTGCTCGCCCCCGCCCGAGACCTGGCCCGAGATGTCGAGGAACTTCGTCCCGTTGACGGCGCCGTTCTTGACCGAATAGACCACGCCACCCTGCTCGGCCACGAACAGTCGGCCGCTGCCATCGCCGGCATTCGTAATCGTCAGCGGGCGGCCCGGGACCGTGGCCCAGGTCGTGAACTTGACGGTCACGTGGTTCGGATCCCAGCCGGTGACGGACTTAGGCGTCGGCTTCGGGGTCGGTTTGGGCGTGGATTTCGGCGTCGGCTTGGCGGTCGGGGGAGCGGTCGTCGCCGGGGAGGCCGTCGGCGAGGGTTCGGCCGTGGTCGCCGTCAGGTGCGAGCCGGTCGGAGCCTGGGTAGGCGCCGCGCTCGAGGGGACGGGCGAGTCAGCGGCGGGACCCGACGGGATCGCCGTCGGAGCAGTCGACGTACACGCAGCAAGGCTGAGAGCGAGGACGGCGGCCGCCATCCGCTGCTGAACCGGGATCTTCATCGCGTGAATCTAGGGGCAAATGGCGAGTCGGCCAATGGGACGATCGGTTCGGCTCAGTTCGGACCGTGCTGCAGCGCGACAACCTCCGGGCTAACGCCCACATGACCAACGCCGATCGCACGGACCGATCTGTCTGCCAGCTCGAACCGCGCAACCCAGATTGCGCCGCCACTGCGCGTCATGAGGATGGTCCGACCGAGAGCGTCCGCGACATGGCCTTCATCGTGGATCGTGACCCGGACGATCGCCGCATGGCCCCGATCGTAGTTGTCGAGGGCCTTGGTGGCGACATCGATGAGGAGATCGCAAGGAACATCGACGCTGCACGACGACACCGACCCGATCGCCCAACCGTCCACCACTGGATCCGAGGCTGGCCCGCGGATCAAAATGTACGTCGCGACGACCGCGACACATGCCGCAAGCACCAGGGTCAGGGCGGCAATCGTGGCCTGTGGTCTCACCGACTGATTCGACGCCTCGGGTTCGTCAGGGTCAATGTCTGCCCTGATGATCTGAGCCAGTTGCGTGGAATGACGCGAAGGATGTGGCATCGAGCGCTCGGCACGGCTGCGCACGCGGGGGGCTCGAGCGCGCCCGCGGCTCGGTCGCGCATCATTGGAGTGTGGACACACCGCTCCGCGTCGTTATCGCAGAAGACTCCGTGCTCATCCGCGAGGGGCTCGCACGCCTCATCACGGATTCGGGCAGTACGGTCGTCGCCAAGGTCGGCGATGGGCCGAGCTTCATCGAAGCCGTCGTCGAGCACCGGCCCGACGTCTCGGTTGTGGATGTCCGGATGCCGCCGACGCAGCGGGACGAAGGGTTGCGGGCGGCCATCGAGGCGCGCCGGCGCGTGCCGGGGAGTCCGGTCCTCGTCCTGAGCCAGTACGTGGAGGGGCAGTACGCGACGGAATTGCTGGCGGACCGCGCCGGCGGGGTCGGCTACCTGCTGAAGGACCGCGTGGCGGATATCCGCGAGTTCATGGAGGCGCTGCGGCGGGTCGCGCGGGGCGGAACCGCCCTCGATCCCGAGGTCGTCGCCCAGCTGATGGTCCCGCGCCACGACGACGACCGGCTCGGGACGCTGACGCCACGCGAGCGGGAGGTTCTCGCGGCGATGGCCGAGGGACGCACGAATCTTGGGATCGCGACGCTCCTTGGGGTGACCGAGGGAGCTACCGAGAAGCACATCAGCAACATCTTCGGCAAGCTCGAGCTGCCCGCCTCAGAGAACGATCACCGCCGCGTGCTGGCGGTCCTGACCTACCTCGGGGCCTGAGGCGCGGCGTCGGCCCGCAGGGCGGCGTCCTGCGACGCGACGGCGTCCGGCGAAGATGCGGCGTCAAGCCGCGGAGGCGTCGCCCCGATCGGGAATTCGGCCCGGACCACGGTCGGGCCGCCAACCGGGCTCTCCACGGTGAGCCGACCGTCGAGTGCCTCTACGCGGCCGGCGAGTCCGGCCAGGCCGCCGGCCGGAACGAGTTGGGCACCGCCGGCGCCGTCGTCTCGAACCTCAACGACGAGCGAGCGACCCACCAGCCGCAGCGCGACCTCACAGCGGGCCGCACCGGAGTGCTTGGCCACGTTGGTGAGTGACTCGGCGATCACGTAGTAGGCGGCTCGCTCGATGGCATCGGGCAGCCGCTCGCCGTCCGGGAGGGTGCTCGCGATGGTGGTCGGAACCGACGACCGGCCGGCCAAGGCGGCCACGGCTGGCACCAGGCCGCGATCGACGAGGATGCCGGGCGCGATGCCACGGACCAGATCACGCAGCTCCGCGAGGGCCTGGCGCGCCTGACTCTGGGCCTCGACCACGAGCCGACGGGCCTGCTCGGGGTCGGCATCCATCTTGTCGGCGGCCAGGCTGAGGTCCATCGCCAGCATGACGAGTCGCTGCTGGGCGCCGTCGTGGAGGTCCCGTTCGATCCGCCGCAGTTCGTTCGCCTCGACGTCGATGACGGTCTTGCGGCTGACCTCGAGCGTCTCGACGCGACGCTCGAGTGCCCGCTGCTCCGACTCGCAGAGCAGGCCCGACACGACGGCTCGGTGGAGGAAGAACAGGCCGCGCGCTACCGACGCGGCGACGGGCAGAAGCACGACGCCGAGCACGAAGGCACCCGCCACGGTCGTCGACGGCCATGTCGCCCCAGCGCCGATGGGGCCGAGCGGGCCCACCGACCCGATGGCGCCGATGGACCCGACCCAGATCGGCAGGGAGATCAGGAGGATGGCCGCCAGCCAGAGGACCGCCACGAAGGTGGCCTCGAGCACGACGAGGGGAAACGCCACGAACAGGTAGAGGACGTCGCGCCAGCGATTGATGTCGAGGAAGATGGCCATCGCCAGTTCGCGGATGCCGGTCCCTCGCGGTCGATAGGGATGCGCAAGGAGCGGTCGGTCGCCTGGGCCTGAGAGACGGCGCCGCTCGTTGCGGGCAAGGCGCCGTGCAACCTCAACGCCCGCACCGATGGGCACGATCCCGATACCGACGACGAGGAGCGAGGTCCCCACCGAGAACAGAGTTCCGACGATGGTGACGGCCACGATCTCGACGAAGAATCCGGCCAGAATGGCGCCGGTCGCGCTCATGGCGCGGGGGTCGAACGGGGACAGCAGGAACGACGTAACCGCCCCGCGTTCCCGGCCTGCAATCCGGTTCCCGAGCAACGAACTCAGGACGAGGAGCAGGCCGAGGACGACGAGCGGCGCTGCGATCATCGGGGGGCTGCGGTCCGTCGGGAGCCGGCGACCACCAACGCGATTCCGAGCGCCAGGATGAACGCAGGGCCAAGCGCCACGCCCGTCAGCCAGCCGGGAAGCAGCTGGCCGGCAAGAGCGACTGCCCCGAACACGACGAGCACGATTCCGACGACGAAGCCGGTCCGGCCGGGAGCCGAGGGCTCGGTTGCCGCTCGATGCTCATGGACCGGGGACGCGGCCCAGCTGCCGGCCGGCACTTGTCCGTGAGCATGGACGGACGAACGCGCCGGGAAACGGTCAATCGGCGTTCCGGCCTCGGCATCGGCTGCCGCGTCGGTGGTCACTGTCTCGTCGGTGACCGCCTCATCGGCGGTCGGTCGGGGCGATGGGGCTGCAGTGGCCGCAAGCGGCTCGATCGGCATGACGATGGCGAGGATCACGTAGAGCGGGATCGTGAACCCACCGAACAGGACGGACACGATCCAGGCGACGCGGACGGCGGTGGGGTCGAGCTCGAAGTACTCGGCGATGCCGGACGCGACGCCGGCGATCTTTCGATCTGTCCGACAGCGATACAGACGACGGGTGTTCACTTGCAGCCTCCTTCGGGGGCGATGTCCACGCTACCAACGTTGACCGAGATGGTCACGTCGGCGTGGTTGGGTGCCGATGCATAGCCCGGGGTCTCCCACACGTCCTGCGTGCGAGTGGCTCCGGCGTATTTGACGTCGCCGAGGGACACGTCCTGGTGGATCCGGAGGCCGAGGCCCGCCGGAACGCACACGCTGACGGAGCCCGCGTTGACATCGATGCTGGTGGTGAAGTTGACCCCGTCCGGCAGCAGTACGGATGCGGCGGCTGCGTTGAGGTCGAGACTCAGGCGATCGATGGACGCGCCAATCAGTCCGAGCCGGAGGTCGCCGCCGTTGATGTCCATCACCACCGCACCGAGCGTGGCGTTCGAAAGGTCGATATCGGCTTTGCCGGCGTTCACCGTGGTCGACACGTCGAGGGCCACGTCGGTGGGCAGGACGACCGCCCACGTGTCGCCGATCCACTTGTCGCCCAGGCCGACCCTGCGGCCGGCCGATCCAATCGAGAGGCGGCTGCCGGACGCGGTCACGTTGGCCGGGTGTGCGCTGTCGCCCTTGGTCTGGGCGTCCCACGAGCTGCCCGGGCGGGTCGTGAGGGTCACCGTGCCGCATGACATGGTCATGTCGACGCTGGCCGGACCGTCGAAGGTCCCAGTATGGTTCAGGAGCGACGTCGGGTTGCCCTGACCGCAGTTGACGTTGAAGGCGGGCGTCGCGATCGCCGCGCTGCCGAACAGGAGGCCGGGCAAGGCCGCGGCGAGGACTCCGGCGGGAAGCGCGAGACGCGTGCCCCGCAGGATGAGGGCGCCGCCGATCGCGATGATGGCCAGCGGCCACAGGCCGAGGGCCCGCGCGGCCGTGGCGCCCGCGTCCTCGCCCCTGGCGATGAGCGTCAAGCCCCCCGCCGCGACGAGGAACACCCCGAGATAGAGGGTCTTTCGATTCACGTGCATGTACTGCCTCCGGGCGTTCTCGCCACTGCGTTCGATGTCATGCCCAAACGCTACGGGTTTCAAGGCCACGCAACCAGCCGGTCACCCGGCATCTTCGAGGTGGGGTTAGCCCCCGGTACGATCGGTTGCGCCGTCTCGTCGGCAGGGTCGATCCCGGTCCCAGGCCCGGCGGTCGTTCAGCCGGGGTCCTGAGAGCCAGCGGCCAGGATGACGTCCGTGGCGTCGTCGGCCACACCGCCGTAGTAGCGGTCCAGCACCGCCGGGAAGGTCGGATCATCGGGCGCCGCGCGATGGAAGAGCGTCATCGACGAGCGCACCTTCATGGAATCGATCCCTCCAAGGATCTCGGCCGCAGTCGGGCCGCGGAGCGTCAGCAGGGCCTCAGCACACTCCCGAAGGCGGGCACCCAGGACCGGATTCGCAAGATACGCCTGTGCCTCGTCGAGCGACGCGATCGCGTAGTGCCGCGACACGTCGCTCCGGCCGAGGCCAGTGATCTGCGGAAAGACGAACCAGATCCAATGGCCCGTCTTGCGACCACGTTGGAGCTCTGCGAGCGCGCCCGGATAACTTCGTTCCTGTGCGGCCAGGAACCGTTCGAGGTCGTGAGGGTCGTCGTCGTTCGTCGTCACGACCCTAGCCTAGCCGCGGCCCAGGAGGTCGTCGTCCTCGATGCGTCGGCCGCGATGGCCCTCCTCGCCGGCGACGAGGCGTGGCTCAGTCGGTGGGGTGCGTGGACCGAAGCCGACGTCATGATGCTGGCGCCTGGGCATTTCGGGGTGGAGACCACCGCTCGCGGTCTGGCCGGGCTGCTCGGCGCGATCGAACTCGCCGAGCGACATCGCCTCACGGTGTACGACGCGCTCTACCTCGACCTGGCCCTTGATGTCGACGGCGAGCTGGCGACTCTGGATCGCGACCTCGCCCGTGCCGCGGCCGATGAGGGCGTGCCCGTCGTCGGCTGAGGCCGAGGCCCGCGATCAAGGAGGGCGATCAAGAAGGCGTAAGGCTCGGAGTGCGCCCGCCGGAGGGTGCTGCTGGCGTCACGACTTCGATCACGAAGCTCGGCCGGTTGGCGGCCGTGCCCTCCCGCGACCCGTAGTCGGCCCCGTTCGACGACGAGGTGTCGACCCGGAACGCATACGTTCCGTCACCCGTGATGGAACTGGCCAGATCGACCTGGTACCAGGAGCCCGCATTGACCGTCCCGAGCGACGCCACGATTGAGGGGTCGGACACCGGGGCCGAGTTCCAGGTCACGGTCGATTCGCTCCAAGTCGTGGACGTGTTGTGGAAGATGCCGCCGACATTCGATGGGTCGACGCAGTACAGGTTGAGATAGGCATGCGCGACGCCGCGCCCGGCCAGACCGCTCACGGTGACCTGGAGCAGGATGGACTTGAGCGGACTGCCGTCGACCTCGAGCGTCGCCAACGTGCCGCTGTTGAGGGTCGCGATGTCAGCCCGGACGAATGTGTCCGCGATGATTTGACCGGTCGCGCCACCTGCGGGCAACGGCGTAGTGACCGGCCACGATGTGGACAGGGCGGACCAATTGCCCGCCGCATCGCGTGCGCGGACCTGGTACCCGTACGTGCCGCCGGCGACGACGCCGTAGTCCTGGAATGTCGTCGCGCCGCTCGTTCCGATCGGGCTGCCGTCCCGGAAGATGCCATAGGCGGTCACGGCCACGTCGTCCGTAGATGGCTGCCAAGTCAGCGTGACGGATGTCGAGGTCAGCGGACCGGTCGCGAGACCGGCAGGGATGCTCGGCGCAACGGTGTCGGCCGGCGGAGCCGCGTGGGGCGTGCCCGATCCGATATCGGTGAAGGTCCCCGTGCCCGCGGGATGGAAGCGCCACGTGTAGGAGGCTGCGCCGAGCGACAGCTCGAGGACACCAAACGTGGATGAATCCCGAACCTCGCTGTTGGCGACCGCGGGACCGACGGCGCGGTTGCCCGAGCCTCCCGTGCCAACCACGAACTCCCGGATGCCGAACGTGGTGTTGGCCGCGCCGGTCGGGTCCTGCGGAGCGAATCGCTCGTAGTCGTGATCGTGGCCGTTGAGCACGATGTCGGCGCCGCCCTCGTAGAGCGCCTGCCAGAACGGCTCGAAGGTCGCGTCGCTGCCGTGGAAGCCGGACGAGAACCTGGGTTGATGCCAGTAGGCGAGCACGTTCATCGTGCTGTTTGCGGCGAGCTCGGCGCGGAGCCACTGCTCCTCGGTGGATCCCGCGAAACATCCGCCGACAGCCGAGCAATTGCTGTTCAGAACGATGATTCGCCACGTGCCGAGGGTGTACGCGTAGTAGCCCTTCGATGGGTCCCCGGCGGCCGCTCCGAAGTATGCGTAATACGGGCTCGCACCTGCCGTCTGGTACTCGTGATTGCCGACGGCGGGCATCGTCCGGGCACGCTCCTTGCCCCATGACGGGTCGTAACAGTTCGCGAAGTCTGCCGCCGTTCCAGATGGATACGCGTGGTCGCCGAGGGTCGCCACGGTACCGGATAGGGTGGCGAGGAGCGCCTCGGTCTGCTCGTCGCCGCTCCCGGTGCAGGTCGCGATGTCTCCGGCTGCCAGTAGGACCGGGTCCGACGGGGGAGGCGCTGTTGGCGGTGCGGTCGGTGGCGCCGTGGGGGACGCCGTGGGCGGTGCCGTCGGTGGCGCGGTTGGCGGAATGGTCGGTGGCGCAGTTGGCGGCGCCGTGGGCGGCGCCGTGGGCGGGGCTGTGGGCGGGGCTGTTGGCGGCGCGGTCGGGGGCGCCGTGGGCGGGGCTGTTGGCGGCGGCGCGGTGATCACCTGGCCGACGGCCGAGGCCGTGCTATTGCCGGCGGCATCGAACGCGATCACGACGTAGGCGTAACTGGTGCCGGGGGCCAGCCCCGTGTCATCGAAGGTCGGATTGCCCGATGCCGGCTGAGGCACGGAGCCAAGGAGTGCGCTATCCCGGCGGACGTCGTAGCGGATGACCCCGACGTCGTCGGACGAGCGCGTCCAGCCGATCGTGGTCGTGGTCATCCCAACGACCAGGCCGGTCGGGGTCCCGGGGGTCGTGGGCGGGGTCGTGTCTCCGGCGCCGGTCGTGACGATGACGAGCTCGGGGGGATGGGCGGCATCTTCGCGGCTGGCGAGGGCGAGGGCGGTCGCGCTCTTCGTCTTGAGGACGAGGCCATACCTGCCGGGCGTCGTGACGAGTCCGGTCACATTGATCGTCGCCCAGGCCCCCTTGGTCACCGGCCCCGACGCCCCGAGCGGCGACGTGCCGATCGAGCCCAGTGGCTGGTTCGCATACGTCAACCCGGCCTCGGTCCAGCTCGTGTCGGTGACCCGGTAGGCGTCGATCCCGACGCTCTGCGCGCTCGTCGCCCAGATCCGTAGCGTCACGCTGGTCACGGTCCCGGTGATCGCACTGGCATCGAAGGTGAGGTAGCTCCGGATATCGGGCGAGGCGTCGACCCGGAGCGCGGAGGTGCCGTAGTTGGTGGTGGCCTTGGACGCATCGACCTTGGCATCGGCAGTCGGTTTGAGGGTCACGCTGAAGGTCGCCGCGGAAACCCCGGGAGAGACTGGGGTCATTGACAGCAGCAGCAGCGCGGCCGATATCGGTACGAGCAGGCGACGCCCGCTTCCGCGAACCTTGTTCAGATGCATGATCGGGCCTACCCTGCGCCGGGTGGTGCTCGGTGTCAACACGAGGCCATATGGCGTCGCCGGGAGGCGCGCCGACGCCGACCTCCGGGACTCCGCCGAACGGGGCACCGAGCCCTCGGATCGGCGGCCCGTTGCCCGGCGTCACCGCCGGCATCGCCATTCGTACCAGTAAGGGTGCTTGCGCGCACCGGCCGATCGTGGTCCAATCGTCTGAAGGAAGCATGTCGTCCTCGCCGGATGGCCCCGCTATATCCCCTCGCCCTCGCCCGCCGCGAAGATGCCACCCATCCCACCCGAGCTCGTCATCGTGACGACCGGCGGCTGAGCGACAGCACCCGAGTCACTGACGTCACCGCAGTTTCTGGCGGGTTCGCGGGGGATTATTCCGGCCTGACGTGAGGCGCGCCGGCCCGGGCGACCGCAGGCTCGGACCCATCGATCCGAGTCGGAACGTTCTGGCGGTGGTCCAACCGAAGCCCTGAGGAACGACGCCGTGATGGCGTCGCCCATCACTCGAGCTGGTAGCGCGGGACCTCGTTGATGAGCGGCTCCCCGGCGGCGAAGCGCCGGATCTGGTCGCCGGCAAGCTCGAACGAGCGGCGGCTGGAGTCGGGTGAGTCGCCGGCGATGTGCGGGCTGATCAGGACGTTTGGCAGGCTCCAGAGCGGGTGGCCCGCGGGCAGCGGCTCCGGGTCCGTGACATCGAGGGCGGCTCGGAGGCGCCCGGTTGTCGCTTCCCGGACGAGCGCGTCCGTATCGATCGTCCGGCCGCGGCCGCCGTTGACGAGCAGCGCCCCATCGGGGAGGAGGGCGAGCCGCCGCGCCTCGAGCAAGCCGCGGGTCTCAGTTGTCAGGGGCAGCATGTTGACGAGGATGTCCGCGCCCGGAAGGACGGCATCGAGGTCTTCGAGGCCCAGCAGCCCGTCCCGCCGCGTCCGGGCGACGCCGACGATCTCGACGCCGAACGGGCGAAGTCGATCGGCGATCGCCGTCCCGATCGAACCCATCCCGAGGATCACGACCGTCCGACCGGTGAGCTCGTCCGGCTCGTAGGCGGTCCATTCGCCGCGGGCCTGGGCATCGCGCGCCCGAACGAGGCCACGTTGCACGGCCAGGATCGCACCGATCACCCACTCGGCGAGCGGCCCGTCGTACACGCCGCGCGCGTTACAGACGGTGACGTGCGTCGGGACATGCCCGGTGAGCCAGTCGACGCCGGCGCTGAGCGTCTGGATGACCCGCAGGCGCCCGGGCGGCCCGGCCAGGAGCTCGAATAGCGCCTCCCGGACGCGCATGGTGGGCACGATGAGATCGACCGGTGACAGGTCCGGAACCGGGCCGGGCTCGGCGGGGATCAGCACCACCTCGACATTCGCAGGCAGGTCACCCATGTCCCGGAGGCCGGCGCCCTCCGGCAGGCACATGACGACGGGTTCGTTCTGGGGCGGCAGCTCGTTGTGCATCGGCTCATGGTGCCGGATCTGAGCAACTATGATGGTGCTATCATATGACCATGAGAACCGTGACCGCGCTCGACGTACGGCGCCGATTCGGGCAGATCGTGGATGAAGCTGCCGCCGGAGAGCGGATTGTCATCGAACGGGCTGGCCAGCCCGTGGCTGCGCTGGTTCCGCTGTCCGATCTTGCCCTCGTTGATCCGGCGCGGCGGCAGGCAGCGCGACTCGGCGCGCTCGATGATCTCCGTCGCCTCGCGGCACGGCGGCCCTTTCCCGCCGCCTTCGATCCGGTCGAGACCATCCGGCGCGAACGGAGATCAAGGGCGTCGCCGGGATCACCGGGCGCACCGGGATTCCCTGGGCACGATCCGTCATGACATTCGGGACCGCCCAGGAGGTCGTCGTCCTCGATGCGTCGGCCGCGATGGCCCTCCTCGCCGGCGACGAGGCGTGGCTCAGTCGGTGGGGTGCGTGGACCGAAGCCGACGTCATGATTCTGGCGCCCGGGCATTTCGGGGTGGAGGTCGCGAACGCCTTGCTCCGCGGGGCGAAACTGCCTGCACTCGATGCGGCGGCTCGCCTGGAACGGCTCTACGCGACCGGCGTGGAGACCACCGATCGCGGCCTGGCCGGGCTGTTCGGCGCGATCGAACTCGCCGAGCGACATCGCCTCACGGTGTACGACGCGCTCTA